>JAFZBM010000103.1 GCA_017561765.1 Bacteroidales bacterium | reverse complement strand
GGTCAATCTTGCCCGATTCATATAATTCGGCACATGCCTTGATCCTGGCATTGAAAAACCTGTTGGGTCCGCCATTTCTCCCGTTAGGCGAAGTCCAAAGTACCACGGCCGCGTGGTAATGCGGCACATCGTCAACATTATCATAAAGGCGCTTGCTGGAATAGGCGTCTATCCTGACATTGCAATAAATGACAATGCCCAGCATCATGAGGAATAGCGACAAAAGGCACCATATCAATCGCCGGAACACCTTCGCCCCATGGCACTTGCGGGCTCCGCGCGAAGCCTTGCTTTTTTTCATCATTACCATAATTCTTGCGAATATAATCATAATCGCGTTATCTTTGCATATTCAATGTATGGCAATGGATGAAAAAGTATGCGTGATTTCGCGGCAATTATTTATCTAACTTGTCTTTTGCCGGTTTCTTAATGGTTTTGAAAACGGCGACACCATTCTTTATCGTGTTCCTGATGACGAACTCATAGTTTTCCACTTCCTCCACCAGGCGTTTCTTCTTGGGAAAAACAATTTCTTCCTTCGGCAGTTCACGCTTATACCCATTTTCATCGAGGACTTTCACAGCGCTCTCGTACCCTCTGAAAAACAGTTCTTCAATGCGCGAAATATCGTACGACGTACAGCCGTAGGTATCTAATTCAATGAACAAATCTGCCAGTTCTGTATCGATAGCGATATTCGAAACCATCATCATAAGGAAAGAACGGTAAGCAACCGACATGAGGTTATCTTTGTATTTGTCTTCCTCCAAATGATTAAGACTAAGGGCTATAACGGTTTCGCACTTATCCCTTATGGTGGACACGGGCAGGGTTTGGAAGGCACCACCGTCAACATAATGAACACCGTTGATGTTCATCGGGCGGAAGATGACCGGGATGGAACAAGAAGCGACCACTCTCGGAGCAATCTCTCCTTTGGAAAAAACCACCGGGACGCCGTGTTCCAAATCGGAAGCAACCAGAAAAGTCGGGATGGGAAGATCCTCAAGGCGCGTGTATGGCAGATTCTTTCGAATAATCTCCACTAACGGACGAGAATCGAACAGGCCGCCTTTTGGGACGGACGGAGTAACGATGTCCTTGAAAAAGTTCAAGCCCTGAAACAATTCAATCATCTGCTTGGGCGTGAAGCCGGCGGAATACAGCGTCGCCACCAGGGCTCCCGCGCTGGTACCAGAAACCACATCCGGCCGTATACCATATTCGTGCAGGGCCTGCAAGGCACCGCAATGGGCTGCAGCCCTGGCTCCGCCCCCGCTGAAAGCAATACCCAATTTATACTTTGTTGACATATATAAAACAATAAAAGGCCATTAGAAATCACTTCTTGTTCCAGTGACAGACGGTATAGACGTAGCTTTGATCAGCTGCGGTATACGTGCGGAAACTGACGTTATCGGCCGGAAAGGAGCTGAATAACGCCGGAAGATGGTCAGTCAGTCCCTCGCCCGTTAGTTTCAGGAAGGCTTCTTTCCTGCTCCAAAGCCGCGCAAATGCCACCGGGGGGTGGTCGGAGCCTTGGATGCCTGCCATTTCCTCCTCATTGCAGCAGCGGCGGCATATGTCCCTGTCCAACTTATCCGGGACGCATTCCACGTCACATCCCACGGGAACATCGTCCACTACACATAGCGCCGCACGACGGCAGTGACTTAAGTTGAAGTGGATCCCAGGATAATCCTTGAGCATCGGTTTTCCGTGGGGGCCGAAAACGAATACCGGCGGTTCGGTAATGCCGTATTCTTTCTTAAGCCCTTCGCATAGCAACAGATATACCGCCAGGGATAGACGACGGTCCAGGTCAAAGCGATATCGTAGGGCCAGGTCGCGGCGCTGGGGGCTGACCGCCTCCAGCGCCCGATCAAAGTCCAGTCCGTAAATATCGTCGTTCAGATAAATCATCCGGCAGATGAAACGTTCACGTAAGGGGGAATTTTCCCTCCAAGTTTATTATGCATAAGCGGCTCAGTGGAACAGGTAATATTGGCGTTGAGACAACCGCTGGCCCGGAAGTAGTCCTGGAGATATGCGGCGAACGAACCTAGCACGCTCGCCGGGTCTGTCTCCGGCGAACATACACCTCTCACCTGCATGGAATCGGGTCCCGTCTGCACAATCTGATATTGCAGCATACCGGGCCACACTTCCGCCTTGCTGTGGATAGCGGCCATCGTGAAACTCTTTCCGCAGAGGGTAAACAACTGAAAGACTCGGCCGTCGATCTGCAAGATGGGGAAAGACGACTTGGAACAGTCGCTCTCCGGAATGATGCGGACCCGGTCATCCACGTAATAGCGGATTATAGGCTGCACGAAATTGCTCAAGTCGGTAATGAAAATACCGTCGCTGAAATCGGTGCTGCCGAGGGGCATAGGCTTCTTATCGGCATCTACGGGTTCCACGATTACCCAATCTTCGTTCAAATGCAGATGCGGACAGCCATTGGTCATCGCAATCTCACCCCCTTCCGTCATACAGTAATTGTTGATGACTGGGCAGCCGAAGGCACTTTGGATATGCCTGCAGGCTTCGTCGGTCAGCAATTCCGCCGAGTTGGCGATGAGTTTGACGGGAATATCGAGTTTCCCTTTCTCCTTCTCCACGGCCAGCAAAACGAGCGATGAGGCATAGCCGGACAGCATCTCTGGCTGGAACTCGTTCAGTTTTCTCACGATCTCATCTATGCCCACCATCAAGCCCACGGCCAACATATTGTCTGCCGCCTGTGGGAAAAGGGCCTGTGTACGTAGAAATCCGTTATAAGAAGATGCATTGGGAGACATGTGGACGACGGAGGCGACCTTATGTCGGGAGATATTGAGAACCTCCTGATTGCCAATCTTGTACAGGCGCTGCATAATCATCGCATTGTGGATTTTATTGTGGTAATCATCGCGCACCATCGGCAAAGGGCGCCCCGAGGATCCACTTGTACACAGGGCAGAATACCGGCCCAATAGCAGGCCCCGGCCGGCAACAGGAAGACAGGTATAATCCATCACGCGATCCAGCGTCAGTTCGCGGTCGGTCACCCAATCGTTGTAATGCTCAAGCAAGGTGCCTTTTTCCGTAAAGGGCAGATCGGCAAGGGTAAAGTCATCGGGCAGCCCGGCATAAAGACCGGCAAAATAAGGTGAATGTTCCCGCACATAGGCTACCAGCTGCCTGAGCCGCTGCTTCTGTAGGTCATGCCGTTGTACAGGGGATGCGGCTGCACCTTCCGCAACCAGCCGCATCGCGTCCTTCATTTCTATCGTTTTCATCATTGATTCTCAAAAAAACCGAAACCGCTGATAGCTTTGAGGAACTGTTCGATATAGTCCCAGGAAGTGGCGCTCCAATGATAGCCCATACGGTAGAGCACCTGCATGGTGTAGGTATTCTTGCGGGCAACGTCTGCCGACTTCTGCCCGCCGGCCATGTTCTGGTAGGCCAGCATGCTGGAAAGCTGCTTGGCCTTCTGCGGGTCCTCCTCAGCTTGTTTTAGGGCAGCGGAGAACTCGCCGAGTTCCACGAATCGAACGCCGTCGCCGACGCATTTCAGTTCGCCCAGCACATCGCCCAGCAGAACGCTGTGGTTGTTGTAGGGATGGAAGACGCAGCACTCCTTTGGCGTGGTGGCCAGCAGGACGATAGCCCTGGCCACCTCGTTAATCGGCGAGAACTCCACCTGGGAGTCGCGCATCTCATGCGGACAACAGCCCAGCATGTTATAGACCTTGATGCGACCCATAAACGAGTTGGTGGAGAAGTTAGCCTGGAACTCACCGTCGGTGCTGCGGGCGGCCAGGTTACCAACACGCATGATTTTCGCACTCAGTCCGTGAAGGGCTGCAGCTTCCAGGATTAAGCGTTCGGCCATGAACTTCGACCAGATGTACTTGTTTCCAAGGAACTGTCCCATATAGAGGCTTTGTTCGCTGAAGACATCATCCTTGATTTCGCCCACCCACAGACCGCGCGTGGAAGCCGTGGAGATATGGACCAGGCGTGCACCTGTCCTGAGGCAGAATTCCGCACAGCGCCGGGCTCCTCCTATATTCACGTCTTCGATCTCCGTTCCTTCCGAGAAGTGTTTCACGACGGCGGCGCAGTTGAAGACAGTATCAACTTTCAAATCCTTCCCGAAGTCGCCGGTGACATCGCCTAAGACCACATGGAGACGTGTTCCGAAGAGCGACTGGAAGGAGTCGGAGAAGTAGTAGAACAGCAGGGTGCGCAGACGGCTCTCGGCGGCATCCAACGTCTTGCCGCGTAAAAGGCAATAGATATGGCCTGCCTCGCTGTCGATCAGTTCGCGCAAGATATGGATACCCAGGTAGCCCGTAGCGCCCGTCAAGAGTACATCGCCCAACGGCTGACGCTCCCCTGCCCTGAAACCGGCCAGGGTATTGCGCTGAAGCAGGTTGTTTATGGCGGTATAGTCATAATCGGACACTTCGTCGCCCTTCCTGTCCTCTTCGCTGATTCCCAGGATGAAATTGGCCAGTTTACGGGGAGTAGGATGGGCGAAGACATCGCCGTAGGCGACTTTAAGTCCCGCCTTGTCCGTCTCGATGATGACACGGGTAACAACCAGTGAAGTGCCGCCGAGTTCGAAGAAACTGTCCGTAACGCTGACGCGGTCGATACCCAGGATCCGGGCAAAAATCTCGGCGATGGTCCGTTCAGTTTCATTGGCGGGCGCCTCATAGGCCCCGCTTGCAGCCAATTCGGGCTCGGGCAGCGATTTCACATCGGTCTTGCCATTCGGCGTCAGCGGCATCTTGTCCAGTTGAAGATACGCTGTCGGCACCATATATTTGGTAAGCGTCTTGCCAAGCTCTTGTTTCAAGGCCGGGATGTCCACCTGATGATCGGCGGTGAAGTAAGCGCAAAGATGCTCCGTACCCTTGATTTTGCAAATCTTGACCACCACGTTCCTTATACCTTCCACGGCTGCCAGGGCGGCTTCCACTTCACCCAGTTCGATGCGCAGTCCGCGCAACTTGATCTGGTTGTCGGTACGGCCCAGGATGACCACGTCGCCTTCCTCAGTCCAACGGGCATAGTCGCCGGATTTGTAGATGCGGACACCCTTGTAGTCCATGAAGCGTTCGGCCGTCATCTGGGGCAGGTTGTTGTAGCCGGAAGCCACGCCGATGCCACCGATATATAGCTCGCCAACTACACCGGCAGGCAGTTCGTTGCCGTCCTTGTCGACGATGAACTCCGTGACGCCCAGCAGAGGGCGGCCGATGCTGATGCGGTCAGTATGCGTCAGTTCCTTGGCATTCGATGAAACGGTAATCTCCGTAGGACCGTAGGTGTTGAAGATATGGGCTCCGGGGGCTGCATTGCGCAACTTGTCGAGCAGGCCGTCGGCGTATTTCTCACCGCCGCACATCAGCACCTTGCAAGGGGCGATAGCCTCCCGGAAAGCGGGCAGCTCCATATACTGCATCATCCGCGACGGCGTTGCGTTGAAAGCATCGGCGCCGGTATTCTTGAACAATTCCGCCAAAAGCATGGGATTGGTGGTCTGCTCCTCGCTGGCCAGGACAAGCGTGAGACCGTTGAAGAGCGCCGCGCCGATTTCCTTCAGCGACATGTCGAAAGAGACGGTCGTTACGGAAAGGTACACGTGCGCTTCTTCGGCCAGCGCATGAATGTGGCTGTTGGCCGGATGGTCCGTCAGGTAGTTCGCGATGCTTTCGTGACGCAGCATCACCCCTTTTGGCTTGCCGGTAGAGCCAGATGTATAGATCAGATAGGCAAGATCCTGCGGAGTTATGCCGGACGGCCGCAACGGAGCGACATTATAGGAGACCAATGTCTCCACGTCAATGGCGTTATCGAAATCCTGCAGGCGGTCGGCGGTGGTGATGACATATGCGGCACCGCTGTCGGTAAGGATGTGCTGGATGCGTTCAGTGGGATACTCCGGATCACAGGGGATATAAGCGCTGCCCGCCTTCATTACACCGAACATAGACAGGATGACACGGGATGTGCGTGGCAACAACAAAGCAACACGGCTGCGGGGTGCCACGCCACGGGCCTGCAGGGCGGCGGCGATGCGGTCCGTTACGGCATCCAGTCCGGCGTAGGTGAATTCCGCATCACAGGCTACAAGGGCCTTGCGTTCGGGTGTTTCCGCAGCAAAACGTCGGATTCCGTCATAGAAATAATGAAAACGGGATTTGTCTGAAGATGTGGAACGGAAATTCTCCAGCTGCCGGGCACGGGCGTCATCTATCAGGTCGAGGCTCTTGACAGAGGCGGCTTCGGCAGCGGTACACAGCCGATCGGCCGCTATGACGATGCTGCGAGCCAATCCGGAAACAAGTTCGCGGCTGTAGAGGGCGTCATTGTAATAGAGGACCACGCTGGGCTGTCCTTGATGCATCTCTATGTGGACGGAGAGCTTGAACTTGGCTGTGTCCTGCTCCAGGCTCTCCATCCCCTGAAGCCCCTTCATGGACGGTTTGCCAATAACGCCAAGTTGATACTCATATACAATCTGCGGAGCATATCCGTAATCGGCGGCGATGCGGGCAAACGGGTATTTTTCATGCTCGATTACACCGCCGAAGACATCGGCGCTCTGCCTGACAAAAGCCGCAGCTGTCTGGTCTCCGATGGCAATACCCAACGGAAGGGTGTTTACGAACATGCCGAAAGTGTCAGAAAAACGCACGTCGACGCGACCACTGCTGATGGTCGACAGATATACGTGATTATCGGCAGTATAACGCGCTACCGTATAGAATGTTGCGGCCAACAGAAGGGCGGCGGGCGTGACACCCTGTCGCTGCGAATAACGGGTAATGGCATCCATATCGAGGGGCGATGCCATCGTCTTCATATGGCCTTCTTCCTCTTTGCCCTTCAGGTCGGCGGTGAGTTCACTGGCGCTCTCGAAACCAGAGAGCATATCGGCGTAATATTGGCGGTTTTCCTCGAATGCAGGAGAAGATTCGAAACGCTTCTCATCCTCGGCAAAGTCGAAGTAGCTGTAACGCTCTTTCCCGATGACGGCACCGTCAAGCGCTTCTCCCAACTGCCGGATAAAGATATCCATCGAAGAGCCATCGAAGGCAAGGTGGTGGAAGTCTGTCAGAAGGCAGACAGCATCCTCAGTGCTGACGATGGCGAAACGACAAAGTGGACCCGTAGCCAGATGGAACGGACGCACGAAATCTTTTTTGTAGCCAGCCAGTTCCTTTTCCGACATCGTGATGCGCTCGACGGGAATCTCCGTATCCTCGTTACGCACCTGCGTCACGTCATTGTCGGTCATCTCAAAGTGCGAATTCAAAGCTGGATGCGCTGCAACAACGGCTTTGACGGCCGTTTCAATCCTGCCCGCATCCGTCTCTTTATCGAAACGCAGGAGGGCGGGAATGTTATAGACTACATCCGTCGGGTGCTTCATGCACTCGTAATAGACACCCGCCTGCGGGAAGGCAAGCGGAGAGCTCCTAAGTTCCTCCGCCGGGGCGGCTTCTGACGAAGACGCTGCAACAGTTGCCGGACCGGCCATCCACCGTTGCAGGAGGAAGTTTTCCACGGTCTCGACCGAAGCGCCGTCCAAAAGCACTTTCGACGGAACCTCTACGCCGAAACGTTTAAAAAGCAGGCTGGACAACTTTATGCTGAGGATGGATGTCAGCCCTAAGTTCACAAACGGCATCGTAACGCCGAAACTCTCCAGGCCCGTCACCTTTGCGACGATGCCCTTCAGCTCCTGTTCCAGTACGTTCAGCGGATGACTGTCGTCACTTCCCTCCCCCTCGGCTGTCAGTTCCGGCTTCGGGAGGGCTCGCCGGTTTACCTTGTCATTCTGGTTCAGCGGAATCCGGTCCAACTGCATGATGGCGGCAGGCACCATATACGGCGGCTTGCGCTCGCGAATGAAATCGGCCAGGTCCTCCGGGCGGATCGTCCCGTCACTCACCACATATACGGCGATGTACTTACCTCCTCCGGGATGGTCGAATGCTGCCACAGTAGCATCCTTGATGCCGGGGTACTCGCGGACGACAGCCTCCACTTCACTCAGTTCCACGCGGAAACCACGGATCTTCACCTGCCCGTCACGACGGCCGATAAAATCGATATTGCCGTCCTGTTTATAGCGGACAATATCTCCCGAGCGATAGAGAGGCTTGTATGCACCACCTTCGAAGGGATTGTCGATAAACACCTCCGCCGTCTTCTCAGGACGGTTCAGATAGCCGTTTCCTACATGAGGGCCCGCAATCCACAGTTCCCCCAAAGCACCCACAGGCAGCCGCCGGCCATCCATGCCGACGATGTATCCCTTCATATTGTCGAGCATCTTTCCAATAGGAATACGGGACTCTCCGGGGACAACTTCATAAATGGTGGAGATAATGGTACACTCCGTAGGGCCATAGCAGTTATAGGTCTTATAGCCTGATGGAACCGTGTAAGGCACAAGCCTTTCCCCGCCCATGGAGAGGTACTGCAGAGAGTGGTTGTCGATATCGGAAGCGAATTGGCGGCCCACCTGAGTGGTCATGAACAGATGGGTAACCCCTTTATCTTCCAGATACTTATTGAGGACTTCCATATCCAGCCGCATGTCCTCCGGTATGATGCAGACAGCCGATCCGCATGCCAGGGCGGGATACATATCCATCATATTGGCGTCGAAGCCATAGCTAGCGTATGCCCCCACAACGCTGGAAGGCTGCAAATCATAATAACGCTGGTACCAATCGATGAAGCAAACGAGGTTGCCGTGTGTCAGGCGGACGCCTTTGGGCACGCCCGTAGAACCAGATGTGTAGAGAAGGGTGAATTCGTCTGAAGGCCGGGGATCTTCTTCCGGCCTGCCGGCAGCCAGGCCGGCTATGTCGGCCGTCAGCAGCACCTCGCCCTGATATTCTCCAAGCTTGGGACGCAATAGCTCCGTCGTAATCAACAGTTTAGCATCCGCGTCCTTGACCATGAAATTCAACCGTTCTTCAGGATAGGTAGGGTCTAACGGCTGATAACTGCAGCCAGCCTTCAGGGCACCCAGAGACGCCAGGATCATCCACTCCCCACGAGGAATCAAGATACTCACCACGCACCCACGGCCCAGGCCCTTCGATTGAATGAAGGCCGCCAGGCGGTCCGTCAGTTCATCCGCCTCGCGATAACTGACCGTTAAATCTTGATAAAGGATGGCCGGATTGTCCGGATAGCACGCGGCGGTCTTCCTGAACAGCGAAACGACGGTTTGCGTAGCATCGTACGGATGCTCCGTCCTGTTGAAGCCGTCGAGAGTATCCAACTGAGCCTTATTGACCAGCTCGATATCAGACAGCCGCTCTACCGTCAGCATTGCCCGTACTATGTTGGCATAGCATTGCATCATGTCGCTGACGAAAGCATCGGAGTACTGGTTCCGCTGATATTCCACGTGGATGGACGGACCGTCGGCCGTGTTGAAGATCTGGACATCAAGCGGGCTGCCCGTTGCGTTCTTCTCCAGTGCGATAACCTTGTAGGGCCTGCCGCAGACTGTGCCAAGCGTCAGGTAGTCGCCCTGATAGGCAAACAGGACGTCACTGTTTATGCCCGTGGCTGTTGCCAGTTCGGCGAAAGAATAGAGGTCATTGTTCATGGCCCCAAGAAGCTGCTTCTTCACAGCCTGAAGGAAATCGCCGATACGTGTATCCGCCGTCCAATGGCAATAGACAGGCAGGGTCTTGACCATCATGTCTATGGTACGGACGGTGAGGACACTGTTGCGGCCATTGTAGATGGTGGCGAAGACCGCTTCCTGCTGATTGGTGTAAGCCCCCAGCAGCTTGCCAAATGCGGCAAGTGTAAGAATGTTGGCCGTAATACCCTGGCGGCGGCAGAAATGCGTGACCGCCTCAGTACTCACTCCAAGGGGCAGGTCCTGCGTGCCAAAGGCCAGCGGCTGCCCTTCCTCCACATCAGGCATAGGCTTGCTGTCCACGTCCAGGGCTCCGAACGTTTCATCGTACCATGCCTTGGCCTCGGTATAACTCTCCGTCTGGCGGAGCTCCGCTTCCTCCTGGGCCACATGATACCCCGTCCATTGTTCCGGGTCGACGGTTTCTCCCCGGTACGCCCTGTCGACATCGGTCATGAAGATACGCATGGAGGTGCCGTCATAGATAATATGGTGGAAATCGGAGAAAAGGTACAATCCGCTTTCCGTGCGTATGATGCGGATACGGAACAACTGGTCCTGCAAGAGGCTGAAGGGCTGAATCAAGCGGGGTTTCAACACTTCCAGCGCCGCCTCGTCCATCTGCTCGACGCTCTGCCGGTATGGTTCGTTGCCAGGCATCATTCCGGGATTGCCATCCGCATCCTCCACGATACGGGTCTTTATGAAAGCATGGGCTTCCACAGCCTGTTCAATGGCAAAAGCCAACTGCTGTTCATCGATGGATGCATCCAGCTTCAGCAGGATAGGATTATTATAGGCCGCTTCTCCCTGCCGCGCCATGCTCTCGGCATAAATGCCCATCTGGGTCTGGGTGAGCGGAACCGGGAAGTTGAGCTCTTGGGGCTCAAAATGGAGCGCAGCCGCGCAGAGTTCCGCGATTTTCCGGGGCGTCTTACCTTTATATACCATCTTGGAAGTGAGCGACAGGTTTTGGCATGCCTGCTGAAGACGCATCACCTTGATACTATCGCCGCCCAGCATGAAAAAATCGTCGTCAATCCCCACCTGTTCCATCCCGAACACGGATGCAAAGGCGTCACATAGAAGCCGCTCCACCTCATTGGATGGCGCCACGTAATTACCCTGTAGTTCAGAAGCATCCGGTGGCAACAAGACCTTGCGGTTTATCTTGCCGTTCGGCAGGAACGAGAACCCGTCCACCTCCAGGATATGCAGGGGGACCATATAAGGCGGCAGCTGCCCGGCCAGGGTGTCGTGAATTTGCCGGGGTGTTATCTCATCGTCGGTGGTGTAATAAGCACAAAGATACTGGCTGCCGGTCTTACTCTCGAAGCCCTTGACAATGGCCTGTTTCACACCGCCGATGCGTTTGATGGCCTGTTCTACCTCGCCTGGCTCCACGCGCTGGCCATTGATCTTAACCATCCAGTCCTTGCGGTTCACATAAACGAAATTGCCGTCCGGCAGTTGACGGAGGATGTCGTTGGTATGCAGCCACCCGTCTTGAAAGAGCCTGGCGGTACGCTCAGGATCCTTGAAATACCCCTTGCAAAAATTTCCTTTGAGCACCAGCTCCCCCTCTTCACCTTCCGCAACGGGCTTCCCGTCATCGCCCAGGAGCATCCACTTGGTAGGCGAGTCCTTGCCGGGTTTGCCGACAGGCGTCGAATCGTAAGGCTTGTCAACCTTGAATGAGAATACGGTGCCCAGCGTCTCTGTCATGCCATAATTATTTATCAGCACATAGCCGTCTCGCGAGGATTGGTTCACCAGTTTCTCGCTGCCCGTGTATACCACCTTGAGCGATGCCGAACGGTTGTGGAAGCTGGCCAGCACTGCAGGGCTGATGAAAGTATGGGTGATGCCGTGCTGCTCTATATAATCCTCAAGTTTCCTGACATCGAAACGTACGTCACCAGTGAAGAAATGCAGCTGCCCGCCTCCTTTCAGCACAGGAAAGTTCGATATCGCCGCCACAAAATAGAAAGGAGACGAGGTTCCCCACACCATATCCGTATGGTCTTCTTGCAAGCCTTTGTGGACGTGATAGTACAGGGATTCGAAACTGTGCAGGATGCCTTTCGGTTCGCCTGTCGATCCGCTGGTGTAAATCAGCAGGGCGTTCTCATCCAACCCGATCCGTTCCCCGTCGCCGGGCAACTCTTCCCCGGCGGAAAGTTTCTGGAACATGTTCTGGTCGATGATCAACGGAGCGTCACAGTGCTCGCGGATATACTCGACACGTCCTTCCGGGAAAGTGGTGCCCATCGGTACGATGACGTGCCCTGCCATCCACACACCCAACTCCGCGGCAATGTATTCCATCTGTGTGGGCAACAGTATGGGAATAAAGGAATGCTCAGGCAGCCGAAGGTGTGCAAGACCGCCTGCAATGCGGCGGGTCAACTGCCCCAACTGGCGGTAAGTGGTTTTCCTTTCATCAAGATCCACGACAGCTGTAAGGTCGGCAAAGCGCTCAAAGGCGTCCCATAGGGGTTGCAAATATTCGTTCGTCATCCGGGTATGCTGAATAAAAAGTTAGCGATGGAATGTCAGGTAAACCATATTCTGGTTGTACATGTATTGATAATGTATGGTGGAGCTGATGCCGTTGACAAGCCGCAGCCCCAGATGCGCCGTCCCTTCCGGCGTATCCTTCAGCACCGGATTGAAAGGGCGCCCGTCGTCTTTGACCAAGACGCTCACCAATGGTTCAGAGCAAAGTATGTGGACATCGACAAAATGCTTTTCCGGGCATTTATCCACAGCGTAGTTGACTATATTGTATAAAAGTTCTTCACAGCAGAGCCGGACGTTGTATGCTATTGACCCCGTCACGTCGTTGTCCCGGAGGAAACCAGTGACGGCATCCATGGCCCGGGCCACGTCGTCCCTGGTCAGCCGGACGGATATATTCAGCGACCGGCCCTCCTCCGTCCGGGGGGTCAGGGTCATCAAAGCGACCTGCGGCTTTTTGCGGCGTATCCCCCAGCTGGTCAGCAGGAGTACCAGCAGCAAGACCGCAGCCGATATGGGGAAACCCCACCACAAAAGCCGGTGGTTCAACAGGGCAAAACCCCATACGAACAAGACCATCACAACCAATTGGGCGACGCTCAGGACGACACTCAGGCCGCGGTAGCCAATCATCTGGTATAGCGCGCGCAACACGGCTACCACAGCATAAGGAATCAGCATCAGAGAGAATATCCTCAGCGCAGGATAAAGCAAACCGCCTACCGGAATACCTCCGCTGCCGAAAATACTGCCAATCAAGCCAGGGAAGGCAATCACAAGGAGCGTAACCGCCAGCAGGGTCCCGCAGACATAGCGCAGGACGCGACGGGTAAGCAAGCGCAATCCCGGCATATCGCGTTCGCCCACAAGCAAGCCACCGATAGAATAAAGGCTGGTGGCGATACCGCCCAGCACCATCTGGGCAATCATGAACAACTGCAAGCAGAGGGACCATACGTACATTCCGTCATCGCCCTGCGCATGAAGGACGATGCTGTTGAAGGCGTAAATGCATACGCCCAGGAGCAGTCCGTTAATACTCATGGGGAAGCCTTCCTTCACAGTGGAACGCTGCATCTTCAGCGTCAAGCGGACCGAGCGAAGCACGGACCAGTCCCAGCGGAACGAGCAATGAGGGCGACTGAAATGCATCAAACAGACCAACATCGCCGCAAGATAGCTGACAATTGTAGCCCAGGCCGATCCTGCGATGCCCAAACCCAGATACTTGATAAAGACCAAGTCGAACACCAAATTGAGCAGCGCCCCCAGCATGACGGCGGTCATAACCAGCCGGGGATTTCCGTCTGTCTTGACAAAACTCTGGAGAACAGATCCAGCCATCAAAAAAGCCGTACCAAGCGTGACTGTACGCATATAACTGACAGCCAAAGGATATATACGACTGCCTTCCGGACAGATTATGGATACAATCTGCGGTGTCAGCCAGCTTAACATGGCTGACAGGAACACGCCGCACAGCAGCGTCGCAGTCATGGATGTGGTAAACACGCGGTTCACCTCTCCCATGTCGCGCCTGCCCATTGCTTTGGCCGCCAGGACGGAGCCTCCGACGCCGAAAAGAACACAGATACAAGACAGCAGCGTAAGAACCGGCATTACCAGATTGACGGCAGAAATGGCATCAGGGCCTATGAGGTTGCTCACCACGACGGCATCCGTAAGTGTCGCCATCTGTTGTGCCGCAGATGACAGGATGGATGCCCACATGAAAGTACGGAGCGCCCTTGATACCAGATAATCGTTCCGCCGGACCTCCATTACTCAAATTCGAAGATATTGATGAATCCGGTCAGTTTGAAAACATTCTTGATATCTTCGTTTACGCCCTTGAGTACCACATGGCTGCCGCCGCCTTTGGCTCCTTTAAGGATGCTCAGGAGGATACGCAGGCCGCTGGAGGCGATATACTCCAGACCGCTGCAGTCTATGACGACGTCCTTGCCGCCCGTATCGTACAACGGCTTCAGCACCGCTTCCGCTTCCATGGCGGCCGCGGTATCCATTTCGCCCTCCAACACGGCAACATACTTGCCGTCGATTTCTTCAATGCTAGTTTTCATGGTACTATCGTTTTAATTGTTTAATCAGAGTCAAGACATTGTGTCCATCCGTCCGTTCATATCCGACGGAATCCATAAGTTCGCGCACCAACTGTATGCCCAGGCCGCCAATCGGACGGTCTTCGGCTGAAAGGGATGTGTCGGCCTTATCTGTCGAGGTGGGGTCGAATGGGATGCCGGAATCTATGACAGTCACTTTGATACTGCTGCCGTCAGCTACAACGCTGACGGTGATATCCCCGTCAGAACCCGCAGGATATGCATAGTCAATCACATTCACCACGGACTCCTCCACTGCAAGGCGGAGCTGACCGGCAAGCGGCTGCGCCAAATTAAGTCGTTCTGCCACCGACTTCACGAAAGCGCCCAACCGTGCCACTTCGCGGACATCGTTCTTCAGCAAGAGGCTTTCAGACAGGATACTGTCAACAGGGTTCGGGGTATAGTGGATGGCCAGCATGGTGAGGTCGTCGCTATGCTCGGCGCCGGCTACGAAACGGTCCACTTCCCCGCTGATGGTCTCCAGAATCTGCCGGGGCGTCAGTTGCTGCCGTGCACAGGAAGAAAGGATATCCGCCATACGCTGCCAACCGAACTGTTTCCGGTCCCTGTTCTTCGCTTCCGTCAGCCCGTCCGTATAGAGGAATACGGTGCTGCCGGGGGCGAGCTGTATTTCCTGCTCTTCATATTTCATGTCTGCAAAGACACCCAGTGGAAGATTGGGCTGGGCCTTGAGTGCAGTCGCCGCCTCTATACCAAGAATCAGAGGGCAGTCATGACCGGCATTGCAATAGCAAAGGCACCCTGTAGACAGGTTCAGCACGCCCAGGAACAGGGTGATGAACATATTGGATTCATTGCCCTGGCAAGTGGTCTCATTGACGGCCTGCATGATACTGGAAGGGTCGCTCTGGTGGGCGGATGCCGATCGGAAAAGGGCATGTGTGACGGCCATCAGCATTGCCGAAGGAGCGCCCTTTCCGCTAACGTCTCCTATACAGAAGAACAGTTTCTCGTCCCGGAGGAAAAAATCGAAGAGGTCGCCACCTACTTCCTTGGCCGGAATCATCGACGCATAAAGATCGATGTCCTTGCGCTCGGGGAAAGGAGGGAATACCCGGGGAAGCATACTGGCCTGGATAGTGCTTGCGACTTTAAGTTCACTCTCGATGGAGGCATTCCGGGCCGTGGTCTCCTTCAATTCGTCTATATAACGGATGAGCGATTGCTGCATATCCCCGAAGGAATGGCTCAAGCGGCCTATTTCATCGGTCCGACCATCTTCTTGCAGTTTCTGGTCGAAATGACCTTTGGCGATGGTTCCTGTCTGGTCGGCCAGGCGCCGCAACGGCTTCAGCTCGCGTGAAACTATGCGGCTGAAGACGAGCAGCATTAAGATGAGACCTATAATGACGATGAACAGGACTATGCGCTGGAGGCGGAAATATCCTCCGAAAATGTCGTCTTCCGGGCAAACGATGGCCACGCTCCATCCAGTATTGCCAAGCGGCTTGTAGAAGACGTAACAATCCTCACCGTCCATACGAAGCTGATGCATTCCTTCTTCCCCGCGGAGCATGGCGTGGCCGAGAGCCGTCAGGTCCGGGTCCGGCTGCTCCAGCGTTTCCGTGAAGATGGTCTGATAGAAAAGTTTTGTCGTATCGGGATGGACGAAGAACGTGCCGCCCTCGCCGATCATGATACTATAGGAGTTCGGATAAGGCTTGACGGCTGATATGGTCTCCGAGAGCCATCCCAGGGAAATGTCCGTGGAAAAAGTACCTATATACGAACCGTTTGCATCCTTTAGGGGCCTGCAATAGGAGGCGATCATATCCTTTGAGTAGATGTCTTCCGGATTGAAGTCGAAGAAGGGCTCCGTCCAGTTGGGACGGTCCAGCAATTTGACCATCTGGTACCAGTCCATATAGAAATACTCGTAGTGGTCATTCCCTTCCTGCGTCGTCAAAATTGAGCCGTTGTCGTTGTAAGAATAGGCGGAAAAGTACTTGCCGCGATCCTTGAAGTACCAGGGCTCGAAGGCGATGGAACAGCCGTTCAGTTCCGGATTGTTTTTAAGGATGGTGCGGGAATAAACAAACATCGAATCCGGAGCATTCAGGTGACGCAGGATAAGCCACTCGGTATTATCGGCAGCTTTCTCTACGCGCTGGAGTATGGTATTCACACGCAGGACAGTATTGTCCAGCACTTGGGTTGCCCGATTGACGGCCTCCTGTCTCACAGCATCAAGGGACTGCCTGAACATTACACCCAGAGCAACATTGAAGATGATGGCGGCGAACAAAACTATCCAGAGGCTAAGCTTCCGGGAAAGTGACTGGCGGATGTATTGGATTGGATTCTTCATCGGGCTATTCCGCAGTCAATTGTCCGAAGGTCACTTCGTGGCCGATCAATTTGTATTCAACCATAAGGTCGCTCGCCAGTTTTACCATATCCGGCCGCAGGCGGTACTCGCGAGCCCCGGACTCGCGGTCTACCTGCAGCCTCAGAACTTCCTGCAGCATGAGCCGCTGCAGGGTGCGGTTCGTGGCGATGTGGTTCTCCCGGACATACTTCATCACGATGTCCAGCGTCTCTTCCGGGTGCTCCGACGCCCATTCCCAACCACGCCGGCTGGCCTCGGAGAATTTCCGGGCCTGCTCCTTGTGTCTCTCGTAGTACTGCCGTGTCATATAGACACCGTCCTCCTGGACATTGTAACCATGGTCGCAGAAACGATAGATACTACGATCGGAGAACTCATAGCCCGCCTGAACCAACTGGTAATACTCGCTGTAGCTCATCGCCAGGGTGGCATCGATGGCGCCCTTGACGAAAAGGTTCACGTTGGAGGCCGAGCGGATCCACTCATAATCCAGCCCCTCTTTCTCGCTCATACAGATGGCCAGCTGTCCGAAGCCAACACTCCAGATACCGACCCGGACCCCTTTCTGGGACAATGGATCCACATCCCGTCGGGATGCGATGATCATCGCATTATTCATGGATGTCTGCAAGATGTTCACCAAAGGTATGCCGCTGTCGATGATTTCCATCGCCTGACAAAGCTGCAGGGTGGTCGCCTGGCTTTCGTTTCTGCGTATCCTGTTCAAGGCCGAGAGTGTTGCGGAAGGATGGACGATCTCCACTTCAACACCAACATCACGGTAAAATCCCTTCTCTTGCGCCACATAATAACCCGCAAACTGTGCCTGCGCAGTCCACTGGGGAGTAAAGACAATCCTATCCTGCGCCCGGGAAAACACGGCGAAAAAGAGTAGCGTCAGCAATAATACCAGTTTTTTCATGGTAAACAGGATTAATGGGAAGATGCGGGTTTACTATGATTTACAAATGTAAATAAAATCCAGCAATGTTTAGCCCCTAAAATGGTGATTATTCCAATTTTTGTATTTTTGTAGTCAATTAAAGAGCATAAGATATAACACTATGAAAAAGATTGCGTGCATAGGCGACAGCATCACCTGGGGATTCACCATAGTGAACCGCAGAAAGAACAGTTATCCAGCACTGCTCCAGGAACGGCTGGGGCCCGACTATGAAGTCCGGAACTTCGGCTATAACGATGCGTCTGCACGTTTTGACGCCGACACGCCCTACGTTAAAAAAGGTGTATATAAGGAGAGTCTTGACTGGAATCCGGACGTGGTGCTGATGATGCTTGGCACCAACGATACCAAGAAATGCAACTGGGATCCGGAAATATTCAGGAAGGATTACCGGAGAATTGTTGAGTCGTATATGAAACTGCCTGCTGAACCACGGGTAATTCTCATCGCTCCCATTCAAATCTTCCAGCCACTCCACATTCCTATTCTTGGACTATACTCCGGCACTATGGAAAACGGCGTCCGCCCAGCCATCAGGGAAATAGCATCCGATCTGGGGCTGGAACTGATAGATCTTGTAAACCTTTTCACGGATTCCAAATACATGAAAGACGGCGTTCATCCCCAGCGAGAGGGCGCCAGGATGCTGGAGGAAGCTATTTTCAGCAGTATCAAAAAACCTGTTTGATTATTTGCGTATTCGCATCCGGATTACAAAGAACCATGCCTCACCTTGGAGAAATCATATCGCTAGTCGTTGCCATGTCCTGGACCGTAACCGCCTTGTTCTTCCTTCTATAAAATGCTTCTACGCTGAAAATCTAAGGTTTATGCTATTATGAAACTCGTAGTCATCAACGCCTGCGTCCGTCAGGCCGATTCCCGCACCCTCCGCATCGCGGAACCCGTCATCGATGCCCTTTCCAAGCGTTACGAAACGATTCGTTACGACCTGCCGAATATGGACGGCCTCGTGCCGCTGACGCCTGAACTGTACGCCGGGCGAGCAAGAGGCGAGGTGCCCTCCTGGGCCCTGACTGCCGCGAATGACATTGCCAAAGCCGACCGTATCATGATTGTCGCCCCCTTCTGGGACATGAGCTTCCCGGCGGTCCTGAAATGTTTCTTCGAGCAGACGTCCCTCTTCGACGTCACCTTTACCGACACAGGCAAAACCTGCGTCGGCCTCTGCAAAGCTCCCGACGTGCTTTACATCACAACGCGGGGAATGGACATCTCTACCGGAAGCCCGCGTGAGCAAGCCACTCCGTACCTGAAAGCCCTCGGCACCCTATGGAATCTGGGCGAGCTCACAACCATCTCCGCCCAAAACATGGACTACAGCAGCCCCGGGCAGATAGAAGAAAAGATTGAAGCTTGTATCGCCGAAGGCCTGAAGTTGGCCCAAACGTGGTAACGGACAAGGCGAATCTTAGTTTTACTATCCCTACTTTTATACAAACCACTTTTGGAAGAATTGATTGGCAGATGTCAAAACTGCCATGAATAAGATAATCTCATCTTCGAGGGCACGCAAATACCGTTGACTTTTGCAGGGACCCATCTTGGACAGCTTGTCAATAACATATCTGCCAGGTATTCACCCAGCAGCGGGTCATAAGACTTAATTACAGTTGCTTTAGAAACCCATCCGTTGGCAGAGATGATAAGCTCAATTTCAGATTCACCATCTCCAAATCCTTTCATTACCGTGATATCCTGGATATTACTCCTGATCCATTGATTCAGATCGACAGAATTATCCTCCAGATGAGCCCTTTCGTCAATGTCTTTGTCTGAAGCTATCTGGTAATCAGGAATGACCTCCCTTTGTGCCTTTTCCGGACTGTCTGACCACAATTGATCGTTCAAACTATGGAAAAAAAAGTTACTATAGGGCCCGATTATGACTAGCCCTTCCCCCTTGATAAAATGATCAGATGAGATCTGTAAGCTCAACGGAGTACAATACCGTTTCCAGTAATGACGTTCTGGCGTCCATCTCGGAGATTCCATGATAATTTTTAATATGCTTTCATCCAAGGATGTCTGCTCTTTGTCTGAACGATAAGGATTCACATGTACGTCTTGAACTTCTCCATCACTGGATATAATGAAATCGATTGTAAGCCAAAAGCAATATTCTTTATTGTTCTCAAGTAGATCAAATATCTTTTTCCCAATCCAATTGCAGAAATCGGTGGGTTCTCCGCCATGAAATCGGGGCTCTTCATTGGTTAATCGAAACGGAATACGAACCCCGCCAACCATATAGGAAGAGTCTGCATTATGTACAAACTTATAATCATTCTGTTTTACGTTGAACTCTGGATAATAGTCGTTCCTGGTTGAATCAGCAGTATACGAGAAGTCAGTCTGACACAAATCAATCGTAAGATAATTCCGATTGGGTATCTGAGCATGAATAGTCATACAGATACATGAGAGTGCCAATATGAAATACAGTTGTTTCATTCTTATAATGTCTCCTCTGTTCAGGAATACAATATAACAACTATTCGGCAATAATAATACCAAATCTTCTGCATCTTACTTCTTCGTTATATCGGTTTCTGTCATAAAAGTGGACGAAATCACTATCGAAGCACCGCAAAGCTTTGTGATAGGCACAAAAAAGCCCGCCGGAAAGGCGGGCCAGAAAGTCATAAGAAACCATAAAGACTAATATTCCTCCTCGTTAAATATATGGAGTACAGTATGGAATCTATTTATTATCAAGCAGTTATACTTGTATTCAAAACTCAGATAGCCACTGGGGAAGTCTGAGGCAGGCTATTAGCCTCCAACAGACATGATAGTGCCCATTTTTACTATCCCTGCTTCTGTTCATCCGGGAATGGTAGCTCTTCGGGAGATTTGATGTGGTCAATGGCTTTTTCACTGGATATGACACTGTGTCCCAAGCGTTTCTCAACTTCTTTTCGAGCAGATTTTGCTACTTCGGCTCCTTCTTTGGCTACTCCGGCATTCTCCGAAAGGCCTTCAGGATTTCGCTGCTTGCTTAGTTCAGTTGCAGTTTCCTCTGCAAGGGCATTAAGAAGCAGTTCCATATTGGTCATATTGTCCCG
>JAFZBM010000102.1 GCA_017561765.1 Bacteroidales bacterium | reverse complement strand
CCTTCGCGGGCGGCGAGCTGGGCGCTTGCGCCGGCGCTGCGTGCCATAGCGGCACCCTGGCCGGGACGGAGCTCGATGTTGTGTACGAGAGTACCAACGGGAATTTCACTCAGGGGAAGGCAGTTGCCGACCTCGGGAGCGATACCGCTTCCGGAAGCGACTACCTGACCCACCTTGATGCCGTCGGGAGCGATGATATACCTCTTCTCGCCGTCCTCGTACTGGACCAGGGCTATGCGGGCGCTGCGGTTAGGATCATACTCGATGGTCATAACGGTAGCGGTGCAGTCGTCCTTGTCGCGGAGGAAGTCGATGATGCGGTACATCCTCTTGTGGCCGCCGCCGAGATAGCGGACGGTCATCTGGCCGGTGTTGTTGCGGCCACCCGTGCTCTTGAGAGGCTCAAGCAATGATTTCTGAGGCTTCTTGGTGGTGATTTCGCTGAAAGAGCTGATCACTTTGTTCCTTTGACCGGGAGTAACCGGTTTGAATTTTCTTACTGCCATAGCTTTCTCCTCCCTTAGATGTTAGCGTAGAAGTCGATCTTCTCCTCGCCAGCGAGGGTGATGTACGCCTTCTTGTAATGGTTGGCACGACCGCGGAGCAGACCGCTCTTGGTGTAGCGGCTCTTGCGTTTGCCGTGATAATTGGCTGTATTGACAGCGGCGACGTTGACGTTGTACATCTTCTCCACCGCGTCCTTGATCTGAAGTTTGTTGGCCTTACGATCAACGATAAAGCCGTAACGGTTCAACTTTTCGCCCTGAGCCGTCAACTTCTCTGTTACGATTGGCTTAATAATGATTCCCATCTTCTTGTGCTTTTAGGCCCTCTCCGCGAGAATGTCCTGAACACCGTCGATAAGCACCAGAGAATTGGCGTTCATGATGGCGTAGGTGTTGATCTCGTCAACGCTTATGACGTTGACCTGCTGGAGGTTGCGGGATGAAAGAAAGATATTGTCAGAATTCTGGGGAAGCACCATGAGAACCTTGCGGTCGCCGGCCTTGATGGCGTTGACGATGCCGAGGAGCTCCTTGGTCTTGGGGGCTTCCATCTTGAAGGGCTCAAGCATGATGATCGCATTCTCCTGGGCCTTGTAGCTCAATGCGGAGAAGCGGGCAAGCTTCTTGACCTTCTTGTTGAGTTTGTTGTGGTAGAAACGCGGAACGGGTCCGAAGACGCGGCCGCCGCCCACGAAGATGTTGGCCTTGCGGGAGCCGTGGCGTGCGCCGCCGCCGCCCTTCTGGCGACCCAACTTCTTGGTGCTGTATGCGGTTTCACTGCGGTCCTTGGTCTTGGCGTTGCCGTGACGCTGGTTGGCAAGATACTGGATAACATCCAGATAGATGGCGTGGTCGTTGGGAGCGATGCCGAAAACCCTCTCGTCGAGAGTGACATTCTTTCCGGACTGGGTGCCGTCGATTTTCAATACTGCAAGTTCCATAATCTTAAGCCTCCACTAATACATAAGAACCTCTGGCTCCGGGAACGGAACCCTTGACTACGATGATGTTGTTCTCGGGAAGGATCTTGACAACCTTGAGGTTGAACACTTTCACGCGGGCGTTGCCCATGTGTCCTGCCATGCGCATACCGGGAAGTACGCGGGAAGGCCAGGAAGATGCTCCCATTGAACCGGGGTGACGAAGACGGTTGTGCTGACCGTGGGTCTTGCCGCCGACTCCTGCGAAGCCGTGGCGGTGCACAACGCCCTGGAAACCCTTACCTTTAGAGGTGCCGACCACGTCCACGAAGGGGACCTCAGCCTTGAGGATATCCTCAACGGTGAGTACGTCGCCAAGCTTGAGCTCCCTGCTGTAATCCTGAGGGAATTCCACGAGCTTGCGCTTGGGGGTGGTGCCGGCCTTTTTGAAGTGCCCCATAAGAGGCGCGCTGGCGTGCTTTTCGGTGGTTTCGTCATAGGCAAGCTGAACAGCGGCATAACCGTCGGTCTCCACTGTGCGGACCTGCGTGACAACGCACGGACCAGCCTCGATAACGGTGCACGGTATATTCTTACCGTCGGCACCGAAAACGGAAGTCATTCCGATTTTCTTTCCAATTAATCCAGGCATTGGTTTGTTAATTAATTGATAATAAATACTTTAGTCTCCGCGTTGCAATTTTGCGGGCTGCAAAGATACAACTAATTTTTTGATTTACAAAGTATTATTTATATTTGCGTTATGAAAAAACTCACACAAGATTGTATCCAATGGATACAGGACTGGTTCGGGGCCAACGGCCCGGGCTGCACCGCTGTGCTCGGAATGAGCGGCGGCAAGGACAGCACGGTGGCCGCTGCCCTCTGTGCCCGGGCACTTGGTCCGGAAAGGGTGGTGGGCATAGCGATGCCTGCCGAAGGACAGAGCCTGAACGAGGCTGACGAAATATGCAGATTCCTGGGAATACGCTACCTGTGCCTGCCGATAGGGCGTATCGAGGCGGAGTGCGATGCGCTCGGAGCCCTGATGCCGGGAGGCGAATTCTCCCTCCAGTCCCTGCAGAACATTCCTCCACGCATACGTATGACGGTGCTGTATGCCGCCGCGCAGTCGGTAAACGGCATGGTGGCCAATACCTGCAACCTGAGCGAGGACTACATAGGCTACGCTACATTGTACGGCGATGCGGCAGGTTCCTTCTCCCCTCTGGGAGGCATGGTGGTGCGGGAAGTGCTCGAGGTCGGTCATGATCTTGGCCTGCCGGCACGCTGGGTTGACAAGACTCCCGATGACGGCCTGCCGGGCTCCTGCCCCGACGAAGCCAAGTTCGGCTTCAGCTACGCCACCCTTGACCGCTATATCCGCGAGGGCGTCTGCGAGGACCCTGAAATAAAGGCCAAGATTGACAGGATGCACCGCCGCAACCTCTTCAAGACCGAGATCCTGCACATTCCCACATTCATCCCGGCGGAATTATGAACCTGTATGCGGATCGTATAGCTTCCCTGCGGGCGCTGATGCGTTCGCGGGACTGGGACGCCGTGATTCTGACCGGCTCCGATCCCCACGGAAGCGAATATCCTGCGGAACGCTACAAGCAGATACGCTGGCTCACGGGCTTTACCGGCGAGGCGGCTGACCTTGTGGTCACCGCCGACCATGCGGGACTCTGGACCGATACCCGCTATTTCATCCAGGCAAACAGCCAGCTGGCAGGTACCGGAGTGGAACTCCACAAGACCAGGGTGCCGGAGCAAGTGCTTATCCCGCAGTGGCTTGCGGCTAAATTTGCGGATAATCCGGAGCCTGTGCTGGCAGTGGACGGCCTGTGCATGAGCGAGGCGTTCGCCGACAGCATCATCGAAGCGTTCGCCGATGTTCCGTCCGATCCCTACATTGTCAGTTCCCCGGACTTGGTCAGCATACTCTGGACCGACCGGCCCGGCATTCCCCAGACACCTGTGTTCACAGTCGATTCGGGCCGACCGAGGAGCGAAAAACTGGAGATGCTGCGCGAATTCTGCCGCTCGCGCCGCTGCGACGGCATTCTGCTCTCCGCCCTTGACGAAATTGCCTGGACGCTGGACGTGAGAGCCTCCGACATTGAGTACAATCCTCTGGTTATCAGCTATCTGCTGGTTACTGAAGATGCCGCTTCATGGTTCGTTGTAAAGGAGCCGGTGGAGGATCCGGACACCGGGCGCGCCTTCGAAGAACTGGAAGCGGACGGGGTGAGCCTGGAGCGTTATGACGCACTGCAGGACATCATTTCCGAGTCTGGCGGAATGAGCATTTTCGTAGATGAGAATACGCTCAACCATCAGCTTTACCAGACCATGGTACAGTCGGGTGTCACTCCTGTTCCCGGCCGCACCCCGGTATCCTCCGCCAAGTCGGTCAAGAATCCTTTTGAGATAGAAGGCATGCGTCAGGCGCATATACGCGACGGAGTAGCTATGGTGCATTTCCTGCACTGGCTGGAGAAATCCATGCAGGCCGAGCGCTGCGTGAGCGAGTGGGATGCCGCTGTCAGGCTCGGTGAATTCAGGGCCGCTGCCGCCGGTTACCAGGGCGACAGTTTCGAGACCATTTCCGCCTTCGGCCCGGGCGCCGCGCTTCCGCATTATGTCACGCCCCGCCATGACGCGCCTGTGCTGGAGCCGCACGGGCTGTACCTGTGCGATTCGGGCGGGCAGTACCTCGACGGCACTACGGACATTACCCGTACCGTGCCCCTCGGGGACCTGACGCCGCTGGAGCGGGAGGATTATACCCTTGTGCTGAAAGGTCACATAGACCTGGCCATGGCGGTATTCCCTGAAGGTACGCCCGGCTGCCGTATAGATGCGCTTGCCCGCGAACCGCTGTGGCGCTTCAGGCGCAACTTCGGGCACGGCACAGGGCACGGCGTGGGCTGGTTCCTGGGTGTGCACGAGGGTCCCCAGGACATACGCCAGAACCTCAATCCCGAGCCGTTGAAGCCCGGAATGATAGTGTCCGACGAGCCCGGAATCTACCGCGAGGGAATGCATGGAGTGAGGCATGAGAACCTGCTGCTCTGCGTTGAACTTGAGTCCAACGAGTTCGGCCGCTGGCTGGGATTCGAGCCCCTGACCCTCTGTCCTTTCGACACTTCCGCGCTTGACCTCAGCCTGCTCGACCGTGCGGAACTTGAGTGGCTGGACGCCTATCATCAGAAGGTGTTCGAAACACTTGGGCCGCTGCTCCCGGACGACTTGGCCCGATGGTTGCAGCAGAAATGCCGGAAAATTTCTAATTTTGCGAACTGATTAACACTGAATTTGTATGGAAAGAGAAGATCCCCTTGAGAGAATAGAGCGCAAGGAGCAGGAGCGCAAGCAGAACGGAGGCGCAAAGACCGTCATGTATGCCATGATAGCCGTTGCCGCGCTTCTGGCCGGTGCTCTCGCCTATGTGCTGTATCAGAAGAATACGCTTGTGGGCCAGCTCAATATAGAAAAGCAGGAGCTGACCGACCAGATCGTCGCCCTCCAGGGTGACTACGAAGCCCTTTCGTCCGACTATGATTCAATCAATCTCCAGCTGGATTCTTCCCGCGAGGAGGTGGCGCAGCTGATTGAGCGTATCCAAAAGACTGAGGCGACAAACCGCGTGAAGATGCGCCAGTACGAGAAGGAACTCGGCACCCTTCGTTCCATAATGCGCGGCTACATCGTGCAGATCGACTCCCTTAACCAGCTGAACCACAAACTCACCGTGGATGCAGCCAACGCCCGCAAGGACGCCGCCGAGTCCCGTCGCCTGAACGAGAAACTGACCGCCCAGGTGGAAGATCTCTCCGGGAAGGTGGCTACCGGCTCCGTCATCAAGGCCCGCGGAATGCGTCTTGAGGCCTACAACAGCGCCGGCAAGATGGTGGACCGCAGCAAGAACGTGACCCGTCTCATGGTTACATTGAGCCTGGTCGAGAACGCTCTGGCCGAGGCTGGTCCCGTGCGTGTATATCTGCGCGTGAGGGACCCTCAGGGCAATTTGCTTGACGACGGCCGCGGCGCCAGCTTCAACTATGCCGGCGAATCGCTTGCCGCCACCGCTTCCCGCGAAGTGGATTACCAGGGACAGGAGGTTGAATTGAGCATCTATGTCAACAACATTCCTTCATTCGATAAAGGAATCTATACTGCCGAGGCCTATACCACCCAGGCACGCCTGGGCAGCGCCGAGTTGATGCTCCGTTAATGGTTTACGTTCATGTTCCGTTCTGCAGGAGTTTCTGCACTTACTGCGACTTTTACTCAGAGCGGGCATGCCCATCAAGGTCCTGGGTCGATGAAGTCTGCCGTGAAGCGCGTTCGCGTCGCGATGAAATAGCCGCAACGGCAGCTGTCGATACGCTTTATTTCGGAGGCGGCACCCCATCGGTGCTGCCTCTGGAGTATCTGGGGCTCATTGCCGATGCCTGCGGGGGGCGCAACTATGCCGAATGGACCGTTGAGGTGAATCCCGATGATATCACTCCTGAATATGCCCGCGGTTTGCGTGCACTCGGGGTGAACCGCGTTAGCATGGGGGTGCAGTCGCTCGATGACGGCATGCTGCGCTGGATGAACCGCAGGCATTCCGCAGACGGGGCCCGCCGGGCGTTCCGCCTGCTTCGCGATGCTGGTTTCGATAATATCAGCGTTGATGTGATATTCGGCATCTCCGGACTGACTACATCCATGCTCGAGAGCACGCTGAAGGAGATTCTGGACTGGCGTCCCGAGCACATCTCTGCATATCAGCTGTCGGTGGAAGAGGGAAGTGCGCTGGCGGACCTGGTCCGTAAGGGGCGTTACACCGATCTCCCGGACGAGGAATGCAGCGCGCAGTACTATCTGATATGCAGGCTCCTGGAGGACGCCGGTCATGAGCACTACGAAATCTCCAACTGGGCGCGTCCCGGTTTCCGGGCAATTCACAACTCCGCCTACTGGACCCGTGCTCCATACGTCGGTCTCGGCCCCGGCGCCCATAGCCTTAGCCGTACCGGTGTTTCGGAAGTCCGTAGCTGGAACTCCGAGTGTTTGAGCGGATGGACTCCGGAGAGCGAAGTGCTGACGGAGGAGCAGATACGGGAAGAACGTATCATGCTCGGACTGCGTACTGCGGAAGGCATCCCCGGTTACGGCCGGATTCCCGAGGACAAGTGGTTCGTGGCCGACAGCATAATAGCAGGGCTTGTATAAACAGAGCTCCCGGGCCGCGAGGTCCGGGAGTCTGAACAACATATCAATCAACAAAAACTGTTCTATTCGCCTTGGAAGCTTTTGCCGTCCTTGGCAGGCTTGTCACCGCGAGGCCCTTTTCCGCCCGGGAATCCTCCCGGTCCCTTGCCGCCGCCCGGGCCGTGGCCCTGAAGCCGCCCTATCTGCTGCCTGCGGAATTTCTCCTCGCAGGTGAAGAATTTGGCAAGCTTTTCAACCGACAGAACCTTCTTGTACTCTTTTACATTGAGTGCGTGAATGTTCACGTTCTTGGCTTTGGCATCGAGATACGAATCCAGAAGTGCCGAAACATCTCCTTCTCCGCTTGCGAGAGCTTTGTTGAGAGCCATGAATGCCTTCCGCTCAGACATCATAAGTTCTTTCTGCTCTGCCTCGATTCTGTTGTATATAGGCCAGAAGGCCTCAGCTTCAGAGGAGGTCAAACCTACCTCGCTGGTGATGAACGCCACCCTTTCGGCCTTGAGTTTTTCAAAGTCCATTTGGTGACCCTTGGCTTTTTTGCCCGCGTCCGGAGCTTGCGCAAGCGCAACTGCGGCGATGCTGACTGACAGCAGAATGGAAATCAACTTTTTCATAACCGTTTTCGTTTTAGTAATTATACACCGCATCTTCCAACTGGGCCAGTGTTGTGCCCGAGTCGATCAGGTACTCTATAATCTCTTCGTCGCTTGCCGGCTGGCTCGCCGTGGATTTGGTGAGGATGAAATTGCCCAACATTACCAAAAGGGCGAAACTCACCGCCAATGCAAAATACGGAACGAAGTTGATCCTGCTTCTGCCGGACGGAATCCCGGAAAGCCGCGACTTGAGAGAGTCGAAATACCCGGAGGGTGTGGAATATGGTAATTGTTTATTCATTTCGCTTAATTAGACTCAAAATAGGTTAAAAAGTTTAATCGGATTCCTGTAAATACTGCTTGATCTTTTCGTAGGCGATGTGGTACGATGCCTTGAGCGCCCCCACGGAAGTGCCGGTTATTTCCGATATCTGCTCATAGGAGAGCTCTTCGTAATAACGCATCGAAAACACCAGCCTTTGTTTGTCGGGAAGGGCGTCGATTGCCTTGCGGAGCGACTTCAGGGCGGCGTTGCCGTCGAAGTACGGATCGGGGTCGGCAATCCGTTCGGCTTCGGCTTCGAGGCGCGTGAAACTGAGGGCCGCACGCACCCGGGCCTTGCGCAGATGGCTGAGGGCCTCGTTGGTTGCGATGCGCCATATCCATGTGAACACGTCGGAATCGCCGCGGAAGCGGGGCAGAGCCTTCCAGACTTTCAGGAAGATTTCCTGCAGGAGGTCGTCGGCATCCTCATGGCTGCCGACCAGCGTACGCACGTGCCAGTACAGCTGTTCGCTATACTTCTGCACAAGTTCGTTGAAATATTTCTCCAGCTCCTGCATACGCCCTTTAGACGCAAAAGTCGCGCCGCAGTTTAATCCGGACCGGTCCTAGCTATCCAGCTTCAGCACTGCCATGAAGGCGCTCTGGGGCACCTGGACCGTGCCGATCTGGCGCATGCGCTTTTTGCCTTCCTTCTGCTTTTCAAGGAGTTTGCGCTTGCGGGTCACGTCGCCGCCGTAGCACTTTGCCGTAACGTCCTTGCGCACCTGCTTCACGGTTTCGCGTGCGATGATCTTGGCTCCGATGGCGGCCTGGATGGGGATGTCGAATTGCTGGCGGGGGATGAGATCCTTGAGCTTCTCGCACATCTTCCGCCCGAAAGTATAGGCATTGTCCTCATGGATGAGGGTGGACAATGCGTCCGCAGGCTCGCCGTTGAGCAGGATGTCCAGCTTGACCAGCTTGGCGGGACGGTATTGGGTAATGTGGTAGTCGAAGGATGCGTAGCCCTTGGAGATGGTCTTCAGCTTGTCGTAGAAATCGAAAACTATCTCGCTCAGCGGCATGTCGTAATTGAGTTCCACGCGCTCGGCGGTTATGTAATGCTGGCTGACCAGCGTGCCGCGGCGGTCGAGGCAGAGTTTCATGATTGGGCCGAAGAATTCCGTCTTGCTGATTATCTGCGCCCGAATGTATGGCTCTTCGATATGGTTTATCAGGGTTGGGGCGGGGAGTCCGGAGGGGTTGTGTACGTCGAGCACTTCGCCCTGCATCGTATAAACTTTGTACGACACGTTGGGAACGGTGGTGATGACATCCATGTCGAACTCGCGGAAGAGCCTTTCCTGCACGATTTCAAGATGCAGGAGCCCCAGAAAGCCGCAACGGAAGCCGCTGCCGAGGGCGAGCGAGCTCTCCGGCTCGTACACGAAGGATGCGTCGTTGAGCTGGAATTTCTCCAGTACGCTGCGCAGTTCCTCGAACTTGTCGGCCTGCACTGGGTACATGCCGGCGAAGACCATAGGCTTAACCTCTTCGAAACCCGCAATGGCATTGGTGCAGGAGCGGACAGTGTGCGTGATTGTGTCGCCCACTTTTACTTCCACGGCGCTCTTGATACCGGTGATTATGTAACCCACGTCGCCGCAGCCCACGTCGGTGCCCGGAATGAGCTTCATCTTGAGCGAGCCTACTTCTTCCACCTCGTACTCCATGCCGGTGGCCACGAACTTGACTTTGTCGCCCTTGCTCACGGAACCGTTGAATACCTTGAAGTAGGCGATTACGCCGCGGAACTGATTGAAAACGGAATCGAAGATGAGGGCCTGCAGGGGAGCGTCCGGGTCGCCGGCAGGGGCGGGAATCTTCTCCACTATGGCATCGAGGATCGGCGCAACCCCCTCGCCTGTACGGGCGGAGACCTTGAATACCTCGTCCGGAGTGCAGCCCAGCAGGTCGCAGATTTCGTCGGTGACTACTTCAATCTGGGCCGATTCCATGTCGATTTTGTTGAGCACCGGGATGATTTCCAGGCCATGGTCAATGGCCATGTAGAGATTGGAAATGGTCTGCGCCTGCACGCCCTGTGTGGCATCGACAACCAGCAGTGCGCCTTCGCAAGCGGCGATGCTGCGGGACACCTCATAGGAGAAGTCCACGTGGCCCGGAGTGTCGATAAGGTTGAGCCGGTAGCCGTTGTAATTCATCTGGATGGCGTGGCTCTTGATGGTGATGCCCTTCTCGCGCTCCAGGTCCATGTCGTCGAGCACCTGGTTCTCCATGTCGCGCTCGGACAAAGTGCTGGTAAGTTCCAGCAGTCGGTCCGCCAGTGTGCTCTTTCCGTGGTCTATGTGGGCAATTATGCAGAAATTGCGAATGCGGTTCATTTCCATATCGAATGCAAAGATAAGTTATTTTTGTTATCTTTGTAAGTTACGAAATCTAATATCAAACAATATGGCAAATCCTCAAGAATTAAGCAGAATCGCTTCCCAGGTACGCAGGGACATTGTACGTATGGTTTCAGCTGCCGGTTCCGGCCACCCGGGCGGTTCCCTTGGCATCACGGACGTGATGACTGCACTTTATTTCAATGAAATGAAACACGATCCCGCCACTTGGACGCGCAGTGCAAAGGGGCAGGACGCATTCATCATCTCCGCAGGGCATCTGGCGCCGGTTTATTATTCCATATTGGCACGCGCCGGTTATTTCCCGGTGAGTGAGCTCGGTACGTTGCGTAAATTCGGATCCCGCCTTCAGGGACACCCTTGCGTGACCGACGCGCTTCCCGGCATTTTCCAGAGTTCCGGCTCGCTGGGCCAGGGCCTTTCCTGCGCAGCGGGTATGGCACTTGGCAAAAAGTTGGACGGCGAAGCGGAGCGTGTGTACTGTCTGCTGGGTGACGGCGAGAGCGAGGAAGGGCAGATTTGGGAGGCCGGAATGTGGGCGGCCCACCACAAACTCGACAACCTCATCGCGTTCACAGACTGGAACGGCCAGCAGATCGACGGTCCGGTTGAGGCCGTTGGCGGAGTCGGCGACCTGCGCGACAAGTGGACGGCGTTCGGCTGGGATGTCATCGAGGCCGACGGACACGATTACGAATCCATCCTTAAGGCTTTTGAACTGGCGCATGCTGCCGACGGCAAGCCCAAGATGATACTTTTCCGCACCGAAATGGGACACGGCGTGGACTTCATGGCCGGCACCCATAAATGGCATGGCAAGGCCCCCAGCGCCGAGCAGTGCGCCGCCGCTATGGCACAACTCGAAGAAACTCTAGGTGATTATTAACCAAATATGAAGAAATACACTGACCAGGGTAAGGTAGATACCCGAAGCGGCTTCGGAGCGGGGCTCCTTGAGGCCGGACGCAAGGACAGCAGAGTCGTTGCTTTGACCGCGGACCTTAAGGGTTCGCTTAAGATGGATGCATTTGCCGCTGAATTTCCCGACAGGTTCATCCAGTGCGGCATTGCCGAGGCGAATATGGTGGGGGCCGCTGCCGGACTTGCCATTACCGGAAAGGTGCCTTTTATCGGATCCTTCGCAGAGTTCGTGACCGGACGCGTGTACGATCAGCTCCGCCAGGAAGTGGCCTACGGGCACACCAATGTCAAGATTGCATCTTCCCACGCCGGAATCACTCTCGGCGAGGACGGTGCCACTCACCAGACCATGGAGGATATCGCCTTGATGCGCGCCCTGCCCGGAATGGCGGTGATTGCACCCTGCGACTTCAACCAGACCAAGCAGGCAACGATCGCTTCCGTCGATTGGGACGGTCCTGTTTACCTGCGTTTCGGCCGCCCGTCCGTACCTAATTTCACCGATCCGGACGAGCCGTTCGAAATAGGCAAAATATATGTAATGAATGAGGGCAAGGACGTAAGCATCATCACCTGCGGCCACCTCGTGTGGGAGGCCCTTCAGGCTGCGGAAGCCCTTGAAGCCGAGGGCATCAGCGCGGAGGTGCTTAATGTCGCCACCATCAAGCCGCTTGACGAGAAAGCCTTGCTTGCATCGTTAAAGAAGACCGGGTGCGCCGTGGTTGCTGAAGAGCACAATGCTTTCGGTGGACTGGGCGAGGCGGTGGCAAGCGTTGCGGCGGCCAAACTCCCCACCCCCATCGAGTTCGTCAACGGCGAAGACAAGTTCGGGCAGTCCGGCAAACCCGCGGAACTTATGGCCGCCTGGGGCTTCGACGCCGCACATCTTGCAGAAGCCGCCAGGAAGGCAATTGCACGTAAGTAATCGCCCGGTACGAAATAATTAATGTATGCGTTATTTCATCCGTTCCGTCAAATATTTTGTGCAGCTGATGGTGATCCTGACAATCGTCATCGCTGTGCTGGTGCTGGCGAAGGTCGTTGATTCGGATATCTCGAAAATATTCGTCAACGGCTATAACTCCCTGTGGCAGATAGCCCTGCTGATGGCTGCCTTCGCCGCCATCTATCCCCGTTTCGGGTACGTCCGGCGCCAGGCCGTAGTGCCGGGCCCGGACGAGGAAACAGGGCCGGTTCTGCAGAGGGTTATGGAGACGCACGGCTATGTCGAGGAGGCCCCCGGAAAAGAAGGGGAGCGGCGTTTCCGCAAAAAGTCGGTGGGAGACCGCATTACCCGGCTCTGGGAAGACCGCATTACCGTGAACCGCGTAGCCTTGGGCTATGAACTCGAGGGCATAGGCCGGGACGTCGTGCGCCTGGTCAATGCTTTGAGGGGCTAGGTTCGGTTGTCTCGTTATCATTCTCCCTGTAGCATCTTTTTTTCAAACATTGATATTGAAAAAATAGGTGCTACATTTTTTTCTTTTTCCTTTCATAATCGTAAATAATTTCCAAATACTTCTCCTAAGCAAGGTAGGCGGGGCTTTTTTCCCTTTATTTGTGACAGGGGAATGCTTGTTTTATACTGCTTCCCCTTGGAAAAAAGAAACAAATATGCTACTTTTGCGATGACGGTAAACGAATTAAAGAGACTGCTTAGAAATTACGGCTGTTATGAACTGTCCCATGGGAAAGAACATGATGTTTGGTTCTCGCCAGTTAATGAAGCGAGAATACGTATTCCAAGGCACCAGTCTGTCGAAGTTCCTAGAGGCACTCTTTTTAGCATTCTTAAGCAGGCAGGTATCCGGTAGTTTTTAGAGTTATGAAAATAGTGGCAATTATCGAGAAAGGATCTGATAAGTTCTTCTCTATTTATTCGGACGATCATATTGGCAATAGTTATTTCGGAGGCTTTGGGAAGTCGGTTTCCAAAGCCAAGGACGATTTTGTTGTCAGCATTAAGGAAGCAATAGCCGAAGAGAGTCAAAAAGGTCACGTAACGCCGAAGTTCGATGACATTATCATTAACTATAAGTATGACCTGCCTTCCTTTTTCAATTGCTTTGACTTTATCAACGTAAGCAAGTTTGCCGAATTTGCCGGAGTCAATGAAAGTAAAATGAGGGCTTACAAATGCGGCGTTTCTTATCCTGGAGAAAAAACTACGACAAAGATTCTCAAGGCCATTCGGGACATTGGGGCGGAATTAACCTCTGTCACTTTATAGTTATCATCAATTACCTCGCAAAATCAAATAATTCGTATATTTGGGGAAACTATAATTCTTATGGGAAATACTATTCGTCATCTTCTTTGTCCTGCCGTTGCGGGGCTGATGTTTCTTGTTGTCTCCTGCGGCGGCCCTTCCGGCAATCCGGGCGTACTTACTGATGCGCTTGACGACAGCGCCTGGGATATTTCGGAGTGGATTTCCGCGGCCGACGCCCCTGTTGTGACAGGAAAAGTGGAGACCAGCGAGAACTGCCGTGCCGCCGACGGCGCCAGCTGGTTCCTGTCCACGGTTACCAACGGTAAGAAGGTTGCCGGGGCCAAGTGGATGACCACCGGACTTGGCGTTTATGAACTTTACGTAAACGGAACAGTAATAGGCGAGGAGGTGCTCAAGCCTGGCTTTACACATCGTGAAAAGACGAAGATATCTTACACCTACGATATCAGTGACGTCATCAAGAAAGGCGTCGGCGCCGAGAATCAGCTTTCGGTGCAGGTAACCCCCGGCTGGTGGGCAGACAAGATAGTCACGCCTGCCGGCAATGAGGGAATGATTGGCAAGAAGTGCGCATTCAGGGGCGTTCTGGAACTCACTTATGAAGACGGAACAAAAGAATTGTTCGGCACCGATACAGAACATTGGCTGGCTGGAACAGCCGGTCCGGTCAAGCACGCGGCCATCCTTGACGGCGAAGAATACGACGCCCGCGAACTGCCCGGCTACGCCACGCCCGAAAAACTCTCTACCCCCGAAATCAATAATGAATTCCCCGGACAGATTTTCCCCACGGCCGGTGCTGAGATCTACCGCCGCTCCGACCTTGCCCTCAAACCGGTGCTTGCATATACCTGGAGCGGAGTGGAAGGCAGGAGCGAAGAGGAATACGGCAAGGTTGTCATTACCAAAGAATACGCTCCCGGAGAAATTATCCGGCTGAATCCCGGCGATACCCTGGTGGTGGACTTCGGACAGAACGCTTCCGCAGTGCCGTCGTTCGTATTCAAGGCGGACGAGGGCACCGAACTGACCTGCCTGCCCTCCGAGTTGCTTAACGACGGCAACGGCGCCAAGAGCCGCGGTATGGACGGTCCCGAGGGAAGCTGCCACCGTCTCAACCTTCGCATCCCCGACAAGGGCATGATTCTTAAATACACCTTCGGGGCATCCGGCAACTTCGTGTCCTACTCCCCCCGCTGCACTTTCTTCGGCTACCGCTTTGTCTCTATCTCCGCTACGGCCCCCGTCACCATCAAATCGTTGGTGTCCATTCCCGTGACATCCATTTCGAAGGCCATCGAGACAGGTCGCATCACCACCGGGGATGAAAGTGTCAACAAGCTGATTTCCAACACTATGTGGGGACAGCGTTCCAATTATCTGTCGGTTCCTACCGACTGCCCGCAGCGCAACGAGCGCCTGGGCTGGACCGCAGACACGCAGGTGTTTACCGAAACGGGAACCTTCTTCGCCAACACCGATGCGTTCTTCCACAAGTGGATGCGCGACATGCGCGACACCCAGCTGCCATCGGGCTCATACCCCGGAGTGGCTCCTCTCGCTCAGTATGGTTCGCTTCCCAATTCCATGTCCCGCGTAGGCTGGGCCGATGCGGGCGTCATAGTGCCCTGGACCATATACAAGCAGTTTGCCGATACAGCGATAGTCAAGGAGAACTGGGAGTCGATGGAACTCTGGATGAATCATATAGATGAAGTCAATTACGACCATGCATCCCTTGCCCATGAGAACGGCAACTATCAGTGGGCTGACTGGCTCAGCTATGAGCCCCTCGAATCCAGCGGCCGCGGAGTGTATAACACTGACGCCAAGGGCAAAAGGACCCTGCGTCCGGAAGCGATAGATTACTGGAACTACCTGTGCGCATCATACTGGGTAATGGACGCGAAGATGATGAACGATATGTCATACGCCGTCGATAAGCATGATGTTGATTAT
>JAFZBM010000101.1 GCA_017561765.1 Bacteroidales bacterium | reverse complement strand
GCTGCGGGCGCTGAAGCCATCTTCGAGATAATTGTGCTCGGGAGTGCTGAGTGCGTGGACGTCGGAATAGGCGCAGTGATGGTTGGTGATAAGCAGGCCGTCGTGCGATATGAACGATCCGGTGCAGCCGAAGTCCAGCGATACGATGGCGTCCTTGATGGACACTGCGGAGGCGTCATATATTTCGTTTCCGCTGAGAGTCAGGCCTTTGTCCTGCATCTTGTCCACCAGTGCCCTTGAAATGGCATTCACCATCCACATCCCTTCGTCAGCCCTTGCCGGAACTGCCATCAACAATATGAACAGTGCCGTCATAACGCCACCGGAGTAAGTCCTAGCGGTATTCATAGCAGACGCCCTTTTTGTTGAACGACATCTTGGCATCCACATCCCTGACATCGTCGGGAGCGTAGGTGATCTGCCACACCGGCATGGTAATGAGTTCCCAGATACGGTCGGCGGTCATAGGTTCGGCAAAACGTATCTGGATACTCGGCTCCAGATTCTTGTTGAGTTTGAGATAGGTGCCGATCACTCCCTCCTCCTTAGACACGTGGTTGCTCAGGAACGGCAGTGCCCGCTTGATAATGGGCTTTTCGTAGTTGCGGTCCTCAATTTCGTAGATGAACTGGGGCTTGCCTTCGTACACTTCGGCACGCTTGCGCACCACTGTGCTGTCCCCGGAAGGATAGCGTCCGTTATACTCGGCCTCGAATGAATCGAACATGCGCTCCAGATACTCCGCGATGCCTATCTTGCCTTTGCCCTTTTCAAGCCGCACGAAGGTGAAATCGACCGGGGTCTCCTTGACTCCGCCTCCGTGAACCGGCATGGCAAGCACTTTCTTTTCGACTATTTCTTTGTACCATGCTTCGTCCAAGTCCTCCGCGGGATCGGAATAGACACGCACTATGAGCGGGCAGTCGTATTCGGACTCGATGCCGAAGATCTTGCGTCCGCTCAGGCGCATCTGGAGCCCGAGATAGTTGAGGTCGGTGCGGTTGGGCATGTGTTCGGTGCGTATGGTCTGGACCTGAAGTTCCTTGTATTCAGTTGGTTCGGGAGAATTGACCCTGAAGTGAGAAGGCTCGTAAACCTCTTCCAGAAGCTTCTCTTCGCTGGTCACGGAAGGATCATAGCTGAGCACTACGGTGTGCGAGCCTGCGTAGGTCTTGACACCGTGCACTCCGTTCACCTTCTCCATTTTCCCCTTGAACGCCATGGAACTGCCGTAGCAGTGAATGCTGGTGAGGTTCTCGATGCGCAGCGTACGAATCTCCATGCCATCTTCGATGCCCCATTTCTCGTCTATGGTAGGCACTTCGAAACGCCCGCCGAAGATTATTCCCAGAGCGGTAAGGACTACCGCCACCAGGGCGGGGATGAAACGTCCGGCTTTGCGGTCCATGGGCTTGGTCACAACGCCGAAGTTCAGCGCTTTCTTGGGGCAGGCTGCGATACATTCGCCGCAGAGGGTGCAGTCCACGTCGGTCACTATGCCGCCACTGCCTGGAATATCGATATTGTAGGGGCAGTGCTTCTGGCAGCTGTAGCAGCGCATTGTGCAGTCTTCATCGTCATATATGACATGCAGCAGCTGCAGTTTCGGCTTGCGGTAAAGGATCTCGAGCAGGTAGCCCAGGATGCAGAATGCAGCCAGCAACATCCACCACTTCAGGGGCAGTCCGATTGCGCTCAGGCCCCACCATACAAGGGCGAGGGCGACCAGGGGCAGCCAGAAGCGGAAGCTGTTGGCTGCGGCGCCAAGCGGGCAGATGTAGCGGCAGAAGAAACGCTTGATGAAAAAGCCGCCCAGGATAACCACCACCAGCGCGATTATGCTCATCCAGAGCACTATTTCGCCTTTGAAGCCGGTGGCTACGGCGTAGTATGGGTCGAATTTGCGGCACAGCAGTTCGCTTGCCGTGGCGGTGGAGTAGAATATCCAGAACAGAAGGCCGTATTTGATGACGCGCATCACCTTGTCCGCGGCGCCTCCGGCACGGAATTCAATCCCGTCTATACCTATGGCCTTGCGCAATTTGGTCAGCAGGTCTTCCACCGAGCCTATCGGGCAGAGATAGGCGCAGAACAGCTTACCGAACAGGATAACTGCTGCTGCCAGGATTATGCCCATCAGGATCTGCGTGGAACTCATCGAGCATGGAAGGGATCCTCTTGAAGCGTAGGTCGTGAGGGCTTCAAGCCCGCCCAGAGGACACCACGCTTCGGGGTCGGAAGCCCCAAGTTTCGGGAATATCTTAGCGGCCAGACCGCTGAGGAAGAAAACCAGTGCGGCCAGAACTCCCCATTGGAGGAGGTATTTGGGCCAGTTGCTGCGTATAGTGCTTTTCATATCTACAAATATAAGAAAAAATGTCTAAATTTGCGTCCGTAAAAAAGACTATTATAAAATGTCAAACAGTAAGTTTTCCGTAAAGTATTGCGTGCTGCTGCCCATAGTGCTTATAGCCACAATACTGCTTTGGGCCCTCCCTACCTCCGTTTTCGGTATCGCGGACCTTACTCCCGTACAGCAGCGTATGATTGCCATTTTCGTTTTCGCTGCGTTAATGTGGATGTTTGAAATCATTCCTAACTGGACAACCTCCCTCCTGGTCATCGTAGTAATGTTGCTTACGGTGTCCAATAAAGGCCTGGCTTTCTTGTGCACCCCGGAATCCGGCACTCTTGTCGATTACAAGAGCATCATGGCTTCGTTCGCCGATCCTGTGGTGATGCTGTTCATGGGTGGTTTCGTACTTGCCATCATAGCCTCCAAATACGGTATGGACGCAGTTATTGCCAAGGGCCTGCTCGGCCTCTTCGGCAAGAAGCCCAAGATGGTACTCCTCGGATTCCTCATCATCATTTCCATCTTCTCGATGTTCATGAGCAACACCGCTACCGCAGCCATGATGCTGGCGTTCCTGGCTCCCGTGCTCAAGGCTCTTCCCGAAGATGAAACCGGCAAGGTCGGCCTGGCCCTTTCCATCCCCGTGGCCGCCAACCTCGGAGGTATCGGCACCCCTATCGGCACCCCTCCCAACGCCATAGCCATCGGCGCCCTTGAGAATGCAGGCTACCAGATCAGTTTCGCGACCTGGATGTCCAGGATGCTCCCTTACGTGGTGGTCATGATTATCATTGCATGGGTGCTCCTGCAGTTGTTCTTCCCCTTCAAGTCTGACAAGATCGAACTCAAGATTGAGACCAAGGCCCACAAGTGGGAATGGAAGGATTATGTGGCATGGATCACGTTCTTCGTGACTATCCTGCTCTGGGTTACCGAGTCCATTACCGGAATCAATTCCAATATCGTCGCCCTTATCCCCCTGGCTGTCTATACCTGCACGGGCGTATTCGGCAAGAATGACATCAAGGAAATCAACTGGAGCGTACTCTGGCTGGTCGCCGGCGGCTTCGCCCTCGGTACCGGCCTGAACAAGACAGGCCTTGCCGCCACGCTTATCAACGCCATTCCATTCAGCGCCATGAACGTGGTCATAGTCATGATAATCGCAGGCCTGATCTGTTACTTCCTCAGCAACTTCATCAGCAACTCCGCCACGGCGGCCCTGCTGGTGCCCATACTGATCGTGGTCGGTACCGCAATGGCCGATCCGTCAGCCGCCAACAACGCCCAGTTCCTGGCTCTCGGCGGCATGTACGCAATGATTCCTTTCATCGCAGTGTGCGCCTCCATCGCCATGCTCTTCCCTATATCCACGCCGCCGAATGCCATAGCATCTTCCACCGGACTGGTGAAAACCTCGCAGATGGCAAAGGTCGGTATCATCATCGGTGTCATCGGCTTCGTGTTGGGATACTTCCTGCTTACCAAGGTTTTCCCTTTCCCTTCAGTTTAATTTTATGAAAAAACTATTCATTACAATCGTCGTAGCCCTGGTTTCCCTGGCAGCCATGGCCCAGGACGCGACCGCTCCCAAGTACGGCTACAAGGAGACCAAGTTCTTCAGCACCCCTAAGGTGGGTGCCTATATAATAGGCGCGTACAAGTATTCCGATCTCAATCCCGAGAAGCCCGGCGGATTCAGCTGCAGGCTCATCCGTGCATACGTTGACGGTAGTATATACAATGATTTCAAGTATCGTGTCCAGTTCCAGGCCAACGGAGAGAAACCCCATGTCAAAGATTTTTATATCGAATGGGCCAAGTATGATTTCTTCTCCGTCAAGATGGGACAGTTCAAGAGGGCTTTCACTTTTGAGAACCCCATGAATCCGTGGGATGTAGGTGCAGGTGATTTCTCGTTCCTCGTGCAGAAGATGGCAGGTATGGGTGACCGTCTGGGAGAGGCCAATATGGGCGGCCGTGACCAGGGTATCCAGATCCAGGGCGACTTCCTCCCCATCGGCAAGGACAGGCACAACCTGTTCCACTATCAGCTCGGTTTGTACAACGGTCAGGGCATCAATGTGGCTGACGCCGACAAGAAAAAGGATATTATCGGTACTTTCCAGGTGCAGCCTATAAAAGGTCTTAAATTCGGTGTGTTCGGATGGAAGGGTAACTGGATTAATGCCGATGGCGTCGATCTCAATCGCGAGCGTATAAGCGCAGGTGTGAGCTTTGACCGTAACAATTGGACTTTCCGCAGTGAATATGCAGCCACTGCCAATGAGGAGATTGACCAGAGCGGCGGGGCTGATGCTCTCTACGTGACCCTTGGCGTTCCGGTCGCCGACTGGTTCAAGGTTTACCTGAAGTGGGATGAGTTCCGTGCTGCGGCCACTGCCGCCACCAGCCACGATATGTATTCATGCATCGCCAACTTCCGTCTCCACAAGAACCTTAACTTCCAGCTGGAATACCGTTATCACAACGACATGAATCTCGCCAAGCACAACTACAACGAGATCTGGTTCGAGACTTACATCCGCTGGTAATTCCAGCATCTCCTTTTACTATATCCGGCGGCCCCGGTAAACCGGCGACTTTGACTCCCGAAGAGGGAGGGGACCCGCTTGCGGGGAGGGTATTCAAATAGCAGCGGCTGCCTGATTACAATCTGAAAGAAACGGAATCCGGACAAGTATATATCGGAAGAATTGATTATATTTGTTAGCCATGATTCCGTTTCTGAAACAAGTCGCAGGACATTACTTTAACGGAAGCAGGGACATCAGCAGTCTCTGCTTTGTTTTTCCCAACCGCCGTGCCCTCCGCTTCTTCGAACACTACCTCGGGCAGGAGATAGCGGCGGCGGGCACCGGTCCCGTGATCAGCCCCAGCCTGTTCACGATGAACGACTTTTTCTACCACGCCACCGCCGAAAAGCCGTCCGACAGAATCCCCCTGCTGCTGGAACTATACTCATGTTATAAGTCCCTGTGCCCGGGAGCGGAAAGCCTCGACGACTTCATCTTCTGGGGGGATGCCCTGCTGGGCGATTTTGACGACATAGACAAATACTTGGTCAATCCGGAGCATCTCTTCGCAAATGTCTCCGACATCAAGGAGATGCAGGATGACTATTCATACCTGTCTCCCGGCCAGCGTGAAGCCATACTCCGTTTTGTCGGCCAGTTCAAGACCCCCGGTGCCGTCAAAGAAGGCTTCCTGCGCATCTGGCGCATATTGCTTCCGCTCTACAATTCCTTCCGGGAATCTTTGAAAGCCAAGGGAATGTCTTATGAGGGAATGGTGTACCGCGAACTTGCCGGGAGCCTTGAAAGCAGGAGCGCCGCAGATGTCATGGCCGAGCGCTTCCCGTGGTCGGAACGTTTCGTGTTCGTTGGTCTCAATGCCCTCAATGAGTGCGAAAAGTGCCTTTTGCGCAAGCTCCACCGTGCCGGGCTCGCCGAGTTTTGCTGGGACTGGCGTTCCGAATACATACGCAATCCCCATAACAAATCGTCCTTCTTCCTGAAGGACTTCGTGGTGGAGTTCCCCAATGCCTTCGAGCCCGATCCGGACGGCCTTCCAGATACTGAATTCAACGTTTTGAGCGTACCGGGCGGAATAGCACAGGCAAAGCAGCTGCCCGAAATCCTTTCCCGCTGCTCCCCGGATCCGGGCATAGAAACGGCGGTGGTGCTCCCGGACGAGCAGATGCTCATCCCGGTGCTCAACTCCATCCCCGCTCACATAAGCAAGCTCAATGTGACCATGGGCTACCCCATAGCGGGCAGCCAGATTTGGTCCCTGCTCAGCGACCTGGGCGCCTTGCAGCTGCATCTGCGGCAGAAGGACGGCGTCTGGCACTTCTACCATCGCCAGTTGTGGGCGGTAGCGTCCAATTCCATAGTCAAGTCAGTGCTTACCGATGTGGGTAAGGAGCGGCTAGACGCCTGCCGCAAAGCACGCAAATACTATATTCCGGAGAGCGATTTGAAAGGGGATCCCGTGCTGGAAGCGGTTTTCAAGCCGGTGGTCGCAGGGACTTCCGCAGACGCGGCGCAGATTGACGCCCTTTGCAAGTGGCTCCAGGACTTGCTCTCCGTCATTGGCGTGAGGCTTAAGTCATTGGAGGACATGCAGTTCGAGCTTGATTTCGCCAAACTCTGCCATGAGGCGGTTGGGCGCCTGTCATCATGCAGGCTTGAACTTCAGCCGTCGTCTTTCTTCCGTCTGCTTATGCAGGTGCTGTCCGGCGCCACGGTGCCTTTCGAGGGGGAACCCCTGGAAGGCATGCAGATAATGGGTCCGCTGGAGCTGCGCGCAATGGATTTTGACAATCTTATCATCCTCAGCTGCAACGAGGGAGTGTTCCCGCGCCGCTCAGTCAGCGCTTCATTCATTCCGCCGGAGCTCCGGAAAGGCTTCGGTTTGCCCACCTATGAGTACCAGGATGCGGTGTGGGCCTCTTATTTCTACCGCATGATACAGCGTTGCTCGCGTG
>JAFZBM010000100.1 GCA_017561765.1 Bacteroidales bacterium | reverse complement strand
TGCTGCTGTTCCGGGGACCGTGCCACCCTCGGCACCGCCCCGGAGGGCAAAATAGAAATAAATGCCCTGCTTGCAGGGAGGGGCCCTTTAGGGAAGGGTCGCGAAGCGACGTCCCTGGAAGAGAGCCCGCAGCCAACGGCGCCAGAGCCAGAACAGACGTTCAGCGAGATGATGGACTACATGCTGAAGATTACCGGAGACAGCAAGCGGATGTACGTCTTCAAGAGCGTCGACCGCAGCGGCGAGATCCGCCTTTACAAGCGCTTCTACGAGGCAAACGGCATGGAAGTCAATATCATTGACGCGGAAGAAGTGGAGCCCCGGAAAGCCGAGTGGGACCGTCCCGGCACCTTCCTCGTGAGCGCCCTCAACCAGCACGACATACTGAGTTACAAAACCGACACGCTTGAAGCCATGATACGGCACGGCATGTACAGCGACTTCCGCAATATCTTCCTGATACATGACAAACGCTTCATGCACCTCTGGTTCGAAGATGAATTCACTTCCGCCTGCCTTGACGCGGACGAAACCGCCTTCCTCCGCGCCCATGCCATCCCCACATATCTCACGCCGCCCCCCGATGCCCGCGGACACAAGGACCGCTACATCCTCAAGCCCTGGCGGCTGGGCAAGAGCGAGGGCGTCAAAGCCGGGCCCCTTTGCACGGACGATGAATGGAAGGCTCTCTTCGACAGCGGAGCGGTGGACGGCATGATATGCCAACCCTTTATAAATCAGCGCACTGTCCCTACCGTCTGGGAAGGAACTGCCTTCAACGACTATATGTGCGGAATGATGCTGTGCGTCAACGACCGCCTCTTCGATTCCGGCTATTTCCGCTGCTCCAGCCTGCCCGTCACCAATGTCGGCGACGACCGCAAGGCGGCGGTGCTCTATACTGACGATCCCGAACTCCTGAAGAACTGCGACATACTATGACCTTAGCCGGCAACCAGCCATACTTCCTCCCGTATTTCCCTTATTGGCAGCTCATTGCAGCGGCCGATACTTTTCTGGTAAGCGACGATTATGCCTATATCAAGGCGGGCTGGGTGAACCGCAACCGCATACTTGTCAACGGCCGGCCGCAATATTTCAGGCTGGAAGTGCAACATTCTGTCGATTCCCGGCTGATAATGGACAAACGTATTGTCCCGATCGATGTAATAACCAAGCTCCAGACTATAGAGATGGCCTATCATGCCGCGCCCTTTTTTGCTCAGGGATACGGACTCATGGAACGCATCTTCAGCTATCAGGGCGACAAGTTGATAGATATACTTGAACTATCCATAAAGGAAATCTGCGCATACCTCGGCATCACCACCAAGTTTATCAGAACATCGTCGCTCGAAGGCAACAGCCTCTTTCGTCGCGAATACCGCGTCTATGATTTCTGTAGCCGCCTCGGGGCGGACCGCTTCATAAACGCCATAGGCGGGCAGGCCCTTTACAGCAAGGAAGAGTTCAAAGCCAGGGGCGTGACACTCAATTTCATACACAGCACCATGCCGCCGTACGACCAGAGCCTCCACTATTCGCGTTATTCTACAAAGAATGCCTTCGTGCCCGGCCTGTCGGTCCTGGATGCAATAATGTTCAATTCCCGTGAGGCCCTCCACGATATGCTGGGCATGTATGAACTGATATGATGGTGAGCGTAATATGTCTGGCCTACAATCACGGCCCCTACATCCGCGAGGCCCTTGAGGGCTTCGTGAAGCAGGAAGCGCCGTTCCCCTTCGAGGTGCTGGTTCACGATGACGCGTCCACCGACGGTACTGCAGAAATCATACGCGAGTACGCATCAAGATACCCCGATCTCATACGTCCCGTGTATCAGACCGAAAACCAGTATTCCAAAGGCGTCCGCGTAGCGCAGACCTTCCTCCGTCCCCTGGTCCGGGGCCGCTATGTTGCCCTGTGCGAAGGGGATGACTATTGGACCGATCCTCACAAGCTCGCGCGTCAGGTGGAAGCCATGGAGGCCAATCCGGGAGTTGACATCTGTACTCACTGTGTGCTGAAGACCAAGGACGGGCATCCGCATGGTTACGAGGGGCCCCGCCGCAGTTGCCTGATTCCGGTGGAACGGGTGATAATGGGCGGCGGCGGCTTCGTCGCGACGTCGTCGATAATGTGCAGGACGGAATGCTATATGCAGGACACTCCGATGCGTGAGACCCTCAGCATCGACTATACTCTTCAGATTCAGGGGGCTCTGCGCGGCGGCATGCTGCATCTGGGCGATTGTATGGGAGTGTACCGCCGCGGTGTGCCTGGGTCCTGGACCACCGTGCACAGCGGCCCGCGCAAGGCGGATGCCTACCCGGGCTTCATCAACATGCTGGACGTGCTTGACAGTTATACCGGAGGGCGCTATTCCGGCACTATCCGCTTCCGGAAGCTGAGATACCGGGCGCACATTATTTATAGAAACATCCAAAAGAAATTGCGATGAAACCTGAGCGTCTGGAAGTGACCCGTACCACGCTTCCGCCTTTCGAAGAATACTGCCGTGAGATACGCCCCCTGTGGGACAGCTGCATGGTGACCAATATGGGTGCGAAGCACGAGCAGTTCGAGGCAGCCCTGCGGGAACGCCTGTGCTGCAGCTACGTAACGCTATTTGCCAACGGGCATCTGGCGCTCGAAGCTGCGTTGTCGGCGCTTGACCTTCCCAAGGGATCCGAAGTTATCACCACGCCCTTCACCTTCGTTTCCACCACTCACGCAATAGTCCGCTGCGGCCTGCGTCCAGTTTTCTGCGACGTACGCCTTTCCGACGGCACCCTCGATCCAGATGCCGCCGAACGCCTTATCTCTCCCCGTACATCGGCAATCCTTCCAGTTCACGTGTATGGAAATATCTGCGATGTGGAACGCCTGGATGCACTTTCCCGGCGTCACTCCCTCCGGCTTGTGTACGACGCCGCCCATGCTTTTGCCGACAGTTTCGACGGGCATCCCGCCGCAGTCTATGGCGATGCGTCGGTGCTTAGTTTCCATGCTACCAAGGTATTCAGTACGGTGGAAGGCGGCGCCGTCTGCTGCAGCAGTCCGGAAATGTGTTCGAAATTGAAAGATATCAGGAACTTCGGGATACGGGACAAGGAAACCTGCGTCGCGGTGGGCGGGAACGCCAAGCTCAACGAACTGCAGGCGGCGATGGGACTGTGCAACCTCCGGCACTTTGATGAAGCGGTCGCTGCGCGGCAGGCCGCTGCCGCCATATACCGCGAAATGCTTGCCGCCATTCCCGGTGCACCGCAGCCTTTCCCTTCCGGCTGTTCCTATTTTCCGGTGCTTTTCGCTTCGCAGGCCCTGCGTGACACCGCGGCTCTGGAACTGGACCGCAATGGCATAGGGGCACGCAAGTATTTCTGGCCCCTGACCTCCGATATGTCCTGCTATAGCGGTTTCGATAAAGGAAACACTCCCGTCGCACGGGATATTTCTTCACGCATCCTCACACTGCCTCTTTTCCCCGGCCTCACGCCGGAAGACATACACCGTATCGTAAGCTTGCTGCCGGTCTAGATGCGCCCGGGGCGCGGAATGATGATTTTGTAGGTCTTCTGCTCCTTGTTCACAAGCTTGTTGTCGCGCAGCCAGAGGTTTGCCCTCTTGAGTTCCGCATAAGTGACGCCGTACTGCTCCGCGAAGTCCACAAGACTCTCGATCGGCCCGGAAACGGTCACGGTATGGAGCGGTTCGTTGTAGGGATAGCGCTCGTCTATGTCGAACCCGAATGCCGACGGGTCGGCAAAAAGCATTTTGGCGACAAGGATGCGGTACACATAGCGCGACGTCTCTTCAGGAAGCCACAGGTCTTCGAAATCGTCCTGTTTCTGGTCGGCGATGCGGGTAATCATGCCGCCCATGCCGCAGTTGTAACTGGCCGCCACATTGAACCAGTTCCTGAACCTGGAATATGCCCTGAGTATATACTGGCATGCCGCCGTCGTCTCCTTCTCGATATTGAAACGCTCGTCCACTTCGTTGTTCACCATCATCCCATATTCGCGCGCGGTAGCCTTGGTGAACTGCCACAGGCCTGCGGCGCCGCTTACCGACACTGCCTTGGGGTCGAGATTGCTTTCAATCACCATGAGATACTTGAAATCGTCCGGAACTCCCGCCGCCTTGAGCATCGGTTCCACCTGCGGGAAATACCGGCCTGAGCGCTTGAGCATCAGGGAAGTGGTGGTGTGCATATAGCTGAAATTCATCAGCTCGCGGTCCATTCGCTCATACTTTTCCACGGTATCGAACCTGATGGTGTCGCCGCAGAACACTGCATACGCCGGCACTTTTGGGGCGGATGGATGCAAGCCGTCCTTGGGCGGCACGTACAGTCCCTGGGCCGCCGAGCACAAAGAACCCAGCAATAATGCAACAGTGATCAGCAATACAATCTTGTTATTCATTTTATAGTTCTTTAACAGTCCGGTATAGCCTCTGGGGACCATCAAACATGGGAAAAGGTCACCGGAGGCTATACCGGACTGTTATTAAATAACTCCGCTGCCTAACAGCTCCGGGGCGTCATACGGGTCTGCCGGGTCCCGCAATGCATAGAATGCCGCGAACTGCCCCGGGGTGGCACCCCGCTGCGCCTTGTCGAAAACCACAAACAAACCGTTCTCCCGCATCAGCAGGAGCGCCTCCTGCAATTCCTGCCGGTATCTTATCCTTACCCTGCAGCGCAGGCTTCCCCCGACGGGCAGCGCCAGCGCCGGCCGTATCCAGTGCACATCTTCCGCCGCAATCCGCAGCACCCTGCGCCACAGGCCCTTGTGCTCCTCGCCTTCGCCTACGTATATGCGGTTTGCGGCAATGTCCGTGGCTATAACGAAGAGCGGACTTGCATGGCCTCCGATGGAGAGCCCCTTGCGCTGACCTATGGTATAGAACTGGGCGCCCTCGTGGCGGCCTATTATTTTCCCGTAGGGATTGTCCTTGTAACGGGTTTTCTTAATATGGTGCCTGCCGGATCGGTATGTCTCCGTAACGAACTGAATGTCAGAATAATCAAGCGGCCTTGACAGCTCCTCCAGGGCCTCGTCGCCAAGAGCGGAGACGTCGGGACAAGAGGCGAGCAGGGCGGTGTCGGCAAGATACTTGGCGGACTCTCCGTACCAGGCATCGTAAACCTCCACCACATCTCCCTCCACGCTCTTGAGCTTCTGCTGAAGGAACACGGGCAGATCCACCTTGCCCACGAAACATATTCCCTGTGAGTCCTTCTTGTCGGCGGACGGCAGGTCGGCCTCCGCCGCAAGGGCCCGGACTTCCGATTTAAGCATCCCGCCTATTGGGAAAAGCGCCCTTGAGAGCTGCTCCTGGTCAAGCTGGCACAGAAAATAACTCTGGTCCTTGCCCGGATCTATGCCCTCCAGCAACTTCCAGCTCCCGTCGGGAGCCTGCTCTTTGCGGCAATAATGACCGGTGGCCACCATGTCGGCGCCAAGTGCGCGGGCCTTGGCCAGAAATGCGTCGAATTTGATTTCCCGGTTGCAGAGCACGTCGGGGTTGGGTGTGCGCCCGCGGGCGTATTCATCGAACATATAGTCCACCACCCGCTTTCGGTACTCGCCGGAGAGGTCCACGAAGTAGAAGGGAATGCCTATCTTGCGCGCAACGAGCTCCGCCACGAACTTGTCTTCCTCCCACTCGCAGTCTCCGTGCAGGGTTCCTTCGGTGTCGTGCCAGTTCTGCATGAACATGGCAAAAACATCGTAGCCCTGCTGCTTCAGCAACAGGGCCGCGACGCTGGAGTCAACACCTCCGGAGAGTCCTACGCATACTTTCATCTCAGGTCGGTAATCACCCAGGGCGATTTGAGGGATAAAGTGTTGAAACTGAATTCATCGGCATTGCCCTTGGGCTCGGAAGTCTTGATGGAAGTGAGCACGAAGGTCGATCCTTTGCCGGGACCGTCGCCGGTGTATTTGCCGCTCACGCTCGTTTCGCCGGCAATCAGATTGCTGACGTTGCCAAGGAGCGTGGACGGGGAGGCGAGAATGTCCGCTTCGCCGCCCGGATCTTCTACATAGACTTCCTTGGCGGCATTGTCCACTGTCCATTTGGTCCTGCCGTCGCACCAGATGTCCATCCCGTTGTCTTCAACGTGATAGCAGGAACCGTCTATCAGGACGCTGCCGTTGTGCTTTACGGGCACCTTGTCGGCGGTGGTAAGAGTGAAATCGAAGCTGAGCCGCTTGCCTTCGACTCGTTTGAGCAGGGCTGCGGCGCTGTTCTGGGCTGCGGCCGAAATGCATGCGGCGGCCAGAATGATTATGATCGATAAGCGTTTCATTTTACAAAAGCGTCAAGCAGGGCCTGGAGGCTGTTCAGATCCGGAATGAGAACCTGGCGGGGCTTGGCTCCGTCCTGAGGCCCGACCACTCCGGCGGTCTCCAGCTGACCCATTACTCTTGCAGCCTTCGCAAATCCCATACCGAGACGTGTTTGCAGATAAGAAGTCGACGCTTTTTGCGTTGTCACCACCAGTTCGGCAGCCTCCCGGAAACGCTCGTCCACATCGGAAATATCGCCGCCCCCGCCGCCTCCGTCGGCCTCGGCATCTTCCGCGCTGGGGAGGTAATAAGGAGTATTGTAGCTCTTGGCGTAACCTTGCTGGTCGCTGATATAGGAAGTGATTTCTTCAATTTCGCTGCCGCTCACATAGCCGCATTGTATGCGTTCGGTGTCGATTCCGGCCGAGAAGAGCATGTCGCCCTTACCTATGAGTTTCTCGGCGCCTGGCGCGTCGAGGATGGTCATGGAATCGACCCTGGACGCCACTCTGAAGGCGATACGCATAGGGAAGTTGCTCTTGATGAGTCCGGAGATGACATCCACCGAAGGCCTCTGGGTGGCCAGTATCACATGGATACCGGCGGCGCGTCCCTTCTGGGCCAGGCGGATGATAGACCCGGTGATGCTGCGGCCGGCGGCCTTGGCTTCGGGCCCTCCGCCGCTGGTCATGGTAAGGTCGGCGTACTCGTCGACTACGACCACCAGGTAGGGAAGGAACCTGTGCCCCTGGTCGCTGCGCAGATGATGCTGGCGGAACTTCTCGTTATAGAGGGTAATTTTGTTGACTCCGGCCTTGGACAGCAGTTCGTAGCGCTCGTCCATCTCAATGCAGACGGAACGGAGTATCTTCTCGGCGTCCTTTGGCTTCTTGACGATGGCGGAGCTCATCTCGTCGTCTTCCGACAAGGCATCGGGCATCACTGCCAGATAGTGGTGCAGAAGTTTGGCGTATGAGGAGAATTCCACCATCTTTGGATCGATAAATATGAATTTCAGCTCCGAAGGATGGCGGCTGTACAGCAGCGAACTCACTATTACGTTGAGGCCCACCGACTTGCCCTGCTTGGTGGCACCCGCAATCAGCAGGTGGGGCGCGTCGGCCAGGTCGAACACCTTGACCTTCTGGGTGATGGTGTAGCCTATGGCAACCGGGAGTTCGGCCTTGCTGCTGCGGAAGGCCTCGTCGTTGAGCAGGGCCTTAAGCGGCACTATGGACGCAAAGTCGTTCGCGACCTCGATACCCACAGAATCTTCCAGGGTGATTACACGTACTCCCTTAGCCCTCAGCGACATGGCAATGTCTTCCTGCAGTTTTTTGATGTCCGCTATCTTGACTCCCGGCGCAGGATAAACCTTGTACAGGGTGACGGTCGGGCCGACTATAGCAGTCACGTCGTTGACCTGGATCTTGTAATTCGCCAGGGCGGCGCGTATCTTGTTGCGGTTGCGTACCAGCTCTTCGGTGGACACGTCGTGGTGGTTGCTTTCGTGGGCTTCCAGAAGATCCAGCGACGGCGGGAAATGGAACTTGGGCAACCCGTCGGGCGGATCAAGCCTGTTGTCTATTGGCTTGAGCTCCTTCTTGATCTCGGTGTCGAGTCCTTCGCCGTAGTCCACGTTCATCGGGTCGTCGGGGCTCGGCTCCACCGGTTCTGGCTTGACCGGCTTTAGCTTAGCCGGCTGCATTACCGGCGCGGTTACGGCGGGTGCGGGTTCATCGACCGGTTCCACGGGTTCCGGCTTGACGCGGGGCTTCCTGGGGGCGGGAGTTTCTACTATGACATCGGTTTCTCCGTCTTTTGTCCTCCAGAGTCCGGCCAGCCAGTTGTTGAAGCGGCTGGAGAAAAAGAACAGCCAGAGCGCAACCAGAAGAAGGATGACGATGGCGGTGATGTATGGCCCCAGCACCTGCGAAAGGGTGCCGGTCACGGCGGCCCCGCAAGCACCTCCGAGCCCTCCGCCGAAGGCGTTGCCGAGTCCGGCAAGACTGCCGGCGAAAGCCAGCAGCAGCGATGCCACGAAGGCCCCGGTAAGCGTCAGGAACAAGGTTTTGGTGAACGACGCTATCCAGCGTCCGGTCAGCAGCTTGACGGCAATCACCACCAGGATTATGAGCAGGGCGAAACTGCCCAGGCCGAGGAAGTCGCATACGAAGAACTTCCCGGTCCTGTAACCCAGGGTTCCGGCGGCGTTGGCCACGGCCTCTCCGGGTACGAAACTCATATCCTGTTTCCAGTGAATGAGATACGATACGGTGGCAATCAGTATGAACAGGGCCAGCGCCGCTATGCACAGGCCGAGTATCTTGACTGCGGAGGCTTTCTGGTTCTCGTCCCAGTTACGTATGAACGCGGGGGCTTTCATTATTTTCTCTTGCCTTTATTGTTTTTGCGGAAGCCCCTGTTCTTGCCGCCGCCATTCCCGACGTTTATGTTGAGGCCGGGGCGGTTGTACTGGGCGTCCATGTTTATCTGGTTTAGTTTCAATCCCTCGGGAACCTTGAGCTTGTAGTCCGAGAGCTTCTCTATGTCCTTGAAGATGGTATCGTCCGACACGCTGTCCTTGTTCCAGATTAGATACTGCTGGCGCATGTAGATTGCCAGGCAGCGTATCATTTCGGTCTTAACCTCGCTCTCGGGCTCTTCGCACAGGAGTCCGATGATCTTTTCTATGTTGCGTCCGTAGTGGGTAGCCTTGATCTTCTCTCCCTTCATGGGGATGGGAACCGGCCGGGTCTTCAACTCCGCCTCCACGGGGGCGGGGTAGGGGGAATCGACGTCAAGGTCGTATCCGGCAATCATATACAGATGGTCCCAGAGCTTGTGGTCGAAATTGTCGAGGCTCCTCACCTGGGGATTCAGCAGTTCCATGACTTTTATGATGGCCCTTGCCTGGCGGGTGCGTTTCTCGCGGTCCGTCGTGGCCTTCATAATCTCCACCATCTTCAGCACATTGCGTCCGTATTCGGGCATATCGAGCTTCTCCCGCTCCGTATTGTAGTCCAGCCCGATGTTATTTGTGGTTTGTTCCATAGAGGTTCTAAATAATGTCAGATAGCAAATATAATACTTTTTTTTATCTTTGTAAGCCCAAATACTATTGAAGCAATGACCAAATATTATAAAGTTGCCGGACATGTCTTCTCGCTGTCTATTCCCGACAGTTGCACCCTGCCGCCCAGGCTCTCCCAGTACGATCCTTTCGAAGTGGAGCCCGACGGTTCGGAGCCGCTGTTCTCGGTAGAACTGGTGAAGGACGCATACGAACCCGTGCCCGGCGCGGAAGTGGTGTACGACGTTCCCACGGAAGAAGGCGAGACTGTGATAAAGCTCTACCACCACAAGGACGGATGGGACTTCGACATGTCTCCCGACAAGAGCATCCCGTTCCGCTCGCACATGCGCAGTTCCGAAGATTTCAGCAAGGGAGTGCTCATGCTCGATACCCGCAAGGTGTCGGACGCGGTGTTCGGAATCAACAATTCCCTGATGCTGCTTTACGCCTTCCGTACCGCACCTCTGGATACGCTGGAGATGCATGCGTCAATGGTAAGCAATTCGGGCAAGGCCTTCCTTTTCCTTGCCAAGAGCGGCACGGGAAAGAGTACCCACAGCTCCCTCTGGCTTGAGCACATCCCCGGCACCGAACTGATGAACGACGACAATCCCGTCGTGCGTGTATGGCCCGACGGCAGCGTCATCGCCTACGGCTCACCCTGGAGCGGCAAGACGCCGTGCTATCATAACATACAGGCCCCCGTGGGCGCTTTCGTGCGCATACGCCGCTGCCCTGAAAACAAGATCGCCCCGCTCGGGATGCTTGAGTCCTACGCCCTGCTGTACTCGTCCTGCTCC
>JAFZBM010000099.1 GCA_017561765.1 Bacteroidales bacterium | reverse complement strand
TTGACGCATGCACCAACGTGCTGCTGACCGGATCCACCTTCGACGTAGGTGACGACGCCATCTGCATCAAGTCCGGCAAAGACGCCGACGGACGCCGCCACGCACGCAAATGTTCCAATCTTATCATCTCCGACTGCACCGTGTACCATGGGCACGGCGGATTCGTGGTGGGCAGCGAGATGTCCGGGGGCGTCGAAAACATCATGGTACGCAACTGCCGTTTCATAGGCACCGACGTGGGGCTGCGCTTCAAGAGCACCCGCGGACGCGGCGGCCTGGTACGAAATATATGGTGCGACAGCATCTACATGAAGGACATAGTGGCCGAGGCAGTCACGTTCAACCTCTATTATGCAGGCGTTGCGGCCACGGAAAGGACCGCCGCTCCGACCGGCACCGCACCTGACGTCCCCGGGAACGGGACGATAAGTGCAAAATCGGCCCAAAATGCACCTGATGTCCCTGAAACCGGGACGATAAGCGCACTGCCGGCAGTGGATGAGACGACGCCGGAGTTCCGGGACTTACATTTCAGCAATATCATCTGCTCCGGCGCAAAGCAGGCCATATACATAAACGGACTGCCCGAGCTGCCGCTCAGCAGCGTGAGTTTCACCGACTGCCGCTTCACTGCCGCCAAGTGGCTTGAAATGCACAACGAACAGGGCACCACATTCGAGAATGTAACGATCAACGGTGAGCAGGTGTTCGCCACCACTACAGATGTAACAACCGTCAATTGAAATGAAGCGACTCTTCCCTGCGGCCCTGACCGCCCTCTGGCTGATATTAAGTTCATTCACCATCCACCTCATGGGTGACAGCACCATGGCGGAGAAAGACCTTTCCAAGGGCAATCCCGAGCGAGGCTGGGGCATGATGTTCCAGAATTTCCTCGACGACGGTGTTAAGGTGATAAACTACGCCCAGAACGGCCGCAGCACAAAGAGTTTCATCGACAGGGGCCTCTGGGACAAGGTATACAACGCGATACAGCCCGGCGATTACGTATTCATCGAGTTCGGACACAACGACGCCAAGGAATCCGATTCCACGCGATATGCAGCTCCCCGGGGTGCCTACCAGGACAATCTCCGCACGTTCATCAACGGCGTGAGGGAGAAGGGAGGAAATCCCGTGCTGCTAACTCCGGTCGCACGCCGCTGGTTCAAGGAGGGCATGCTCGACCGCGACTGCCACGGCGATTATCCCGCCGCGATGAAAGAGGTCGCGGAGCAGACCGGCACTCCCCTGCTTGACGTCACCACAGCCACTCTCGACTGGATCGAAGGCCTGGGCGACGAAGCCTCCCGGCCCTACTTCATGCATCTGGAGCCCGGGCGCTATGCCTGCGCTCCCGAAGGCAAGACCGACAACACCCACACCGTCGCTTCCGGCGCCCGCAAGGTCACCGAAATAATCTGCGGCCTCATCAAGGAGCAGCTTCCTGAAATAGCGGAACACCTGCAGCGCTACGACATAGTGGTCAGCGCCGACGGCCACGGCGACTATATGACGGTACAGGAAGCGATTGACGCCTGCCCCGACTACAGCCATTCCGAAATTACCTATATTTATATACGGAAGGGCATTTACAAGGAGATGGTGAGCATTCCCCACTCCAAGTTCCGTCTGCACATCAAGGGCGAGGACGCGGAAAACACCGTCATCACTTATGACAAATTCGCCAAAGAATTCTGGCCCGGCAGGGACTTCCCCGTGGGCACGTCCGGCAGCGCCACCATCTACATTCATTCAAGTTACATCACTTTCGAAGACCTGACTTTCGAGAACAGCGCGGGCGAAGGCAAGGACATAGCCCAGGCCGTGGCGGTTTTCACCGACGGCGACTTCCTTTTCTTCAAGGGTTGCCGCTTCCTGGGCAACCAGGACACGCTCTACACCTACGGGCGCTTCGGCAAGGAGGGAGGAATCAAGCGCAACTACTTCCTGGACTGCTACATAGAAGGTACCACCGATTTTATCTTCGGGCCGAGCATCGCCTACTTCGAGCACTGCACCATCCACTCCAAGAAGAACAGCTACGTGACCGCGGCTTCCACCCTGAAGGGGCAGAAATACGGCTACGTGTTCAAGGATTGCAAGCTCACGGCGGCCCCCGGCATAGACAAGGTTTACCTGGGACGTCCCTGGGGCGCCTATGCCAGGACGGTTTTCATCGGCTGCGAACTCGGCGCCCACATACTCCCCGAAGGCTGGCACGACTGGGAGAAGGAAGGCAAGCCGGACACAAAGAAGAACTCTTACTACGCTGAATATCAGAACTATGGGCCCGGAGCACAGGGGCCCAGGGTCAAATGGTCAAAGAAACTGAGCGCCAGAAAGGCGGCCGAATACAGTTTCGACAAAGTAATGTTCCAGAAACAAGACGGAATAATATGGGATCCGTACGACAACCGCTGAGCGCAACGGCACTGCTTATCGCAATGGTCTTGACCGCATGCACGGCCAAGACTCCGTTGTATAAGGAAGTGGCACTTTCGGAGATGCAGCGCTGGCCCGAGGCGTCCTATATCGACGGGCAGCAGGGTCGGCTGAAGTGGAACTACACTACGGGCCTGGAGCTTAAGGCGCTTCTGGACTGCTGCGAAAAAGACGGGTCCGTACCCAGCCTGGAATACGTAAAAGCCTGGTACGATGCAGTTATAGATTCCACGGGAGCCATAGGCGGCGGATACAAGAAGTCCAATTACTCCCTTGACCACATTTGCCCCGGCCGCACCCTGTTCGACCTATACGCAATCACGGGCAAAGATAAATACCGCACGGCCATAGACAGCCTCTACGTGCAGCTGCAAGAGCAGCCCCGCACTCCGGAAGGCGGTTTCTGGCACAAAAAGATCTATCCCGACCAGATGTGGCTGGACGGCCTTTACATGGCCATGCCCTTCTACGCGCAGTACACCAGAGACTTCGTGGCGGACAGCCTCAAGGCCGCCAATTACGCCGACATAGTGCACCAGTTCAGCCTCGCCTACGAGCGCTGCTACGACGCCGTAACCGGGCTCCTGCGCCATGCCTGGGACTCTTCGCATCAAATGTTCTGGTGCGACCCCGCCACGGGCCAGTCTAAGCACGCCTGGGGCCGGGCCCTCGGCTGGTACTGCATGGCGCTGGTGGACGTAATCGGCATCATGGATAGCGAGACCGCCGCCGAAACCGGCAAGGAGAACCTCGAAACAATACTGCTGAACGTATTTGAAGCATTGAAGAAATACGCCGACCCGGAGACCGGCCTGTGGTACCAGGTGCTCGACTGCCCCGAGCGCGAAGGCAATTACCTCGAAGCCACCTGCAACGCAATGTTCTCCTACGCCTTCTCCAAGGCGGTGAACCTCGGCGTTTACGACGATGCCGCCTACGCCGGGGAACTTTACGAAAAGATGATAGCACAGTTTGTGTCCCGCGATGAACAAGGCCTCGTTAACCTCAACGACTGCTGCGAGGTGGCGGGCCTGGGCGGCAAGCAGAACCGCAGCGGAGACTACGATTATTATATACACGAGCCCGTACGCGCGAACGACCCCAAGGGCATAGGGCCCCTCATCTGGGCCGCAAGGGAATACGAGTTCATCAATAAGCGATAATGAGAAGATTAAGCATATTACTTGCACTGTTGGCAACGGCATGCGCCTGCAATAACGGCAGCCAGGAGCAGGAAACCCTCCCGGATGTTCCCAATGGGCTGACCGTGCTCGATGCCACTGAAACGGCCCTGACATTCCAGTGGACCGCGGTCAGCGAAGCCTCGAGCTATGACTGGCGTCTGCTGGAAGACAGAACGGAGGTAAAGAAAGGATCGACCGATTCGCGCAGCGTAACGGTTGACGGGCTGACCAAGGCTACCGCCTACCGTTTTGCGGTGCGCAGCGTTTCGGCCGCAGGCCATTCCGACTGGAGCACATGGCTTGACGCCAGCACGGAAGAAGGCGAAGAGCCGGAAGTCCCCCCTACCCCTCCCGTGGATGAAAAATCATACGAAGCGTTCCTAATCCCCACCGTCGAAGAGGACGGCGTGGCGCGCGCCTTCCCCGGAGCCGAAGGCGGCGGAATGTACGCGACGGGCGGACGCGGAGGCACCGTACTGCATGTCACATCCCTGGAAGATAACAGCAGCCAGGGCACCCTGCGCTGGGCCGTCACCCAAAACTACCCCCGCATAGTGGTCTTCGACGTAGGCGGAATAATCGAGCTCAAGAGCACCCTGAACATAAACCGCAACGACATCACGATAGCGGGACAGACCGCTCCCGGCGACGGTATCTGCCTTAAGAACTACCGCGTCGCCATCAACGCCAGCAATGTGGTCATACGCTTCATCCGCTGCCGCATGGGCGACGAAAAGAAGACCGAAGACGATGCCATGAACATCATGACCCATGACAACGGGCAGTTCAAGAACATCATAATCGACCACTGCTCCCTCAGCTGGAGCACCGACGAGTGCGCCTCGTTCTACGGCATGGACAATTTCAGCTTCCAGTGGAACATAGTATCCGAAAGCCTGCGCAATTCGGTGCACGGCAAGGGCTCGCACGGCTACGGCGGCATCTGGGGCGGCGAAAACGCCAGCTACCACCACAACCTGCTCGCCCACCACGACAGCCGCAATCCCCGCATCGACCACGACTATGTATCCACCCAGAAGGGGCCTCTGAGCCTGGTGAACAACGTGGTTTACAACTGGGGAAGCAACACCTGCTACGGAGGCGAGAGCGCCAACAGCGTGGGGCTTTACAAGAAATACAACCTGATCAACAACTACTACAAGCCGGGGCCCGCCTCCAAGAAGGTCTGGTTCCTCGACCCCACCACTTCCTGCAGCAACTGCAGCAACCTGAACGCCGGTCCCATAGTTCCCGGGCACTTCTATATGAGCGGGAACTATATGTACGGGCAGAATGAGATGAGCGCCGACAACTGGACAGGCACCACGGCATCGTCGGCGGTGATAGAGAAGATTAAGGCCACGGCGCCGTTCACATACGCAAGCAATCCTTCGTCGCTCACGCTTCACGGAGCGGCCGACGCCTTCAACGCGGTCCTGGACTATGCCGGGGCGAGTTTCGCACGCGACAAAGTGGACAAGAGGGTTACCGAAGAGGCACGCAAAGGCACCGCGACCTACGAGGGCAGCAACGGTTCGAAGAACGGACTGATCGACACCCAGTCCGACGTGGGCGGCTGGCCTGAATACAAGGGCGGCGAAGTGCTTGACAGCGACTCCGACGGCATGCCCGACTGGTTTGAGGAGCAGTTCGGCCTTAACAAGACTAACGGGACCGACGGGAAGGCTGTCAGCCTCGACAAGAACGGACGTTACACCAACCTGGAAATGTACCTGCACTACCTGGTGCGCGAAATAGTTGCCGGAGGCAATACCAAGGGAACTTATACAAAACTATAACATATATACTAACCATTAACCAAAAACTCCAAATGAACAGTTTAGCAAAGAAACTCTTCCTTGCAGTTCTCTGTCTCGGAGCAGCCTGGTCGCTTTCAGCCCAGACCACCGTCAAAGGTGTGGTGACGGACGAAAGCGGTGAACCGCTCATCGGAGCCGGTGTCTTCGTGGAAGGCACCTCCGTAGGAACGGTCACCGGCCTTGACGGCGACTACGAGCTTACAGTTCCGGCAGATGCAACAAATCTGGTATTCTCGTTCATAGGTCTTGCCGACCAGGTTGTGCCCATCAACGGACGCAACCGCATCGACATCACCCTTGTCGCGGACACCACCATTCTAGACGAAGTGGTCGTGGTGGGTTACCAGACGGTCAAGCGCCGCGACCTCCTCGGGTCCGTCAGCTCCGTCAACTCGGACAAACTCACCGAGCAACCCGTCAACACCGTCAGCCAGGCACTGACCGGCAAGATGGCCGGCGTCTCCGTGGTCACCACTGAAGGCGATCCCGACGCCGACATCAAGATCCGCGTCCGCGGCGGCGGTTCCATCACCCAGGACAGTTCACCTCTCTACATCGTGGACGGCTTCCCCGTGGAGTCCATCAACGACATCCCTTCATCGGAAATTCAGAGCATCGACGTCCTCAAGGACGCATTCTCCACGGCGATCTATGGTAGCCGCGGAGCCAACGGCGTCGTCATCGTGACCACCAAGAGCGCCGAAAAGGGACAGAAGGTCTCCGTCAAGTTCAACACTTACTACGGTCTCAAGACCATGGCCAACAAGGACGCGATCCAGGCCATGGACGTCGAGAACTTCGTCAAGTTCCAGTACGAACTCGGAACCATCCGCGACAATCTTAAATCGTACTATTATCCTTACTTCGGGTCTTTCTCCGACATTGACCTCTACAGCGGAATGCAGGGCAACGACTGGATTGACGCCGTATTCGGCAACACCGGCCGTACCTTCTCTACCGACTTCTCGGTATCGGGCACCGGCCAGATGGGCAACTGGACCATAGGTTACGCCCACATGGGCGACCAGGCCATCATGGCGTTATCCAACTACGACCGTGACAACCTCAACTTCAAGGGCAATCTCAAGACCGGCAAGACCACCAGCATCGACGCCAACGTCCGCTGGTCCCGCGTCAATGTACGCGGCAGCGGCGCCAACGGCATCAACGATACCGGCACCACTTCCGGCAACGGCCGTCTCAAGCACGCCGTTTCCTATAGCCCCATTCCCCTCAGCACGGCCATTACGGGAATCGACGAGGAACAGGACTACGGCGACAACGCTCCGCCTCTCCAAAGCGTTGCCGACAACGACAGCCGCCGCGTCCGTACCACCCTCAACCTCAACGCCGCGTTCAACTGGGAGATAATCAAGAACCTCAGGCTCAAGGTAGAAGGCGGCCTGGAGAACTTCAACCAGACCGACGACCGCTTCTACGGCCTCACCACTTACTATGTGGCCAACAACTCCACGGTCAAGAACACTCCTTCCAACCAGCGTAAGGATGCCTACCGTACACGTTACCGCAATACCAACACCCTCAACTACGACTTCACCGAACTCTTCGGCAATGAAGACCACAACCTGACCGCCCTGGTCGGTGAGGAAATGACCATTACCAAGAGCAACCAGCTCACCATGATGGTTGACGGGCTTGCAACATTCTACGATGCTGAAATGGCCTGGAACTTCATGTCCTCCGGCACTCCCGCATCCACCAACAACTACGTCAATCCCGACGACAAGCTCCTCTCCTTCTTCGGACGCCTGAACTACGATTACAAGCACCGTTATTCACTCGGGGCCACGCTCCGCGCCGACGGCAGTTCCAAGTTCGCGCCCGGCAGGCGCTGGGGACTCTTCCCTTCCGCAGCGGCATCCTGGACCATCTCCAACGAGCCCTGGATGGGAAACAGCCAGAACTGGATCGACCAGCTCAAGCTCCGTTACAGCTTCGGTACCGCCGGTAACAACAACATTCCTTCCGGACAAATCCTGAAGCAGTATTCGGCCACTACCACCACCTGGCTCAGCCAGAGCGGCAACTACTGGATGGCCGGCAAGATCATGAACAATCCCGAACTCACCTGGGAGACTTCATATACGCATAACATAGGTTTGGACTTCAGCTTCTGGCAGAGCCGCCTTAACGGCAGCATCGAGGTGTACCAGAACGATACCAGGGACCTGCTCATTAACTTCCCCATCACGGGTTCCGGTTATGACAGCCAGTACCGCAACCTCGGTTCAACCCGCAACCGCGGTGTCGAACTCACCCTAAACGCCCCCATTGTCCAGAAGAAGGACTTCTCCCTCAGCATCAACGGCAACATCGCCTACAACCAGAACCGCGTCACCGACCTCGGCGGACTTGAAAGCATCACTGCACAGTCCTACTGGGCATCCACCGAAATCGGAGACGACTACATCGTGCAGGTCGGCCAGCCTCTCGGCAACATGTACGGCTACCTGTCCGACGGCTTCTACACTGTGGACGACTTTACCTGGAACGGCTCCAAGTGGGTTCTCAACGACGGTGTCGTGGACTGCTCCGCCATCATAGGCTCCCAGTACATGATGCCCGGCGCTCCCAAGTACAAGGATATAGCACTGAACAAGAAAACCACCGACGATAACGGCAAAGAGGTAATGACCACCGACGGCAAGGTTACCGTGGCGGACCGCACCATTATCGGCAACGCCAGCCCTGATTTCACCGGAGGTTTCGGACTCAGCGGCTACTGGAAGGGCTTAGATTTCAGCGCCAACTTCAACTTCATGGCAGGCAACCAGGTGTATAACGCCAACAAGATCGAGTTCACATCTTCCCGCAAGTTCTACAACCGCAACCTCGTGAACACGATGGACGTGAACAAGCGCTGGACCAACATCGACTGGCAGACCGGCGAGCTCATCACTGACGCTGACGCCCTCCGCTCGTTGAACTCCGGCAAGACCATGTGGTCTCCTTTCGTAGGCCAGGCGGTCTTCAGCGACTGGGCGGTCGAGGACGCTTCGTTCCTCCGCCTGCAGAGCGCTACAATAGGTTACACCCTGCCCGAGAAACTTACCGGCAAGGTACACCTCCGCAGGGCCCGCGTCTATGTGACCGGCACCAACCTCTTCTGCCTTACCAACTACAGCGGCTACGACCCCGAGGTCGATACCCGCCGTGCAACCCCGCTCACTCCGGGTGTTGATTATTCCGCATACCCCAAGAGCATCGGTTTCGTGGCCGGTCTCAACCTCACTTTCTAAAATGATGTGCATATGAAAAAGATATTTTACATCCTTTCCGCCGCGATCGTAGCGGTATGCGCTTCTTCCTGCGACAAGTTCCTCGATTCCTCTTCCCCGTCGGCGTTCGACACCGCTACAGTGTACAGCAACTACGATCTGGCAGAGGGCACCATATTCGGCATTACCGAAGCGTTCTGCGAGGTAAACTCCTACCGCGGCCGTTTCCTGCCCTGGTACGGATTCAACACCGATATCGAGTGGTACAATACCTTCAAGCCGGGTGACGGCAAGACCGACATCGCAACCTACAACTGCCTGCCGAACAACTCGCAGCTCAATCTTGCCAACGGTCCCTTCCCTCTCATGTACATGGGTATCGAGCGTGCCAACCTCGTCATCGAAGGACTTCGCCAATACGGAGATACCGAAAACAAGAGCGACATGGCTTACCTGCTTGCGGAAGCGCTCACGCTCAGGGCGATGATATACTACGACCTTACCAAGGCCTGGGGTGACGTTCCCGCCCGTTTCGAGTCCCTCACCTCGGCCACCATCTATGCCCCCAAGGTCAGCCGCGACGTGATCTACAAGCAGATTCTCGCCGACCTCGACGAGGCCATCCCCAACCTGCCCTATCCCGGCGCCACGGCTGCGACTTCCCGCACCGACCGCGTGAACAAGGTGTTCGCTGAAGGCCTCTACGCCCGTATAGCCCTGGCCGCTTCCGGCTACGCACTCCGTCCCGAAGACGATGCCATCGGCACCGGAGATTCCGGCGTCGTGCGCCTTTCGAGCGACAACGCGCTCAGCAAGAGCGAGCTTTATCCGAAGGCTCTCGCCCACCTGAAGGACGCCATTTCCCATGCATCCCTCGAGAAGGACTACAGGCAGATGTGGTACAACCTCAACAATATGAACAACCTTACCGCAGGTCCCGCTTATGAGACTCTGTACGTGATTCCTTTCGGAGCAGGACGCGGCCGCTGGAACTTCACCTTCGCGATTTCTTCCGAGGGCGCCAGCATCTCCAACGGCGTAAGCCGCGGAGGTGACGCCGGCCCGCTTCCCACCATGTACTTCAAGTATCCCGAGGGCGACCAGAGGCGTGACATTACCTGCGTCAACTACAAGTGGACGAAGGAGAACAACATCGAGCCCGCGGGCATCTCCAAGTGGTTCTTCGGCAAATACCGTTTCGAATGGATGGATGCTCAGCCCTACACCGGCGGCAACGACGACGGCATCAAGCCAGTGGTCATGCGCTACGCCGACATCCTCCTCATGACAGCGGAAATCGAGAACGAGCTTAACGGTCCCGCCAACGCCAAACAATACCTCCGCGAAGTCCGCGCACGTGCCTGCGGCGAAGCGGCCGCCGACGCTTATGTGGCGACACTTAACAGCAAGGACGCTTTCTTCAAAGCTATTGTCGACGAGCGCGCCCTCGAGTTCTGCGGCGAGTTCCTCCGCAAGGCCGACCTCATCCGCTGGAACCTCCTCAAGACCAATCTCGATGCCGCCAAGGACGACATGAAGGCGCTCCGCGACCTGCAGGGCGACTATTCAAACCTGTCCGGCAACATCTGCTACACCTTTGCCGAAGACGGCAAGAGCATCAATATCACCTTCCTCAAGACCGGAGAAGAGGTTCCCGCGGGGGCCGAGGTCTCGGAAGCTTACGTGACCAAGTACGACGACGCCAAGAGCACAGGTTTCTACACCTCCCGCATCGACGGCATCTACACGGCCGATCCCGTCCAGCACATGTTCTGGCCCATCTTCCTCGACACGATGACGAACAGCCAGGGCAACATCAAGAACGATTACGGCTATGACAACCTCTAATCCGTCACGACTTATGAAACTCAGCAACATCATTAAATATGCAAGCTGCATCCTGCTCGCCGGCGTCGCCATGACGTCCTGCCTCGAGCGCGAACTGGATATCGTCGAGCAGATGAACCTTACCCGCTGCCTGGAGCCGATGAACCTTGACGCCAAGGTCAACAGCACCCTGGGCGACGTGGTGACCTTCTCCTGGGACGTAGCCAAAGATGCAGACTATTACGAACTTACTGTCTATACCGACAAGGCGCTCAGCAAGAAGGACTTCAGCGAGAAAGTGGATCCCGCAAGCGTTCCCCTGACCAAGAAGCTCACGGCCGACCAGAGCTACTGGTTCACCGTACAGGCATTCAACGAAAAGAAGGAGCCTTCCCACATCGCAGTATGCGACAAATCAGTCAAGACATACGCCGTCAAGGACAACCTGTTCCTCAAGCTCGTCGACCGCGGCAGCAACTCGCTGACGCTGGGATGGAGCCAGGATGTTTCCGATTATCAGGACGTCGACCGTCTTGTATGCCGCACTCCCGGCCAGGAAGCCACCGAGATTACCCATAACCTGACTGCGGAAGAAATCGCCGCCGCCAAGGCGACCGTAACCGACCTGGCTCCCGGCAGCGAGTACGAGGTGATCCTTTACTTCAAGAGCGCTTCCCGCGGCCAGATAAACGCTTGGACCGCTCCCAGCGTGACAGGGCTCACCGAGGTGAACAGCCTTGCAGCACTGCAGAACGCCATCCAGACTTCCGGAGCAAAGCTTTACCTCAAGCTGGAGGGCTCTCCTTACGATATCGAATCTCAGGACATCGTCACCGGATTCTCCATTGTGGGTGAAGTCGATGCTGACGGCAACAAGCCTGTCCTCACCGGCGAGCTGCACATTGCCGACACCTGGAACGGTTCCGGCCTGTATTTCGAGAACGTCACCTTCGACGGCGCTCCCACCGCCACTTCCCCTTCCGGATTCGGCTTCGCCATCCAGAACAAGAACGGCGGCACCCTGGAGGGCAAGAACATAGGTGACATAACTTACAAGAACTGCGTCATCACCAACTACACCAAGGGTCTCATCTACGAATGGGGCAAGAAGATGGTGCTCGGCGACGTCACCTACGACAGCTGCGATATCAGCAACATCAATGTTGACGGCACGGTGGGCGGCGACGTGTTCGACATCCGCCAGGCTACCACCATTGGCAAGCTGACCTTTGTCAACAACACCATCACCCAGGGCATGCGTACCTTCCTCCGAATTGACGCAGGAACAGTGGACGCCCTCATAGTTGAGAACAACACCTTCTGGAACCTCAACTTCGTGGACAACACCAACAACGCCGGTATCTTCGGCCTGCAGATCGTTCCCGGAAGCACATCGTTCAAGAACAACCTCGTTCTCGGAATGGTGGAGAAGGCCACCCTCGGCAGCGCCAACGCGAAATACAAGACTCCGGACGACCTTTCCCTCGCAGCAGCCAACAACTGGTACTATGATGTAGTGGAGACCTGGTTCACCGAGACCTGGAGCGCTTCCAAGGCAGCTTTCACCGCACTCGCAAACTCCCCGTGCTACAATGCCGCAGGCGGATACTTCAATATCCTCGCCGACTCCGAAATAGCCGGCAAGGGCGTGGGCGCATCCAAGTGGTGGACTCCTTTCGTGGAAGAGCCTGAAGACCTCACCCAGGAGGTGCTGCAGGGCGCCCACACCTGGAATCTCGCCAACGCACGCTACTGGTCAGGAACCATCAAGAAACAGATGGTCCGCGACTACCTGCTCCTCGCCGCCTCGGAGGCAAATCCCGTGGTTGCCGAAAAGGGCACCCTCGCATTCGCTGACGGCGTGGTCACCGACCGCAACCAGGTTCCCGCCGACAACTATCTGGCATTCAAGGTAAGCACGCCCGGTTCCGTAATTGCACGCGCAAGCGGCGAAGGCACGGCGCACTTCTACATCGCCACGCAGCCTGTAGCCGGCGGATCAGTCACCGTGAAGGGCGGTGTATCCCCTATCGCGGATGCTCCCGCTGCCCAGAAGATTGTCATTTCCGACATTACCGGACCTACCTGGATCTACATCTGTCCTACCGGCGAAGTAGCGCTTGCGGAGCTCGCATGGAGCACCGACGTGAGCGCAGTCAACACCGCGCTCCCCGCACCTGCGCCAAAGGCTGATCCTTCTTCCTTCACCGCAGGCGATGCCACCGACGTGGTCATCAGCTGGGAGGCCGTTCCCAACGCGGAGAGCTACTCCGTGGTATTCAACGGCAAGACCTACGCCGCCGACGGTCTGCAGTACGTGATCGAAGGCAAGACTACTTCAATGCTCGATCCGGGCAGCTACACCGTCGACGTGTATGCCAACCCCGGCTCATCCGACATCTACAACACCCAGTCCGAAGCCGGCGTGGCCGCGTTCGCAGTCCTGCCGAAGGGCGGCGGTGAAGAAGGTTCGGAGCTTGTGGTCAACAACACCGAGGGCCTGCTCTCGGCAATAAGCGCGGGCAAGGAAGCCATCACGCTCGCCAAGGGCGAATACGATCTCGGCGGCATCCTCACCGTCACCGCACCTCTCGCCCTCAAGGGCCAGGACGGCGCAGTGGTCAAGGGCGCATTCAAGCTCAGCGGCGCCGTGGGCAACTTCTCTATCGAGAATCTCATCGTCAATGCCGAGGGCCAGGGAGTATTTATCGACCTTGACAACGCGGAAGGCGTCACAGCCGATGCAATCACGGTGAAGAACACCATAATCGACGGCTTCGCCAAGAGCGTCATCTACGCTTCCAACACTGCCGACAAGTTCAACATCGGCGACATCCTCTTCCAGGCTGTCGAAGTGTACAACCACGGCACCGGCCAGGGCATGTTCGACCTGCGCAACGGCGTTTACGGCAGCTTCACCCTCATCGAGTCCACCCTCACCGGAGGCCGCGACTTCCTGAGGATCGACGCTACCTGCCAGATTCCTGCCGTACTCGTACGCAACAATACGATGTACAACCTCAACACCAGCAAGAACGGCAACGGAATATTCTACGTCCGTGCCGCCGTCGGCAACTACAGGGTTGAGAAGAACCTCCTGCTCGGAATGACCTCCGGCACCATAATCGGCAAAGCCGGCGCCACCGTTCCGAAGATGGTGCGCAACTACTTCTACGATTGCAACGACGAAGTGTTCTTCACCGGCCTGATGGACAAGGACACCGCGACTGGCGGCCAGGGTGCCGTTCTCAGCGTCAATCCTGTCAAGGATGCGGCAAATCTCGACTTCACCCTTGTGAACGGAGTCGTGATGAGCGCAGGCGTGGGCGCACCCAAGTGGAATCCTTCGGTAGTGACGGTCTCTGACGGTGCGGCAATCACTGTCGCCAGCGCCGACGAGTTCACTGCAGCCGTAGAGGCGGGCAAGACCGACATCAAGTTCGCCGCAGGCAGCTACGACCTTTCCGCGGCTCCCGTCAACCTCACCGCAGGCATGCACCTCAGCGGCGAGAGCGGCGCCGAGATCAAGGTCAACCAGTTCAACCTGGCGGAAGGCGACCTCGGCACCATCATCATCGAGAACCTGACCATTGTAGGCGACGATGCCAACAATCTCATCAGCATCGCAGGCGCATCCGTAGTCAAGAGCCTCGTGGTCCGCAACTGCAACATCAGTCACATCAAGAAGAGCGTGCTCTACGGCAACGGCGACGGCTCCGACATCCAGGCCGCAGTGTTCAGCAACCTGATGCTGACCGAACTCGGCGGCGGACAGGGCACCTTCGACATACGCAAGGGCACCTACGGCATCGTGACCGTCGAGAACTGCACCATAGTCGGCGGACGTGACTTCATCCGCGCCGACGCCGGACACGTTACCGGTGCCGTGAACGTGGTCAACAACACCTTCGACGGCGTAACGCTCGAGAACGGCAACGGCGTGCTCTACGTGCGTTCCACTCCGGAGACCTTCGTCTTCAAGAACAACCTTGTTCTCAATGAAAACGGAAGCAACAACCTGCTCTCGAAGGCAAGCGGGGTCACGGTTCCCGATGCGGTTGCAGGCAACTTCTTCTACAACTGCGTAGCCGAGAAGTTCTGGACCGGTATGATCACCCAGGAGATAGCGCTGGCCAACGGCGGCGTAATCCTCGGTTCCGATCCCGTCAAGGATGCCGCCGGCAGGAATTACACCCTCACCGACGCCCTCTGCCTCGCTTCCAATGTGGGCGCCGCCCGCTGGAATCCCAAAGCAGGTACCGTCAGTTCCGAGATCAGCGTAGCCAGCGTCGCCGAGCTGCAGACCGCACTCGAGGCGGGCAAGAGCTCCATCACCCTGAAGGCCGGCACCTACGACCTCCGCGAGGCTGATTCCAACGGCGTAATCACGCTCATCGCCCCCGTCTCCCTCGTTGCAGGCGGCCAGGTGACCGTGATCGGCGGCTTCAAGCTCGATGTGGGCACCACCTCCTTCTCCGCCAAGGGCATAGTGTTCGACGGCGCAGAGAAGGCCCTGGGCAACACCTTCGAGATTCCGGGAGCCAGCCAGATCGACCAGATCAGCATCATCGACTGCGAGTTCAATGCATTCAACAAGAGCCTCTTCTACGGGAACGGCACTGACTCTTCCGTCGGCCTGTTCGATTTCGAGGGCAACCTCATTCACGGATTCGGCACCGGCCAGGGCATGATTGACATCCGCAAGGGCGTGTACGGCAGCATCGTGATTGCCCGCAACAGCTTCTACGACGGCGGACGTGACTTCGTGCGCTGCGACAAGGAGATCGCCGGCAGCATCGCCATCACCAACAATACCTTCGGCGCCTGCTCCATAGACGCCGGCAACGGTTTGCTGTGGGTGCGCAGCTGCGCGGACAAGCCCGAGAACTACGTGGTGAAGAACAACCTGTTCCTCAACCTCACCGGCAAGACCATACTTGCCAAGAGCGGCGCTACGGTTCCCACGATGTCCGGCAACTACTTCTTCAACCTTGGCGAAGGCTTCTTCGGAGCCGCCATCAGCCAGGAAGCGGCAACTAACGGCGGAGCGGTACTCGAAGCCGATCCTTGCGCCGACTCCGCGGCGTTCAACTTCAAGCTTACCAACGACGACCTCCGCAAGGCGGATGTCGGAGATCCGCGCTGGAACTCCGCATCTCCCCGCTACATCAAGAGGCGTTAAACCATTGGGGAGCCGGGCCTGACCGCCCGACTCCCTCCCAATTGCCATTACGAATTGTCATTCTGAGCGAAGTCGAAGAATCTAATAAAACAAAATATGTCATTCATCAACAAAGATTTCATGCTCCGTACGGAGACCGCCCGCAAGCTCTACCATGAGCATGCGGAGCACATGCCCATAATCGATTATCATTGCCATCTGGTGCCGCAGCAGATTGCCGAGAACATACAGTTCCGCGACATCACCCAGCTGTGGCTCGTAGACGGCCATTACGGCGACCATTACAAATGGCGTGCGATGCGCGGCAACGGCGTGAGCGAGGATTATCTGACCGGAGGAAAATACGACTCCTGGGAGACCTTCAAGAAGTGGGCGGAGACTGTGCCGTACACTATGCGCAACCCCCTCTACCACTGGACCCATCTGGAGCTTAGCAGGGTGTTCGGAATCGACAAGCTACTTTCGCCTGCTACCGCGCGCGAGATATTCGAGGAATGCAATGCAAAACTCGCTACGCCGGAATTCCGCGGGCAGGCCCTCATCAGGCGTTTCGGAGTTGAAGTCGTGTGCACTACCGACGATCCCGCCGACGACCTTCGCTGGCACAAGATGATAGCGGAGCATCCTTTCGGCACACGCGTCATTCCTGCCTGGAGGCCCGACAAGGCCATGGCTATAGAGAATCCGGCAACATACAAGGACTATCTTATCCTGCTCGGAGAGGCCGCCGGAAAGGAGATAAACTCTTATACTGATTTGGTTGAGGCTCTGCAGAAGCGGCACGATTTCTTCGCCTCAATGGGCTGCAAGCTTTCCGACCATGGTCTGGAGACCTTCTATGCCGCTGATTACAAGGACATTGAAATCGAGCTCATATTCAGGAAAGTGCTCATGGGTATAGCTCCCGGTCCCAGGGAACTGGAGAAATTCCGCAGCGCTTTCCTGCATGACATGGCAGTCATGGACGCAGAAGCCGGCTGGGCACAGCAGTTCCATATCGGCGCAATACGCAACAACAACTCCAGAATGTTCGGTCTCGTCGGCCCTGACACAGGTTTCGACGCCATCCACGACCTGCCGACGGCTGCAGCGGGGCACAAGTTCCTGGACCGTCTTGCCAGCGAGGAAAAACTCGCCAAGACCATACTCTATTGCCTCAATCCCAAGGACAACGAGGTCATGATGACCATGGCCTATACTTTCAACGACGGTACCGTGCCCGGAAAGATGCAGTTCGGCTCCGGCTGGTGGTTCCTGGACCAGGAAGACGGCATGCGCAAGCAGATGAACGCCCTGTCGAACCTGGGGCTCCTGAGCCGTTTCGTGGGCATGCTTACCGACAGCCGCTCGTTCATCAGCTATCCCCGCCATGAGTACTTCCGCCGCATACTCTGCGACGTGATAGGCTCCGACGTGGAGTCCGGACGCCTCCCCGCTTCCGAACTTGAATTCCTTGGCGGCATGGTCGAAGACATCTGCTACAACAACGCAAAGAACTACTTTCAGTTTTAGCGCATGAAATACATTAAAATCAACCCTGAAGATAATGTTGCCGTGGCCCTGCAGGACATGGCGGCCGGCGAAAAAGTGGAGGAAGTGGTGCTGAAGGAGCCTGTACCCCGCGGCCACAAAGTGGTGCTGAAAGACCTGAAGGCGGGTGATAACGTCATCAAGTACGGATACCCCATCGGTCATGTCACACGTGACGCCGCCGCAGGCACGCTGGTGGACCACAACAGCATCAAGACCAATCTCGAAGGGCTGCTGGAGTACAAGTATGAGCCGGAGATTTCTCCGCTCGCTTCGCTCGGTCGAAATGACAACGACCCCACTCCTGTCATTTCGAGCGAAAGCGAGAAATCTCACTATACGTTCCAGGGTTTCCGCCGCGCGGACGGCCAGGTCGGCATTCGCAACCAGATCTGGGTGATTCCCACCGTGGGCTGTGTCAACGGTATCTGCGAGGAGATTGTCAGGCGCTTCAAGAAGGAGCTGAAGGCAAAAGGGGAACTGCCCTTGAGCGACTTTGGCCCTTACGAACAGGAGCTCAGGGGCAGTTCCCCTTTTGCCCAAAGTTCCGTCGACGCAGTCGTCGCCTTCCCCCATAACTACGGCTGCTCGCAGCTCGGCGCCGACCACGAAAACACCCGCACCATACTCGCCGACATGGTGCACCACCCCAATGCCGGAGGCGTGCTGGTGGTGAGCCTTGGCTGCGAAAACAACCAGCTTGAGGCTTTCCGCGAGCTCGTGGGTCCGGTTGACGAGAGCCGGGTGCGCATGTTCATTACCCAGAAAGTGGATGACGAGATCGAATACGGACTCCAGCAGCTCCGTGAAATATACGCAGTTGCGAGTCGCGACAGGCGTGAGGATGTGCCTGTGAGCGAACTGCGCGTCGGCCTCAAGTGCGGAGGCTCCGACGGACTGAGCGGCATAACAGCCAATCCCCTGCTGGGCGTATTCTCCGACTGGATTGTGGCCCATGGCGGCACCACCGTGCTCACCGAAGTACCCGAAATGTTCGGTGCGGAGACTATTCTGATGAACCGTTGCCAGGACAGGGAAACCTTCGACAAAACCGTATCCCTCATCAACGACTTCAAAGAGTACTTCATCAAGCAGGGCATGCCCGTTTATGAGAACCCCTCCCCCGGCAACAAGGCCGGAGGCATAAGCACCCTCGAGGAGAAGAGCCTCGGATGCACCCAGAAATGCGGCAAGAGCATAGTCCGCGACGTACTCAAATACGGCGAGCACCTGAGCGTCAAGGGCTTGAACCTGCTCAGCGCCCCCGGAAACGACCTTGTGGCTTCCACCGCCCTGGCGGCAGCGGGGTGCCAGATTGTGCTTTTCACAACCGGGCGCGGCACCCCCTTCGGGAGTTTCGTTCCCACCATGAAGATAAGCACCAACACCGCCTTATACGAAGCCAAGCCCAGGTGGATAGATTTTAACGCCGGGGTGCTTGCGCAGGATGAGCCCATGTCCTCCGTGAGCGGGCGCTTCATTGATTTTGTCCTGGCAGCCGCGAGCGGAACGACCGTCCGCGCCGAAGAGAACGGCTATCGGGAACTTGCCATATTCAAAAGCGGAGTGACACTGTAAGAATATAAATCAAACGATATACATTATGATCAAACACGATTACACGGCCCCTCAGGCTGAATGGCTCGAAGCAGAAAACGCCGACTGCTTCCTCGTTGAGAGTCCCGGCGGAACTATCCCTTCCCTGACTGAGGAAGAGGGTTATGGTACAATCATCTGGTAAAGGAGGACGCAATTATGAAAAAGTATTTAGCTTTGAGTATTGCAGCCCTTGCGCTGCTCGCAGTCTCCTGCGAAAAGAACGCCGCCCCTGAAACTTCGGGCATGATTGAAAAGACCTTTACCGTATGCGCTCCCGAAGGTACCAGAACAGCCTTGAGCGGCACGGCGTCGGTAGTCTGGTCAGCCGGCGACGAGATCAACATCATTGCCAAGACCAGCGGCAACCAGTATCCTTTCTCCATCAAGGAAGGCGCAGGCTCGGCTACCGCCAAATTTACCGGTTCCATAGCCGAAGCCGACAAGGACGAGACCGTATTCTACGCCCTGTATCCCAATGTACCTGTGCGCATCGAAGAAACCGACAAGAACAACAACCGCTGGGCGCTTGACCAGGGACAGCTTGTCATCGACCAGCCGGTAACCGAACAGGCGGCAATCAAGGCATCCTTCCCCACCGCCGCGGCATTTATGACGGCAGTGGCAGACACCGACGGGAACCTGGCTTTCCGCCACGGCGCCGCCTATTTCAAAATCCAGATACCTGAAGATGATGTCACATCCATACACTTCGAAGTGAGCGGGAGCGCCCGCCTTGGAGGCCGCCCGGTGTATTCCATGTCGGACGGAAGCACCTTCCAGGTGAACGGAGCCAAGAATTTCATGGACTTCACCTGCGAGGGCGGCTTCGAGAAGGACGCTGTTTACTATCTGCCCGTACTTACCAAGAATTCCACTTGCGGCACGCTTACACTTAAGTTTACCAAGAGTAGCGGTGCGGCAGCCAGTATAACCACGACCAAGTTCAACGACGTCAAACTCGCGTCAGGAAGTATTTACGACCTTGGCTGCCCGCCCGTTGACTTCACTCCGAAAGTGATTGCACAGGACATTATCATTTCTTCCGATGCCATTACTGTAGGAATTGGAGAGATTCCTTTCACTATAGTCAATCCCGTTTCCGGTTATATTATCGGCTCCAGGAGGAATGCCGAGGCTGAATGGCTGCGTCTTCACTCTTCGGATTACAAGGATAAAGCCACTTCAGGCCTGATTTACTACGGCGTTACCGAGAACACCGGCACAGAAGCCCGTACGGCAACAATAACAATCAAATATTACAATGCTTCGAATTCGGACGATGTGATTGCCACTACTGTGATGACAATCACCCAGAAAGCCCCCGGAGCCGCTGCTGAGAGCCATGAGCATGTATTCTATTACAACTCCGACGGCGAGGCCGTGAACCTTACGGACGGCGAGGCTGGAACATACTTCACCGCCACAGCCAAGACCGACCTTTCATCTGATTACAACCAGAGCTTTAATCCTTGGACTATAGGCAAGTACACCTCTTCCAAAGGCGTGAAACTGAATTCCAGCGGCAAGGTTACCTTCACCACCTCCGCCACTCTCAACAGCACTGTTCAGTTCTGGTTCATCCGCAGAAAAACCGGCGAGACGGGAGCGAAGATACAGCTCATCCCCGCCAGCGGCACCACAACTGAGTTCGCCACTCCTTACGACACCATCGGCGACTCCGGCGAAATATCCCTCGCCAAAGGCACCGCCTACACCATCAAACAAGGCTCAAAAGAGCAGGCCCTGCTCCTGGTAATCGTTAAAGAAACCGAATAACAAATAATAATTAATATGAAACAATTCAATCTTGACGCACATTGCGCCTACATAACTCCCTCCATGCATATTTTGGAGATAAGAGTCAACAACAACGTAATGTTGCTTAACAGCAACGGCACAACCAGACAAGCCGCTCCCGATCTCGAAGAGCAGGATTATAGTAACATTTGGGGTTAATAATGGAGGATATGATTATGAAAAAGTTATTTATCATTACTCTCGCTGCTCTTGCAACGCTTACTCTCTCATGCAACAAACAGATAGAACCAGAGCAGACCCAGCCAAAAGACGAGACCGTTTCCATAGTAAAATCTTTCAAAGTGGTCATGCCCGAGACCAAGGCTTACTTGGGAGAGAACTCTGTTTCCGGTAAGAAACTGGTCATGTTTGCCGACGGAGATCAAGTTACAATATTTGCAAACACATCAAAAAATAGTTATACGGGCACATATAACGCAACTGCCGGTGAATTCTCAACGACTATCACTGATGAAGCCGATGCGGATGAAACTGCCTTCTATGCTGTATATCCAGCTAAATATAAAGACAAAAACGGTGCAACAAAGGATTGGACATTTAATACCGGCGGGATAATAGCCGCACCCACAGCATTACATTACAATGATATTGCTGCGGTTGAAAATGGTGTGGATGAAAGCTTGGCAATAATGCTCGCCAATATTGACACGGATGGTGCACTTGCGTTCAGATATGGCGTAGCATTTATTAAATTCCAAGTTGCTGTAGATAATGTCAAAAGCATTTCATTTGACACTTCAAACAAATCCGCGCGCTATGGTGGCAGACCTGAATATTCCGTAGATGCTGAAAAAATCATCAGCGATCATGGGGATTCTCAAAAGATAATTACTATTGTCAGCGCATCATCTTTTGCGCAAGGAGTTGATTACTATGTTCCAATTATTCCCAAAGAGAGTTCAAACGGAGTAGTAACTATTACTTACACATTACAGAACGGGGCTAAGCAAAGCATTAGTACCCCTAATGACGAGAATCATTCGTTCTACAAATTAAAAATGACGCCAGGGAACATTTACAATTTGGGCTGCCCCCCTGTTAGTTTTGAGCCACAACTTGTTATCATGAAAGATTCTGTTGAGAATCTTCCTTACACTGCAGCCAATGACCTCACAATTGCAGATGCGTATTCTATAGTTAATTGCACTGACGAAGATATTCTTGTGACTTGCGATGGTACTATCGTCACATCCGCTTCGATAGCTAATGGAATCGTTACTTACAGCATCTCCGAGAATACCGAGCAGGCTGATCGTACCGGTTACATTTACCTGAAACTCGGAGATAACGAAATACAGTCAATTTCTGTTACACAGCTTTACAACGGATCCGTTGTAACTAAGGAAGAGTATAATTGGGATTTTGCCTCAATGGACCTTGCAACCATCACAGGCTTAGGGGCGAACACAGCCGCCACAGCCGGAAGTACATGGGACTTTGGAGATGGCCTGACAATGATAACGAACAAGAGTTCAAAGTGGAATACGCAAACAATAGACGGGAATGAATACAAATGGGTTGCAACGGGCGGCAAATATGGAAGCGGTCAGAAGTACTTCTCTTTTACCACGAACTCCACTGGAACCGTTACCGTACTATATGCTTCCGGTAAAGATGGTGAAAACCGGGCATTGACCATCAATGTCAATGGTACAGAAACAACCTCAGACAATGTATCAAGCGGCACCTCGGATCTTAAAACTGTTGTATTTACCACTACCGCAAAAGGCGCCATTATGCTATATTCCAAGGTTGATAATATCAGGGTATTCTCCATTTCCTACACTGAAAACTAATTTCCATATGCAATCACCCCGCCGCGGGAGAGAATCGGCTGGCTTTTCTCCCAAATTGGGTCTGAAAGGCTAAAATAGGAGAGAATCGGCCTGTTTTTCTCCCGCAGTTGGTGGCTGGTTACAATAGATTATTAGAATAGCATGATAAAGTACCAACGTCCCCTCTGCGAAGCGGAGGAGTACATAACCAAGCAGGCGCTGCTTGCCGGCAGCGACCTGACCGACGACGGGGCTGGAGAATTCCTGATTCCGGGCGACGAGTATAACCTATAACCACATGCAGCGATGAAAAAGATATTACTTGCACTTTTGAGCATCGCCGCATTGGCGGCC
>JAFZBM010000098.1 GCA_017561765.1 Bacteroidales bacterium | reverse complement strand
CGGACAAATCTTTATAAAAGGTGGCACAGTGAACGCTACCGGTGGCTCTGAGGCAGCAGGAATCGGTGTCGGACAGAACAGCGATAATTCTCAAAATGGTTACCCTTGTCCTCTCAAAATCTATATCAGCGGCGGTACCGTAACCGCGTACGGAGGCGCCCGCGGCGCAGGAATCGGCAGCGGTGACGGGGTTTCCGGATGCAAAGTGTATATCTCGGGAGGAACGGTCAGGGCCTATGCAGGAACGGACGGCGCCGGTATCGGCTCCGGAGAAGGCGCCACCGGCACTCATGGTGGCAGGATTGAAATCACCGGCGGTTTCGTGGAAGCCTGGGGTGAGGATGGAGGCGCAGGTATCGGTGCTGGCGAGGGTGCAGCCCTTGGTGAATTAATCATCAAAGGAGGCACGGTCCTCGCCCACGGAGGAGATAACAATGACGCCAATGCTATCTGCACCTTTAATGAGTCCGGCACCAATAGCTTGACTATCGGAAAGACAATGAGGCTTCGCATCGGTGATAACATACTCTCCTATACCGAACGAGCCTTCGACCGATTGAAGACATATCCGCATATCCAGATTGAGCCTTGCCCCCACAGCGGCAATCCATGCGACTGGTGTATGTACGGAAGATAAAGTTTACTATAATGATACATTTAAACGAAGAAGCCGCACGCTGCCTGTTATGCGCAGATGCGCCCTGCAGCAAAGCCTGCAGGAACGCCGATCCCGCCCGAGCCATCCGCGCCGTTCGCTTTGGCAATGAAGCCATAGCCCGTCAGTGGGTCGCACAGGCCGATGATGGCGAGCTCGAGGCCGCTGAAAAGGCCTGCATCCACTATGACCGTCCCATCCGGATAAAAGAGATAGCCAAGGCACTCCCCCTGTCATCCCGACCGGGCGAAGCGAGCGGAGAGATCTCCCTTGCCATCGACTTCTGCGGCATCCGCTGCGAAAATCCTTTCTTCCTGGCCTCCTCGGCAGTCTGCACCAATTACGAGATGGTGGCCCGGGCCTTCGAGGCAGGATGGGCGGGCGTGTTCTACAAAACCATCTGCCTGCAGGAAATCCGGGAAGTGTCGCCCCGTTTCGACGCCGTCTATGAGAATGGCAGGCAGGGCGATTTCTACGGCTTCCGCAACATGGAGCAGCTGAGCGAGAATCCCGTGGAGATGGACTTCGACATCCTGAAGCGCCTGAAACAGAACTTTCCCACCAAGATTGTGGTGGCATCCATCATGGGCCAGAAAGAGGAAGAGTGGATTGAACTGGCCAAGATGGCCGAGGAGGCCGGCTGCGATGCCGTGGAGCTCAACTTCTCCTGCCCGCAGATGCGCCTTGCCGGCATGGGCAGCGACGTGGGCCAGGACCCGGAGCTGGTTACATTCTATACCGCTTTCGTAAAGCGCAACGTAAAGATTCCCGTCATCCCCAAGATGACGCCCAACATCGCCCACATTTCCCAACCTGCACTGGGCGCCTACTTCGCGGGGGCAGATGCCATCTCGGCCATCAACACCATCAAGAGCGTCACCATGGGCGACGGTTCCGAGGTCAACGGCTGCCAGACCGGTTCCGGCTATTCCGGCAGGGCCGTCAAGCCCATCGCCCTGCGCCATATCCTGGCCATGGCCAAGAACCCCATCATGAAGAATATCCAGTACAGCGGCATCGGCGGCATCGAGACCTGGCGTGACGCGCTGGAATTCATCCAGCTGGGCTGCCGCAACGTGCAGGTATGCACGGCGGTGATGCAGTACGGATACCGCATCATCGACGACCTGATCCTGGGTCTGCAGAACTATATGGCCGAGCGCGGAATCAGCAACCTGGCCGACCTGGTGGGCGAACTGCTGCCCAAGTTCTACCTTCCGCACGACCTTGACCGCGACACCATCGTCTATCCCAAGATAGACCGCGAAAAGTGCATCGGCTGCGGACGTTGCTATACTTCCTGCGCGGACGGCGGTCACCAGGCAATCTCCTTCGGCGAAGACCGCCAGCCCCGCGTCAACGGTTCCAAGTGCGTCGGATGCCTTCTCTGCCGTCTGGTTTGCCCGACAGGAGCGATTACCCCCGCAAAGAGAGTTCACAAAAAGTCATAAAAAACACAATCATGAAAAAGTATTTCATAATCCTTTCCCTCCTTGTCTGGTCTTTTGCCGCATTTGCACAGCAGGCCAAGATTCCCCAGCGTCTCGAACTCGTGACAGTCGATCTTCAAGTAGGAGATGATGATAGCTTGTTGAGCGCGGAAGAAAACCTGGAAGTATTCAATATGCCGATAGACGGCGAGAATCATTACTATCTTTCCGTGGGACATCTGGGAATTGGTGACGACATCATCCAGTTCAATATTGATCCCATCTTTGAGCTGTTCATCCCCATCGGCGATACCGTTGCCGAAGCTTTGGAGTACCTTCAGGGACTTCAGGCTTTATTCAACGGGCCCAAGAACGGAAGTATTGAAACTGAAGGTTGCCTTGCCGCCGCTTTCCCCAATGACAATATGGAGAAGGTTACGGTAACCTATCAGAAAGTGTTAGTGACAAACTTGCTTGCCTTCAGCGTTGAACGTACGGGCTGTACGCGTGCTACGCACATCCCTAAAAGCCAGTTCAATTCTCTCATAAGAAGCCTGAAAATCTACCGGAAACTCCATCCGAAGGAGTTGTGATATTATTGAAATTTAGCGCTGTATGAAACGTATTATACCATCTTTTCTCATATCGATACTATGCCTGTGGAGTGCGCATGCACAGGAGACCCCCGTTCAGACATACTTCTCAACCGAGGAACTGCCGGACCTGATCCAGTGCCTGCCGGCACCGCCGGGAAAGGGCTCGCCGGCATTCAAGTACGATGTACAGCGCTACAAATGGGGCAAGGCACAACGGAAGAATCCCGAGCGGGCGGCCATGGCACGCAAAGATGCCGTCTGGAGCTATGAGGCGCTGCTGGCGGAGCTTAGCGTTCCCTTCGGCCATGAGATTACGGCAGAAGGTACGCCGGAGCTTTGGAAGCTCGTTACCGCCAGCCTGGCCACTACCGACCAGATGCGCGTGGCTCCCAAGGCTTTCTATCACCGCACGCGTCCGTTCGTCTATTTCAAGGAGAAGGCATTCCTGGATGACGACGCCCAGTTCAGCGGCGAAGGCAGTTATCCTTCAGGTCACACGATGCGCAGCTGGACGGCGGCCCTCATCCTGGCTGAAGTCAACCCTGCGGCTGCCAATGCCATATATTCGCGGGCCTGGGAATGCGGCATCAGCCGCGTTATCTCGGGAGCCCACTGGCAGAGCGACGTGGACGTGACGCGCCTGGCCGCCAGCATCGGCTATTCCCGCCTGCAAACCAGTCCGGAATTCCGCGTTCAGATGGCGCTGGCGCAGGATGAATACCGCCGCCTCACATCCCCGGACCAGGGCGGAAGGGAGCATTTCGTCAAGATATCCGACGTCATCCCGGACGTCATTCTGGAGATACGCTACTACAGCACCCACAATTTCGTCGGCCAGCGTATCGACGGCTACCTGGCACCGACGGCCATGCTTACCAAGCAAGCGGCCGACAGCCTCAAGGTGGTAAGCGATGAATTGAAGGCGCAGGGCTATCGTCTCAAGATATATGACGCCTACCGTCCCCAGTGTGCGGTGGACCATTTCGTGCGCTGGGCCGCAGATGTCCCCGACACCCTGATGAAGCGCTATTTCTATCCTGATGTGGACAAGAGCCGTCTCTTCGAGCTTGAGTTCAT
>JAFZBM010000097.1 GCA_017561765.1 Bacteroidales bacterium | reverse complement strand
CCCGGGGACCATCAAACCTGGGAAAAGGTCCCCGGGAGCAGCAGCTGAAAAATTTAAACGTCAGGAATAAATAACGGCCGGAAAGTAAAACGCTTTCCGGCCGTTGAATTAATAAGGAGAGAAGTTTATACGTATGTTACGTATTCAACGGAAAATTCGACAGTGAGCGTTGTGAAGAGGGTAGTGGTATAACTTATCTTGTATTGAGGCGTGATATAACCGCTGAATCCCTCCGTGCTCTCCGAACTGTCGTCAGAGCAAGTCTCGAAGCTGATCATTGAACTGCCGTCCGCGCTGTCATGCAGAAGCTTGTTATACTTGCCCTCTGCCTTGACCTTGGCAACATAAGCAGCTGCATCGTCGTAACTTATGCCGCTGATTTCAGCCTTGACGTAGGTGATGTTCTCGAAACTGCATCCTCCCCACAGGGTCTTGCGCTTGCCCCGGTCGTCCCATCCTTTCTGGCGGCATACCGTCATCCACTCTATCTTGCCGCTTCCGGTGTACGGTACGACCCAGCCCCGGGCGTTCATGTCAGAAGGGTATTTGTCGTACAGCCACTTGGTGTCATAGACGGTGTAGGATGTGGTCAGCTGCTGTGCGGGATCGACATAACCTCCGTCCTGATACTTGCTGCAGATAAACTTATAGTTATCCCAGAACGTGCCGCCTTTGTCAAGTTTCTTGTACTTTTTCGGAGAAGTAATGAGCCCGACACCTTTTGCGCCCCAAAGCTTTTTGGTCGCGTCGATATTGGTCGATACGGTCAATATGCTTTGGTTGGAAGGTTCCTTGCTCATTACGTCGATCGTCTTCCAAAGATAGTCGGAACCTTTGTATTTATCGCCTCCGAAACCGTAGACGGTATCAGTGCCGTCGAAACCGCCGAACTCCCTGGGTGTAATGCTGGAACCCTTGTCGACATCGCAGGTAATTATGCTGCCGTCCGTGCCCTTGGCAATCACCTCGTCCTTGTTGTAGCCGTCTTCAGTGCCAAGATAGACGCCGGGAGATACTTTATCCCAGGAAGACCAGGGATTGGATATGTCGTAATCAAGGTTGATTCCGAGCAAATCGGAAAGAGTACATGACGACAGACAAATGGCTGCAGCAAGCAGGACTGATAATGAGAATGCCTTTTTCATGGTTTAGGGCTTTTCGATTTTTACCAGTTCCTGCGTGCTCTGCACATTGCCCTTCTTGTCCTTGATCACGTATTTGACGACGCCGATGCCCTTCGCGAACCATTGTTCGTTCAGGTTGGATGCCTTTATAAATGCCATTTTCGTGACGGTGGTGAACTCAAGGCACCAGCAGTCGAACGATCCGGCGGCCGTAGTCACGGTGTCGTTGCCTGTAAAGCGTATGTCGGTATAATTGGCCGTAGTTGCCATGGAGGCTATGTTTACGGTACAATCATCCAACTTGACACCTTTTCCTGGCTTTTCGGGAAGAATGGGGGCGTTGCCGGTGACAGACAACTTGTCCGCTGTCTGTCCCATGGCGCCGGCTGCATCGGTATAGAACCAGCCGCCTTCGGAGCGGACATTGCAGCCGGTCGGCTCATCGGACAGGGCGGGAATCAAGGTGTCATAATATATGACAGTCTTGTCGCCTTCCGTCTTGACATCCTTGATCTTGTACTGGAAAGCGTTTGTCTGTTTCCCGGAAGCGTCACGGGTTTCGTAGTACAACACGGTACCCGGTTCTGCGCAGAACCAGGTACCATGTTTTTTGGCATAAGCGATACCTTCGGGATCGGCGGGCTTGAGCTGCTGGGGTACTGCCTCGGCGCTCTTGTCAACCGCTTCCTGTGCTTCGTCGAGATCGACTTCAACTCCGGACTTGCTGAGGCTGTCCATGTTTGCCCGATACTCTCCGGCCGCTTTGTCCAGTTCTGCCTGCTGCTTCTCGCGCTGCTTTTCTATAGCGTTGTCAACGGCCTGGTCGACAGCTTTGTCGACCTGCCTGCTGACAGCGTTGCTAGCGGCATTGCGGGCCCTGCGCTCCAGATTGCGGAGTATGCTCTGGGCGGAAACACTGCTGCAAGCCAGCAACACTGAAAGGGTAATCAGAATTAAACGTTTCATGGCAAGATCAGAATTCGTATCCGAGTCTCAGTCCGATCGCGCTGTAAGATTCCTTCCAGGACGCCACATTCTGGAAAATGTAGGTAAGTCCTGCGATGAAATTGTTGCGCGGGCCACCTACGCGTACTCCGATGGTAGGTGAGGCATAGAAGCCTTCAGGTATTGAATATCCGAGGTCCATGCTCCAGTAGGGGACTGCCATGCGGGATTCCTGCGAGATAATATTCCCGCGGACATCGAGGTAAACGGGCAGGGAAACGGGACCGCCGCCCAGGCCATCGAACGGGAAGTAACTGGAGTCCATGGGCAGGAGTCTGGGAGAAACGCCGAGACCAAGCTTGATGAACTCGTTGAAACGGTATCCGCCGATGACATCCACCTGGACAATGGGGCCGCTTGACTTGCTGCTGAAGGCCATGGCCCCGGTGAGCTGACCGGTGAACCAAAAGCCCTGGTCAAGACTCGGGAAGTCAATATATTTTGCCCTCTTCGGCTCATCCGGAAGGGCATAGCCAGAATGCTTTGCCTGTCCCATCAACGTGGCCGGAAGCAGCATCAGCGCGAAGCTGAATACAAGCATCAATTTTTTCATAACAGTCCGTCTTCTTTAAGTCTTGCGCGGAGCTGGGGAACAAGTACGCGGACAGTGGTGCCTACCGTAACGTCGCGGTAATTGCGTTTGATACGGGTGGAACCGGCGCGCTTGTCTTCCATGCTGATGTATTTGCGGTACTCTCCACGGTCCATGAAGAAGATGTCGAAGTAGTCCTGGTAACGCTGGCGGGCGTTTACCTCGGTCATAATGGGACGCATATTGTAGTCAGTGTTGCCACGGGTTACACCCTTGAACAAAACGTCGTATACGGCTTGTTTCCGGGCTTGCTCGATGGCGTCGGTGCGGTTGCGGCCGGTTCCCCATACGCGGAGCGTAAGGCTGCCGTCCAACTCCTTGCTGATACACTCAGTTTCCTGGGCGAATGCTCCTGCGGCGAGGAGCAGGGCCAGCATTGCTAAAACTATCTTTTTCATATTTATCACCACCAGCCGAAGCGGTTCATGTTATAGTAGTTGACGGGACGCTTTGCCATCGCCTTGCCTATTTCAGCCATAGCGGAAATCCTCTGGCTTTCAAGGCTCACCGATGCGTCGAAGCGTTTCATTTCGAAATTCCATTCCCTGGTATCAAGTTCCTTGACGCGCTTTGCGATGGTCTCGGAGAGAGCCATTGCACCGGGAACGGCGGAAGAGAGAGGATGTATCTGTGAGAGGTAACCTGCAGCTTCGTTGGCACCGTTCCAGCCCTGGTTGGCATTCCATACATGGGTAGCCATGTTCAGCAGCTGTGCGCCTTCGATATCTATCTTCTGCTGGAAGATCTGCTCGGCGGCCCTCATAGCCTTGTCAAATGCGTCCTTGCATACGGTGGGGACGGTGAAGAGCAGGGCTATCGCCTCGTCGTACTTGTCCTGTCCGGCAAGGGCGTTGGCCTCGCTGATGAGGAAGTCTATCTGGCTGTTGTACCACTCGATGATGCGGGTCTTGCCGGTTTCGATGAAGCGCTTGACCTCGGGCGTGTTCGCCTTCAGCATCTTTACGGCCTGCATATATGCTTTTGTGGCATTGGTGCCGGCACCCTTAATGGGGTCGAGGGCGCAGCTGGCGTAGAGAGTGCCGGTGGCAGCATCGCCTATATAAAGGGTAGGGCTGAGAGTATATGCCTGCATGGGGGGAGTGGTGGCGGTAACGTCATGACCGAGTTCCACCATATTGGCGGTAATGATGAAGCGTGGGTCGAAGCTGTCGCCTGCCAGACCGTTCTGGGTGACAATCTGCGTGAGTTTGTTGAGCACCACGTTGGAGGCGGCAGCGGGGATGTAGCTGTTTTCAAGGATGACAGGCGTGAGGGCTATGCGGCCCATGTCGTCCATCTTGCCTTTGTCATTCTGGGCAAGCGCCACGAAGCACGCCGACACCAGAAGAATGCTTGCTATAATCTTTTTCATAATTATTCACTATTTGTCGCCAACGGTAATCCATACGTCACCAAGGCCCCTCGGAGAAGAACCGACGGTCACGTTTAGTTTTTTCTTGAGTTCGCGCACGAGCGGCTTCACGAAGTCGTCGGCGTCGATGGCTACGTCACGGCCCTTGCGGTTCTGGGCGTAGAGAGGGATGCGGACCTGGGTGAAGCGGAGACGGTTGCCCGAGCTTGCACCGGTGGTGAAGCGGCCCTCGACGGTGTTGTCCTGGAACCACTCTTCAACCCACTCGCCGAATTCATAATCTTCACCGTCGATCACAATGTCGTCGTCGAAGTAGAACGGGCAGTTGTCGTAGCGAAGGAAAGTGACGCTGATCTCGCGGCCGTTGGCGAAGAGATCGTCAAAGTAGTGCTGGAGCCCGCTGAGGAAGTTGTCCTTGAAGCTGAGCACGCACTCTTCGAGCAGGGAAGTCATGGGGACGTTGGCTGCCGAGCTGACGCCGGTGTTACCGGAGATAATCTTGGAAGAATAAGCGTCGATAGCCTGGAGATTGAAGCTTACCTGCTTCTGGGGACCTACGCGATGGATTTCATAATCGAGATCGAGAATGATGTCGGCCCTTGCGTTACGGCGCAACCTTTCAAGGGGCGTCTCCTCGACTTCGCCGCCGGAACGGCCGGTCATCATCGCCATTTCGGCATCTTCGGTCTGCAGTCTCTTGAGTTCCTGCTCGAGCGACTGGATAGGGAAGTCGTTCTTTGCCATGAAGTCAGCCATGGCTGCAACGAGGGTGCGGATGTCGGAATTCTCCTTCATCGCCCTGGAATAGTCGGGGGATGATACGGTCTCACCCATTGCGTTCACCTTCTGCACGTAACCGTAACGCTCGCAGAATGCGTCGGCGGGGACGACCATAATCGTGGGCTTCTTGGCCTGGGACCAGCCGATAAACTGGCAGGCAAGCAGCAAAGCTGCGATCAATAATGATTTTTTCATATCCTAAAAACCGGAACTGAGTTTGCGTGCTACTCCGTCAGCCTCAAGTTTGCGCTTGAGGTTGTCGTACATAACCTGAACATAGATGCCGACTTTATAGCCGCCCTTCACTTTGCGCCTGTCGGTGCCGGAAGGGACGCCGTCGGTAGTCATGCTCACATAGGCAAGATAAGGGCCGCCAGCGGCGAAGAAGGTCTGGAAATAATCTTCATGTGTTTCCAGCGTGTTGGGATTGGGGCAGATGGGAGGCGTACTCATTGCGGTCGCGCTTCCGGGAAGACCCCTGAAGATGCAGGCGTGCACGGCATTTTCCTTGGCTGCCATGGTGGCGGCGTCGACTGTCTTGCCGAAGCCCCATACCTTGACGAACTTGGTGCCGTCAACACCCACCTTTTCGGTGGTGATTTCGTAGTTGTCCCAGCTCTTGAATGACTTTCTGCGGTCTTTGTTCTGGGCGTTGGCACTCACTGCCGAGAATGTCATCAGCAGCGTGAGCGCGATCATAAGTGTTTTTCTCATATAGCACTAAAGAATTAAAATGTCCATTTTACGCCAAACTCAACGCCGGCTCCGCTTGAATGGGGAACCGCCAGATTGGCATTATACATTTTGTATAAAGGTCCTTGAATCGTAAGTACGTCATAATAAATCTTTCCGAAGACTTGCAAGGGGTATGCCACATTTGCGGCGACCCTCACGCCGGGCTCCAGAATAAGGGCGGACTCGCGTGTGAAACGGTCATCTGAACTGTCTGTGACCGAAAGTCCCATGTGCTCGAGACCGATTGCCGCATAAGGTGCGATTTCGAGGAATCTGGTAAGATGGAAACCGTAGGCGAAGCCGAGGCCGAACTGGACAGGCAGATAATTGCCGTTGCCTGAAGTCACATCAAGTCCAAGGGTAAGGAACAGATAGGACATGGTTCCGACATTGCTCACATTCATAAGGTAATCGATGTCCACGCCAAGCGCAGTCCCGCCCAGGCCTCCGGCTTTCAGTCCGGCAAGGACGCCGACTTTCCAGTCGTTAGTCTGTTTGATGGTCCATCCTTCATCGATATTGGCAAGACCGGATATCTGGTAGAACTTGGAAGGCTCGGTTTCTCCGATAGCCATTCCCGTGTTGCTTGATATTTCGGTAGCGCGAAGATAGCCGCGGGCAACGGATTTCAAGTTTCCGCCGCGGTCTTCGGTATATGAATAGGCACGGTAGCGGTCTCCGTTCTTGAGCCCTTCCTTCGTTCCTATTTTCGCACGGAGGGGACGCTTGCCGATAACGGCTACGGCTACTTCCCATGCGGGAATACGGTTTTCCAGTTTGGTGATCAGTTCCCTTATGCACATATTGGCGGCCGCCTCGACGGAAGAACTGGCGCCGGTGGCATTCGCCTGGGCCACAGGAACCATGGGAATGTCAAGATTCTGGAATGCCAGCCTCTTGGCGCTGCGGGTCGCCTGGTCATCTTCATCATAAATCCAGCACTGCTCATAGAAATCGTTGAGAGCGTCCCTGTCCATCCCGATCTGATAAACGAACGCCTGGGCGTTTGTGGACCAGGTCACGTTGCCCCTGGTGTCGACATCTCGGCTGATTTTGCTGAAATCGGTCAAAACTATATAACTGCCGCTGACCAGTCCGTGTCCGAGGTCGCCGAGGGCTTCGGTGCCGACGCGGGAAGCGCGGGCGTTGATCACGTCCTGATCCTTGGCGTCGTAATTGCCGCGGTAACGCACCGTCTTGTCATCCATCATGCCGTTTGAGTCACGGTTGAAAATGGAAGCAAGAATTTCACGTGCAAAGCCGACACGGTTGACGATGCCGTCAATTTCGGTTTGGTAAGCCGACTCGGAACGGACTTTGTCCAGGCGTACGCTTTTTGTCGTGATGTTGTTGATGTCATACTTGTCTCCAAGAGAAAAAGACCTGACCGCGCTTGAGACTTGTGAGTCATAGGAGTCGCCTCTTTGTACGCACACCATCGATACACTGTTGCGGTTGTAGTTGCTGGTTACCACTTCCTTGATTTTCTCCTGGGCGGAGAGAGCCGTGCACAGAAACACGAGCGAAAGGGCAGTGAAGACTGACTTATTAATCATAGTTGATTATGTGTTTATAATACTTATAACTGCCAAATATAATAAAAAAAGTGATTTAAGCGATGAGTACGGAGCTATTTTGGCCGTTTCCGGGCGACAGCGGGAGGATGGCCCCGGAATAAGATAAAAAGTTATTGAAAAATTTTGCAGATTACAGAAAAGATTCTATCTTTGCAGTCCCAAACACAGAGGAGGACTCGTTAGCTCAGTTGGTAGAGCATCACACTTTTAATGTGGGGGTCTCGGGTTCGAGCCCCGAACGGGTCACAAATTGAAATTTTGCTTCCTTAGCTCAGTTGGTAGAGCACCTGACTCTTAATCAGGGTGTCTAGGGTTCGAGCCCCTAAGGGAGCACAAAACTGAGGGCTTAGCTCAGTTGGTTTAGAGCGCCTGCTTGACAGGCAGGAGGTCATCAGTTCAAATCTGATAGTTCTCACAAGTATTAATCGCAGGCCGAAAGTCTGCGATTTTTTCGTATTTTTGTGCCGGATTACGGTGGCTTGTACATTCCATAATCAAGTTTGTCCGGTAAAACGACCATTTAATGAAGAAACCATTGCTTTTTTTGTGCGCCGTGCTGTGTGCCGCGGCGTGCACCAAAGACCTTGAGCCATCCATGGACATACTTCTGGAAGGGAATAAGGTCGATGTCAGCGGCTATTCCGACGTCTGCCGCAAATTATTCGTTTTGAATGAAGGAGGGATGGGCTCCAACAACGCCACGCTCGACATGCTTCGCTTTCCTGGCGGCAGTTATGTGACCGGTGCGTTCAGGAAGATGAACCCGGAAGTCGCCGGCGGCCTGGGAGACGTCGGCAACGACATTGCCGTGAACGGAGACGAACTGTGGATCGTGGTGAATAATTCCGGTCTCGTGGAAGTGATTTCAGCGGTTGACGAAACTGAAATAGCCGCGATTCAAGTGCCGACTCCCCGCAATATTGCCTTCGACGACAAATACGCCTATGTGACCTCCTGGTCGGGCGCCTACGTTTCCGGCACTTATGACGATAAGTGGGGCTATATCATCACAGGATCTTCCAATCCCAAGGGGCAGGTATATCGTATAGACCTGAACACCAAGAAGGTGGATGGCTCCGTGGAAGTGGGCTGGCAGCCGGAGGGCATTGCCTTTTACAACGGGAAATTGTATGTGGCTAATTCGGGCGGCATCTCAAGCCAGCTTCCTCCTGCCTATTCTTACGACAATACGCTCAGCATCATTGATGCCGCGGGATTCAAAGTGGAGAGAACTGTAGAGGTGGCCGTCAACCTTAAGAATGTGTGGTCCGACGGCAACGGCGCCATTTATGTGAGCTCGCTCGGCAATTATTGGGATGTCCACACCGGCATGTACGTATTGCTCGCCGATGATCCGTCAAAGATTGCCCTCGTGGGAAGCGGCACGGCCATCAAGCCCGAGGCCCTTCACGTGAGCTGTTCCTGCGTTGCCGACGGTGCCGTCTATTGTATCGGAACAGAGGATGAATTCAATTGGAACGTGGCACATAGTTATTATGTATGGTCATGCAAGATAGACGATTACGCATCGGGGAAATGCACGATATCCCTCTATCCGCAGACATTGTCCGGAACCCCGTACGGAATGACCGTACTCCCGGGGCCCAAGCATTACTTGATTCTTGGCGATGCCGGAGATTATTTCAATCCCGGCACGGTTTCCTGCAGGGCGCTGGATTTCAATGACGGTGAGACTTTCTGGTCCGTGACCGCAGGCGTCTGCCCTGGTCATTTCGCAATCTGGTAACCCTTTACGATGCTCTGGCTCTGTTTAATCTGCTCCGGTCTCTGTCAGCAGGTCCCCGACACTTTATCCGCAGCCAGAGTGTCTTCAGTCCGGGATATTCCTCTTCTACGGCCGGCCGAAGAGATACGCGGGGGGCTTGACAGCGGGCAGATCATTCATCTGGCCGAAGCGGTCAGCCGTTTTACCGGAATACAAGTCAAGGACTACGGGGGCCTGGGCGGCCTGAAGACCATCAATGTCCGGAGCCTCGGAAGCGAACATGTGGGCGTTTTCATCGACGGAATCCAGATTGACAATGCCCAGAACATGCAGGTCGACCTGGGGCGGCTGTCGGTAGAGAGCCTGAGTTCCCTGGCTTTGTACAACAACCAGAAAAGTGTCCGCCTGCAAACGGCAAAAGAATATGTGACCGGAGCATCCCTGCACCTGACTTCTTCAGAGCCTTCCGCCGACAGGACAAGGCTGAGGCTTCGTGGAGGATCGTTCGGCACTGTCAATCCTGCTCTTCAGTGGGAAAAGCGTATCGGTGACTTGTCCGTTAGGGCGTCGGCCGAATATCTCGCAAGCAAAGGGGATTATAATTATCCATGGTTCGATACCACGCTGGTGCGTGAAAACGGCGACATTCGAAGCATGAGGCTTGAATCCCAGTTGTTCGGCGCATTGAAACGCGGCGAATGGCGCCTGCGATTGTACGGATACAATTCCGAACGCGGTTTCCCGGGGCCGGTAATACGCAGGGCATCAGGTTTCCCTTTCAGCGCCGAGCGCCAGGCAGACAGGGATTTATTCGTACAGGGAGCCTGGATATATGATTGGACATCCCGCTATTCTTCTGCCATACGCTTCAAATATGCCAACAACTATACTCACTACGCCACACATCCCGAGAAGAATCCAATGGCGATCCCGTACGATCTGCACTATCTTCAGCAATCGGCGTATTTGTCTTTGGCTCAATCGTTTACCGTAAGTGATTATCTGGCTGTAGACCTGTCGTCCGACCTTCAGGGAAATACTCTCGACAGCGATTCGGGCCAGGGCGTGGCCCCGTCCAGGCTTGGAATCTGCACCGCGCTGGCGGCCCGTTTTAATCTGGAGCGTTTTCGCATCGCTGCGCATCTTGCATATATGGGCGCTTATGACAGTTATGCTGACGCGCATGCCGGCCCCTGGTCGAAGGAAGATGCATGGCGGGACGCGTGGATTCCCGCTGCAAGTCTGTGCTGGACGCCATTTGAATGGCTTGAGATGGATGTTTCGGCTAAACGCTCATACCGTCTGCCAAGTTTCAACGACCTGTATTACAGCCTGATGGGGAATTCGGCACTCGAACCTGAATCAGCATTGCAAACAGCAGCAGACTTGTTCCTTCGTACAAGCAGGGGGTCATGGACACTCGAAGCCCGTCTGTCACCATATTATAACCGGGTCAGCGACAAGATAGTTGCTATCCCTACTTCGTCTCAGTTCCGGTGGACAATGTTGAACATAGGCCTTGCCGATATTGCAGGGATAGATCTGAAGGGGAGCGCATCATATGCTTCCGGTCCGATAAGTTCCTGCTTTTCGATAAGATATTCATTCCAAAGGGCGCTTGATCACAGCACTCCCGGAAGCGTCAGCTACGGCAACCAGCTCCCTTATATCCCGATGCACAGCGCCTCCGCCGATTTCAGCGTCAGCTGGCGTAAATGGACTTTCGTGTGGAACAGCCAGTTCAGCGGCGAGAAATGGTCCCGCAGCGCCAATACTGCTGATTATCACATAGATCCATGGACAATCAGCGATGCGGCACTGACCCGCGATTTCCATATCTCCCGTATTTCAGAACAGGCTTGCATAAAGATCTCGTTGCGCCTGGCAAACTTGTTTGACAGACATTACCAGATAGTCCAGGGATATCCCATGCCCGGGCGTTCGTTCCTAATGGGAGTTGATTTCAGCTTTTAGAACTGGAAATAGATGAATGGCAGGGTGTCCGCAGTCACGAACTGGTACAGGACAAACACCACAAGTGCCGCAGCTGCTGCCATGAGGGGCAGCGGCAGGGAAGCGAAGCCAAGACGGTAACGGCGTTTCAGGCGTGCGGGGAGCAAATGAATCACCAATCCCGCTATTACCAGGACGAATACCTTCCAGTAGCCTGCGCAAACGTCAGGAATTATGCTTATATCCCATGGCGAACCTATCTGCGATACCATGTTGCGGGCAGTCTGCCAGGCCACCTGGTTGGCGGTAGCGGGGTCGAGATTCGAGCCGCTGCGGAAGAACAAACGGGTGAAAGTAATGAAAGTGAATGTCTGTGCTATCGCCCAAACAGTACCGAGCCATGCGGTAGCTGAATCGCGGCGATTCGTTATCGTCACACGTTTGGAGCCCTTGACCGGGATACCTCCAATGCGTATCCTGGCGCTGTCCATGCCGCCGGACGGAGCCCCCATGGCGTCAGGCCGGAAAAGATGGTATATGAAGCGCACCAGAGTACCTGCAAAAACAACCATCATCCATACGGAAAGTATGCGCCACACCGGCTCGGGCTCGAAGTGGCAGAGTGCCGCGAGCCCTATTGCACAAAGGCCGGTCAGGAGCAGCCGTATTCCCCATTTCATATCTTTCCATAGTATGTAGATGATCATGCCTATACCGTTCAGGCCGCCCCAGATTATGAAGTTCCAGCTGGCGCCGTGCCACATTCCACCGAAGAGCATGGTGATGAAGCGGTTGATATTGGAGAACAGCTTCTTCCGGCTGCTTTCCTTGAAACGCGCCAGCAGCAGCATCGTGGCGCCGAAGCTGACGAGGATGACGGAGACCACCCAGCTGCCGGACAGGATAAGGGCGATCAGGGCGAAAAGCACAATCCAGAAATATGTTCCGAACGAGGCGTTCCTGTTGCCGCCGAGGGGAATGTAAAGATATGAACGCAGCCAGCGGCTGAGCGACATGTGCCACCTGCGCCAGAAATCCTGGGGATTGGGCGCCTTATAAGGAGAATTGAAGTTGACCGGCAGGTAAAAGCCCATCAGCATGGCGACGCCGATGGCTATGTCGGTATAGCCGGAGAAGTCGGCATAGACTTGGAGGGAATATGCGAAAAGCGCCGCAAGGTTCTCGAAACCGGTGAAAAGCAGGGGATTGTCAAATACCCTGTCTATGAAATTGACGGCTATGTAATCGCTCAATATAATCTTCTTCGCCAGACCGTTGAGTATCCAGAATACTGCTATGCCGAACTGCTTGCGGCTGAGCGAGAAGGGCTTATATAGCTGAGGGATGAATTCCGAAGCCCTTACGATGGGGCCCGCCACCAGCTGGGGGAAGAAACTGACGTAGAAGCCGAAGTCGAGAATGTTCTTGACGGGTTTTACGTCACCGCGGTACACATCGACGCTGTAGCTGATGATCTGGAAAATGAAGAACGATATTCCGACCGGCAGCACTATTTTGTCCACGTCGAATCGTTCGCTTCCGCTGATCATGTTTCCTATCTGGGCAAAAACGTCAACGACTTTGAATTCCGTACCCGTAAGGTTGTGGAGAACGTCCGCAATGAAATAGGCGTATTTGAAATAGCACAGAAGGCTGAGGTCGATGCACACGCTCAATATCAGCCAGGCTTTGCGGGCGAAACTCCCTTTCCCTGCCTTCGACATGCGTCTTGCGATGAAGAAGTCCGAGCAGATGACGAAGAGCAGAATCAATATCGACAGGCCGCTGGTCTTATAGTAGAAGAACAAGCTGGCAAAAAACAGAAATACGTTTCGGAGGTGCTGCCTCTTGCCGACAAGAGCGAATATGGCGTAAACGACGCCGAAGAATGCCCAGAAATAGAACTGGGTGAAAATCAGGGGTGATGAAGGATCGAAGGCGAACAGCTTTTCCATAACGCCCTATCTCTCGCATTCCCGCATCAGTGCGGTGTATAACAAATCCCCGAGCATCTCATAACCTTCACGCGTGAAATGGAGACGGTCGTTCTTCATCAGTCCTGCATCCCGCCAACCCTCTGCGCTGCCGTTTCCTCCCATCAGGGAAAACAGGTCCCATACGGCGGCGTCGTATTCTCCGGCAAGTTCGAACATTGCCTGCCGTACAGCAGTCCCGTTTTCGTTGTGTACCATGCGCCGGCCTTTCCAGCGCCAGGAATCGTTGTTGGTAATGAAGATGAACGTGCATTCAGGAGCCTGTTCCCGAATCAGGCGCAACAGCGTGCGGTAGTGCTCCTTGAAGCGTTCCGGCTTGAAATCTTCAGGAGGGCAGGCGGAGTCGTTGATGCCCAGGCCAAGAATGACCAGGTCGGGATGAATCCTGGAGAGATCCCGCCTGAACTCCGGGCAGCGTTCTGTCCAGGTGGTAGTGCGGGCTCCGTTTACGCCCGTGGAGACATAATGAACTCCTCCGGGAGCTTCTTCCGGCAGAATTCCGGTAATAAGAAAGTATTGTCCTTCACGAAGCCGCGGCGTCACAACCATGCTGTCCGTCTCGGCGGGGAACATGGTCGCAAAGCCACCTGTAAGAGGATCCGGGCTGCATTGCAACGTGTCCGCACCTACGACGACGCATGGGATCACTTCCGGACCGGAGCCACGCCCCAAGATATGCAGGCCTGATATTCCGTAAGGCATACGAAGGCTGAAGGATGCCGTGGTATCCGCCGTGTAAGCGGCTATTCCTGTAATACCGTAGTCAGGCTTGACCGGCATCTCCCGGTTGGGCCTGGAGCTCATGCTGCCGATCCATTCTCCAGTATATCCCACCCTGTATGAGCGGTCGAAATTCGTCTTGGCCAAGGGATAAGGGAATATATATCCCCGTCCTCCGCAAGGATAGTGTCCCAGAGAATCGAAGTTGTGGCGTACGCGGGAGGTGAACCATCCGGCCTGTACATGGGAGCCTCCTATATGCCAGATAGTCACGCTTTTGTCGGGAGATTCCTTGACAGCCTGCAGTTTGGCGGCGAAGCGTTCTATGCCGCCGCGTTTTCCAGGAAAAACCAGCACGGAACTGTCTGCCGGTACTTCGGGCACTGCTGCCGCGGCGCCGATATGCCAGATCAGGGCGCAAATCAGTAGGGTGAACGCTTTCATTTACTGTGTCCGCCTTTTTTACGCCAACTGTAGTAGTCATAATAAAGCATCAGGGATTCGAAGAGCATGTTGCCCATGGCTTCGGCTCCACGTGGCGTGAAATGTACATAGTCGGTTCCGGCAAGAGACGGACGGGCTTTCACCCATTTCACCATCGACCCTTCGCCTCCCATAGCGGAGTAGAGGTCCCAGTAAGCGGCGCCGGCGTTATTGGCTGCGGCCTTAAGAGAATCCACCATCATGGGAAGGTGCGGGTAGGTGACCATGCGGCCTTTGACGTTTACGGACATGTCCGAGGGGCCTATGAACAATATGGCGGCATCCGGCGCCAGCTTGTGGATGTGCCTTATCTGATTCTCGATGGAAGTTTTGTATTCGGAGATTGCCCTCGGTGTCTTGCGGAAAGGCATGGAATTGCCGCCGAACTGCAGAATAATCATCCGCACGTTGTCATTTCTGACATATTCCTTGAACTGGCTGGAATTGAGACTGGTGAAAATTGTTCCGGAGCAACCGCGCATGGGTATGTTGTCCAGGCTGACGCCCGACGTCTCGTCAAGTTGCATGCCGTATATGTTGGCCCCGCCCCATGTGGAAAAACGGACTGACGTGCTGCTGTCGGGCAAGTCTATCACAATTCTCCCGACCTCGGATGGATCGGTGGACTTCTCGAGTTTGTAAACCTTACCGTTGCACTTGATGTTCAGGGAGTTACCCACATTGCCGGCAAGCAGCGTAAGTCTGCTGAAGTGACGGCTGGGAGCTTGATTGCGCTTGACGGAAGTGACTGTGGTATAGACGCTCGTATCCATCCGCGCGCACTGTCCCATTATACCGTAGCGCCCGTCGCTGCGACGTAATCCTTCACCGAAAACAAGCGCGCGCGGCAGGCTGGCGCTTGAAGATTCCGACACGCATAAGGTATAATAGGGCCTTCCGAACGGCAGCAGCCCGGGGCCACCGCCGCCGAATTTCTGCTGCAGTCCGGCACGCAAAGTCGAAGATATACGGTCTTCCTCGATCTGGCTGTCACCATAGTGCAGTATGCGGACCTGCTTCTTGCCGGCTCCGTCAAGAGCGCGGAAGAATGAATCGAAGGTGCTTATGTCCCCGTTGGGAAAGTATATCCTCGCAGGACTTTCGTTGAAATAGCTCTGGAACCGGTCACGTTCGGCGTCCCTTATCGCTTCCATCCGCTTGTTGAGCAGCTCTTCCGGAGATGCGCCTTCAGCCTTTTCCGAAGAAGGGATAAAAGATGCGACTGCATCCTTTAGGGCAGGAAAACCGATGGCGACTCCGCCCAGGTTTATTCCGTCTTTAGGAAAGACCAGACATATACCTGCAAGCAGGGCATACACAGACAATATGAATATTAATACCTTGTGTCTTGACATTTCAAGGCGCAAATTTAAAACAAATTATTATATTTGTAAGGTTAATTGCTACACTTATGAAAACCGGGACCAAAGTTATCACCACTATTGTCACTATCTTGCTCCTCGCTGCTGCGGGTTTTGTGTATTTTAAATTCTATTTTGTACTGGGCGAGGGCGTAAAGGCCGGAGAACTTAACCAGATAGTTTACAAAGGCTGGGTGTGGAAGACATATGAAGGCCGGCTTATCCAGACCGGATTCCGTGGAGCCAAGTCAGGCAACGGCATCCAGTCCAACGAGTTCAATTTCTCCGTCGTTGACAAGGCGGTCGCCGACTCGCTGATGCGCTGCAGCGGCAAAATGGTGGAATTGCGTTACAAAGAATACAATGGCATGCTGCCATGGCGCGGCATGCAGCGTTATGTTGTTTACGAGATTCTTTCGGTTGACGAAGGGGGCGTCTCTTCCGATATTCCGATAATGGTAGGCGGCGAGGAAATTTAGTTTCCTCTTGGTTCCTCCAGAAACAATGTCATTTCCGACTGCACATAGCCGTGCCAGCCGGGATAGAGCTTCTTTAGAGCATCTTTATATTCGGTGGAGCAGAAGCCAATCTCTGAGTCATAGCCTGTAATCGAGTGGTTATGAAGGCATATATGCAGTTCTCCGTAGGGACTTATGTATAGATTTCCGGCTTTCTGCCTCTCGTTTGCGGCGCCAAAGTTTGGTGGGATAATACCGTTAAGTTCTTTTACAAAACCGTCGTCGCTCAATGGAAAGATGTAGTTGTCATTAAGACTAATCGGT
>JAFZBM010000096.1 GCA_017561765.1 Bacteroidales bacterium | reverse complement strand
CCGGCTGCCCAGATGGCCAGGGGAATGCCTATCAAGCAGGCAATGGCCACCAGCAGCATATAGCTGCGGACATTGCGCCATGTCTCGCTGTTAACGTCGGCTCCGAATACCTTGCGAATTGCAATCTGTTTCGTGTTTTCGCCAGCGAAATAGGTGCTCATGGCCAGCAGTCCCAGCAGGGAGATCAGCACAGCCAGAACAGTGAAGATCTCCAGCAGCCGCATGGTCCGGCGAGCAGGGTCCAGTTGCTTCCGGTAGAGGTTGCGTACGAATCCGTGTCTCCACGGCGCCTCGTATACACCTGACTGCTCCATACGGTATTCCTCGTAGGCCTTCATTATCTGTCGTTCATAGTCCTTTTCCTCCCCGATCGTACCGATGAGCAAGCCGTGCGAAAAGTAGATATCTTCCATGGAAGACACTATCACGGCAGCATTGAGAGTCTTCACTTCGTTGGATGCGGCCGATTCGACAGGGAAATCCCTTACCACGCCACCGATATTATCAACCCTGGCCCCGTTGATGCCCACCCGGTTGCGGAAATAAGAAGATGTGTCCGACACACCAGCCGCATTGAACGCAGTCTCGTCCAGCCAGATAGAATTCAGTAGTGGGTGGTGGAAATCTTCCAACACCTCCAGGCCCATAAGCCGGAAATAGGCAGTGTCGCAAAGGATGACCGGCAGGTTGAAACTGCTGCCGTCCTCCTGTTTGATGCTGACCGACATATTGATGAAGCCCGGAAGGTTGCGGCCCACTCCCACATCCGTAACGAATGGCAGTTGCTCCACCTTGTCCTTGAACAGTTTCATCTGGTCGTAAGATGTGGCGTAATAATCAATATAGAAGCGGTTGTCAACCTGGGAATTTGTAGGACGAGCCATCATGTGCTTCATCTGGAGCTCCATCACCAGAGCCATGGCGATCAGAAATACTGCCAGGACATTCTGGGTGACGATGAACACCTTGCTGAAGACCATCTTGTTGCGGCGGCGCAACGATCCCTTTATGATGTCGATGGGTTCGTAACGGGCAGCCATAAGGGCCGGAAGAAGCCCACAGAGCGTTCCAAGCACCAGGATGCCGGCCAGATATGCCGCGATATAACCGGGTGTCATCAGGAACTGAAGTTTCATCTCCGTCTCCATGCCAAGCCAGTCGTCCTGGGCGGTCAGCAGGTTATTCATCATCGGCACCATCAGCTTGGCCAGCACCAGAGACAAGGCAAAGCACACCGCTGTGAAGGCCACCGACTCTCCGATATGCTTCCACAGTATGGCACTGCGGCCCGAGCCCAGCAGGCGGCGCGTAGCCATCTCCTTGGCTCGCTTGCCACTGAGTGCGAAACTGAGGTTGATATAATTGAATATAGCTGAAAGCAGCAGGAGCAGGACTACCACCGTCAGCAGCCGGACCATCTGTTTGTTTCCGGTTTTGTTGGTGCCATTGCCTGCGATTCCCGGAGTCCAGAACAGTTCGTCAGAACGCCAGATCTTCCAGCTCTCCACCTGATCTCCCCATACCGGTTTATAATTCTTGAGTATGATGTCATGCAGCTTGGCCTCGAAATCCGCCCGTTCGGTCCCTTTGCTGACGCGGCACAAAGTGGTGACGCTGCCTATGCTGTTGAAACTCTTGCCGTCCTCAATATGGTGGTTGGATGCGATATTGGTCAACATATCCACTTGCGGCAAAATGCTGTTATCGGGTATCCTGACAACGCCGGCAATCTGGTAAATCCCTTCCCCAACCTTGAAAGGCTGGCCGATAAGTGAGGAGAAATCATCTCCTCTCGCAATCTGCCGGGCCATCGGCTCGCTGAGCACTGCGGCATTCTTGATTTCGAACATCGCCGGAGAGCCCTCCAGCCATTCAAGATATGAGTATATTTCGAAAAAATCCGGATCGACTTCCCATCCATAGGTAGAAACTCCCGGCCGTTTCTGTCCGCCAAATTCAACGACAGAGCATTGCATCAGAGACATTCTGGTGGCCGCTTCCACCTCAGGGATGGACATCTCTATTTCTTCCTTGTCCCATAAACCAAGCCCGGCGAAACTGTCAGTCCCCGGTGCATAGATCCGGTTCCAGGCCGGATTCTCGTGCGCCATCCGGTACTGCTGCACCACATAACTCCCGATCAGGATCACGAAGGCCAGGCTCACGGCCAGCCCCACCGCCTGGATGGCGGTGTACAGCTTGTTGCGGGACAGGAATTTCAGGTAGGATTTCATCGTTATTCTTTCTTAAGTTCGATAGCCGGATTGGTATTCGCGGCCTTGAGTGTCTGCCAAAGGACGGCGAGGAAGGAGATGGCCAGGGCAATGACCGCGGCCACGGCGAAGATCCATCCATAACCGCTTATGCGGTAGTTGTAGCTCTCCAGATAGCGGCCTGACAGCCATATCGCAACGGGTACGGCGATTACGCACGCAATAAGGACAAGCAGCATATATGTACCTACGCCGCGCAGCACTTCTCCGCCGACCGTTCCGCCGAATACCTTGCGGACGGCGATGTCGTGGGTTTGCTCCGAGGCGAACAGCGCCGACATAGCTAGCAGGCCCAATACTGAGACCAGGATGGCCAGGTACATGAACAATTCCATCAGTCTCATATACTTTTTCGCCTCGTCGAGCCTTTGTGTCAGTTCATCCTGGATGAAGCCGCTCAATTCGGGCATCCCTTCGTATCCGTCCTGCTCCATACTGAAACGGGTGTACAGTTCCCGTAATGTCTTTTCCGCTTCCTTATGGTCTCCGTCAATCTTCAGTACCAAATAATCAGTTTCCAAGTCTTTATTTACGGCAACGAGTCCTGTTTCCCGCCCATCCACATGGGCGGCGTCCGTAACGGCGAAATCCTTGAGAATTCCCGCTATTTCCATGCTGGCGATATAACCTAATCCCTGCGGGAAAACCGGATGGGCGGAATCCATCTCCAACTCAGCGAGCGTGGATTCGGTAACCCACACACCTTCTCCGGATGGCAGATGGAAATCTTCCACAATGTCAAATTGGAACATCTCGAAAACCTTGGGATTGCATTGCAAATAAGAAACCGTTACTTGCTTGTTAGAGAGCTCCTGCAAAGTCATACCCACTTTCCACCCCGGCCCACCGGGGTAACCCGAAGAGTAGCCGGACTCAGTGACAAACGGAAGTTGTTCCACCGCGTCAGCGTGGGCTTGAGAGACCAAATACTGGAAATACAGGTTATCGACATTGGCTCCCAAAGGACGATGGACCATATGGGAAAACTGATGTTCGAGGATCAATGCGAATGAGAGGAGCAGGACCGCAAGCGCGGTTTGGAAAACGATGAAAACCTTGGAGAACAAACGTTTGTTCTTGAGCCGGTAATCTCCCTTAACGACCTGGACCGCGTCATATTTGGACGCAATCCGTGAGGGAATCCAACCGGCCAGCAGGCCGAGGACCAGAACCAGCAGTACCAGCACTCCCACAGAGATCCAATCCCATTGCCAGGAAAACGGCACTGATATAGCATCTGACCCGGAGCGTGTCTCTACATACCGGGTAAGAACCGGGGTTAAATAATAGGCAAGTACGATCGAAAGTGTCGCACAAACGGCTGTGAAAAGCAGCGATTCTGCCAGAAAAGTCCTTACGATGCTGCCCCTTGACGCTCCCAATATGGCACGTGTCCCCATTTCCTTGATGCGCTTTCCGGCAAAGGCCGCACTAAGGTTGATATAGTTGAATACCGAGGACAGGAGCAGCAACAGAACGACGGCAGACAGCATGACAAGCAACGAGCGGTTACCCTTTGCTATTCCGTTGCCTGCCCGGTTCAGATCGGAGAAATACATTTGATCCATCCGGACCATGCTGCCGTTCAGGTCCAAATCATCGTTCCATGTCCATTTGTTGATATCATGCGCCTTGAAAAAAGAGTTCACGGCTGCCCGGAGATCCTTCTCAGGCATCGAAGAGGAAATGAGGCAGTATGTTCCTCCAAAAGCGCCTGGCGACAAGGGTTGGGGATCCCGGACACACAGGAAATCCACATTCTGGAACATAGGCGTCCCCATATCCTTGAATACCGCGGAGATGGTAAGCGTATCCCTCTCGGTGGTAAGCCGCTTCCCGAGGACTTCCTCAACCGGACCTAATTGCGTAAGAATCTTTTCGCTGATTGCAACAAAGTCTCCCTCCAAGTCCGTCTCGTTGCCTTCCACCCAGGGAATGGAAAACATATCAAAGAAATCCGGTTCTACGACCTTGACTCCCATCCGGTGGAAGCAGATATCGCCCACGTTGGGACTGCCCCCACGGGTAGAAGTAATAACCGACGCTTTGTCCACACCCGGAATCTCTTCTTTGATTGCTCCGGCCAAGCCTTCCGGCGCCATATTGACAAAATCTGTCAGTATACCGACGGCATAATAATGCTTCCACTCCTGTTCGCCTTTGGAGACCTGCCACTGCTGACGCACGTACGAGCCGATCAGGATAACGAACGCCAGGCTCACGATAAGTCCCACCGCCTCGATGGCGGTGTACAGCTTGTTGCGGGACAGGGATTTGAGGTAAGATTTCATTAAAGTTCGTTCTTAACGTCACTGACAATCTGGCCGTCGAAGAGGTCGATGGTGCGCTGGGCGCAGGCGGCGTCCTTCTGGGAGTGCGTCACCATCACGATGGTCGTACCTTCGGCATTGAGTTCTTTCAGGAGGTCCATCACTTCCTTGCCGTTCTTGGAGTCGAGGTTACCGGTGGGCTCATCGGCGAGGATCAGTTTCGGGCCGGCCACGACGGCGCGGGCGATGGCTACGCGCTGCTGCTGGCCGCCCGAGAGCTGCTGCGGGAAATGGTTTGCGCGATGGCTGATGGCCATCCGCTTCATGATTTCCGTGACCTTCTGCTTGCGCTCTGCGGCAGAAATGTTCAGATAGCGCAGCGGCAGCTCGATGTTCTCGTAAACATTCAGCTCATCAATCAGGTTGAAGCTCTGGAACACAAAACCGATGTTGCCCTTGCGGAACTTGGTGCGCTCCTTTTCCTTGAGGCCACCCACCTCGGTGCCAAGGAGTTCATAGCTGCCGCTGGTAGGGTTGTCCAGCAGGCCCAGGATGTTCAGCAGCGTCGATTTGCCGCAGCCCGAAGGCCCCATGATGGCGACGAACTCGCCGTCCTTGATTTCAAACGACACACCATTGAGCGCCGTGGTCTCGATTTCTTCCGTCCGGAAGACTTTGCAAAGGTTGGAAACAGTAATCATAATTTGTTGTATTTTAATTGTTTATTATTCATTCTTCAACGATTCTACAGGGTTGGCATTGGCCGCTCTCCAGCTCTGGAGCGTGACAACAGCCAGGGTAATGGCGGCCACTAGCGTCAGAGCCACCACGAAGATCCACACCGGAATGGGTGCCTGGCTCACGAAGCTTTGGCGCCAGCCGGTCATCAGGATGTAGGCGAACGGTGCAGCCAGAGCAAAGCTGACACCCGCAATAATCAAGTACTTGCGGTTGATTCTTTGCAGGATGCTGCCCACCGTGGCGCCGTTTACGCGTCGCACGGCAATCTCCTTGCGGAGGAATTGCGTCTCAAAGAATACCAGGCCGATGATGCCGATAACGGCAATAAGCAGGGCCACTATGGAGGCGATGGAAACCAGCCGCCGCAGCATGGACTCTATGGAGTAGAAAGAGCCGATCCATTCATTAAGACGGCGAACGTTCACCTGATTGGGAATCATCGTAGGGTCCAGCTTACAGATGGTCTCTTTAATATAATCGGATGCGTCCTTGAAGTCGGCCCCTTCTGCCAAACGGATGTAGAGGATGCTGTGCGCGCGCCAGGGCTCCGTGCCCCAGACATAGAGTGCCAGGGGCTCGATACCGTGATGTAAAGACTTGGAATAGAAGTCTTTCACCACGCCGACAACGGGAGAGGCATCTACGTGTCCTCCGATGTAGCTGCCCACGTGGAACTGCGGATAGCGCCGCAGAAAAGCTTCGTTCACAATGAAACAGCCGGTGTGGCTCTGGTTGTCGGAGGGGAGGAAGCCCCGTCCGTCCACAATCTGAAGCCCGAAGAAGTCAAGGAAAGTGTCGGCCACCGGCAGCACTTCCATATTCACTTGGGTTCCGTCATCGGCCGTGCGACCCCATCCCATCCGGGATTCGCTTACGATGAAATTGTCGCAGGCTGTCACTTCCAGGATGGACGGATTCTGCAGCAGTTGGCTTTCCAGCGCATCCAGTTGGGCGCCGGCCTTCTGGCCGCACCATACCTGAAGGACCTGATCCTGCCGGAAGCCCATGTCCTTGTTCTGCATATAACGCAGCTGTATATCTACATACAGCCCCAGCAGGATAAAGACGAAAGAAAGGAAAAACTGCAAGCCCACCAGGACGTTGCGCAGGGCCTTGCCCTTGACGCTCATGGCATAAGAGCCTTTCAGCACCATGGCGGTGGGCTGTGAGGTGGAGTAGAGCGCCGGAGCCAGGCCGGCGATGACGGCGGTAACCAGCACCACGCCCAGCATGGGGAAGATGATGGCGGCGAAATCCCGGGGTGTCATCACAGCAGCGATGGCCGATGCCCAAGATGTGCCGGCCACTACACGAAGAATCAAGCAGGAGAAGCCGAACGCCACCAGCGCCAGAGTGGCGGCGCGCAGCAACTGCCTGGCAATGAGCGAGCGGCGGCTCTCGCCCAGCACCTTGCGGGTGTTGATGTTCTTGATGCGGAAAGGAATCTCCGCAAAAGAGAAATTGATGAAGTTGATGATGGCAATGACTATCAGCAGGATGGCAATGGCCAGCAGAGTGATGGTGATGGCCTTGTTGGCGCTGGAAACACTGGCGTCATGGTCCTGTTGGAAATACCCTTCATGCAGATTGACAAGGCGGATTTCCCGGCGAAACTCTTCGCGATCTTCTTCACTTAATTCGGCGCCGTTGCTGAAGTACGCCATCAGGAAATCTGTAATCTGCGTCTGCACGGCATTGCCATCGGCGGGATTCCGCAACTTCAGGTAGGAGGTAAAAGACCACTCCGACCCATCCTCCAGGAACTGGATGCCCAGATAAGCGAAAGACTGATAAGCCAAGCTGGAGTTGGCGGGCATGTCTTCATATACGCCCACTACACGCAGGCGGGTGCCGTCTCCCTCCTGAAGGTATTTACCCACGGCAGCTTCGTTGCCGAAAAACGTTTTGGCCATGGACTGGCTCAGGATGAGAGTGGCCGGAGCGGCGAATTCTTTTGCGGAACCTTCCACCCATTTGAAGGGAAAAACCTGGAAGAAGGTGCTGTCCACAAGGCATCGGGACACCGTGACGCCCGCACCGGGATTGCCTTCCTGGGCGAGGATCCAGTCACCCCATCTAGCTGACGTACCCACAGCTTCCACATCCGAGGACACCTCACGGAGCAGTTCAATCAACGGTCGGCAGAGATACGTGGAGTATTTCCCGTCATCTTCCAGGTCATGTTCCATCCGGAACACCTGCCGGTGCCCCTTGAAGTTGGCATCATAGCCACTGTCCCAGCGTACCCGCACCAGGAGAATCATGGCCGCGGCAAACGCCACGCTCATCCCCAGTATGTTAATCAGCGTCGAAACGCCTGTCTTTCTGAATATCTTCATCGCTTAAAATACTAACACATCGCTGTCACCATAAGTGTCGTATCCGGAGGTGATGACGGTTTCACCGGGCTCCAGGCCTTCGAGGACTTCGTAGTACTGCGGGTTCTGGCGGCCGATGCGGATCTCGCGCTTGACGGCCTTGTTGCCGTCCTTGTTCACGACGTAGATCCATTTGCCGCCGGTCTTCTGGTAGAAGGTGCCGCGCGGGATGATGACCGCCTCTTCGGGCTGGCCGAGCTGGAGGTTGAGATAGTAGGTCTGGCCGGCGCGGATGTTGTCGGGCTGCTGGCCTTCGAACTTGAAGTCTGCCTGGAACTTGCCGTCGCGCACTTCGGGATAGACCTTGCGGATGCTCGTGGCATAGGTCTCGCCCTGGCGCTCGAAAGTCGCCTCGAGGCCGGCCACGACGCGGTCGATGTAATGCTCGTCGATTTGTGCTTCGACCTTGTAAGTGCCCACAGAGTTGACCTGGCCGATCTTGGTGCCGCTGGCGATGCTCTGGCCGAGGACTACGTCCAGGAGGCCGAGCTCACCGTCGATGGGCGCCTTGACGATGAGGTTGGACTTGCGCTTGCGGATCATGGACATATTGACAAGCATATTGTCCAGACTCTCTTCCATGCGGTCGATCTGGGTGCCGCGGTAGAGGCTGTCTTGCTTGGAGCGCTCGCGGATGAGTTCGTATTTCTGCTGAGCGAGGCGGTAATCCTCCTCGGCCTTCAGGTAGTCCTCCCTGGCGATGAGTTTGTCCTCGTAGAGGGCTTTCTGCTGCTCGTAGGCGCGGCGCAGGCGGTCGACCTGGATCCCGTACTCGAGCTGGTTCTGGCGGATGTCCAGTTTCTGCTGCTCCATCTGGATCTGCGTGTTGCGGAGGATGTTCTCCTTCTCGGCGAGCTCAGCCTCTGAATTGAGGATCTGGAGGTCGAGATTGTCGTTGCTGAGCACGAGGATAGGATCGCCTGCGCGTACTCTGGAGCCTTCCTCAATGAGGATGGCCTGCACGATGCCGCCTTCCTGCGGGCTCAGTTGCACGGTCGTCATGGGCTGCACGCGGCCGCTGATGCGGATATAGTCGTTGAACTCGCCCCTGACTGCGGTGCCGGTGGTGATGCTGTCGCGGTCCACGCGCAGGGTCTTGTCGTTCGGCCGGACGAACAGATAGATGATGAATGCCAGCAGAAGCGCTCCCAGCCACCACGGCAGGGCCTTCTTGGTGAATGCCACCCTCCAACCGGTCTTCTTTTCGATAATCTTGTCCATATCGTTATTGGTCTATATATTCAACACCGTTGTAATACCTGACTACTGCCTGTTTGATGAGATATTTGAACAGGCTGTTCATCTCGTCAGCCCTGGCTTTCAGGTAGTTGTTGTTCGCTGTCTGGAACTCCAGGGGGGAGATCAGTCCCTGCTCCAGCTTTCTAAGGTTCAGGGTATAAGCCTCCTCCTGGACCTCGGCCTTGCGCTGCGCCTGCCGGCAGGCCGTAGCAGCGCCGTCGCAGTCCTGGATTGCCCTTCTCACCTCGCTTTCCACATCCCGGAGCTTCTGGTCGTACTCGGCGGTAGCCTTTTGCAAAGCATTGCGCTTGCGGGAGATAGTCGACTGCTTGCTGAGGCGGTTCCAGATAGGAATGGAGACGGAGACTTCCAGATACTCACCGCCGTTGTTCTTGAACTGGTCATGGAAGGCCGCGGTCTGCGAGCCCTGATAGGTATAGTAGCTCGTGCTCCAGCCGGCATACAATCCCATAGACGGAAGGGTCTGCCACTTTGCCGTATTCAATTCGCGCTTGGCATTCTGCTGCTGCCAGGAGGCGATACGGACGGCGGGATTGTGGTCCAGGGCGAAATTTACCACGGCATCGGTTGAAACGGGTTCTTCCTCCCACGCGGGCATCGACGTGTCGAT
>JAFZBM010000095.1 GCA_017561765.1 Bacteroidales bacterium | reverse complement strand
GGGACCGTGCCACCCTCGGCACCGGAAGAGGGAGGGGCCCGCTTGCGGGAAGGGTCGCGGAGCGACGTCCCTGGAGCAGCACCGCCCGGACTTTTATATTATGCGCCGAAATTGTCGTAGAGAATATTCTCCGGAGCAACTCCGAGCGAATCGAGAAGATCGTTCACGCACTTGGTCATCATAGGAGGACCGCACATAAAGTACTTGATATCCTCCGGCGCCTCGTGATCCTTGAGATAAGTCTCGTTCATCACGTTGTGCACGAAGCCGGCCGTGTACTTGACACCTGCGGCGTCGGCGGCAGGATCGGGACGGTCGAGAGCCAGGTGGAACTTGAAGTTCGGGTACTCCTTCTCGATCTCGGCAAAGTCCTCAAGATAGAAAGCCTCCACAAGCGCACGCGCACCATAGAAGAAGTGCACCTTGCGGGTGGTGTGCAAAGTCTTGAACAACTGCATGATATGGCTGCGCAGAGGGGCCATTCCTGCACCGCCGCCCACAAAGATGTACTCCATGTCCTCGGGATCGTTCTCCGGAAGGAGGAACTCTCCGTAAGGACCGCTGATCCATACCTTGTCACCCGGCTTGCGGGAGAAAACATAGGTGGATGCAATGCCCGGGGGCACGCCGGGGACGAACTTGAACACTCCCTTGGGCTGGGTCTTGTCGAACGGAGGCGTAGCGATACGCACGTTCAGCTTGATTATGTTCTTCTCTCCGGGATAGGAAGCCATCGAGTATGCACGGATGGTGGGCTCGGTGTTCTTGTACTTGAGCGAAGTGATGCCGTATTTCTCCCAGTCGCCCATGTAGATGGGATCTACGCCCATATCGGCGAAGTCGGCCTCGTATTCCGGAATGTCGATCTGGATATACTCGCCGGACTTGAAGTCGATGTGCTCGCCTTCGGGGAGCTTGACGGTGAACTCCTTGATGAACGTAGCCACGTTCTCGTTGGAGATTACCTCGCACTCGAGTTTCTTGACGGAAAGGGCGCTCTCGGCAACCTGTATCTTGAGGTTGTCCTTGACCTTGACCTGGCATCCCAGGCGCCAGCCTTCCTTTATCTGCTTGCGGTTGAAGAAACCGGTCTCGGTGGGCAGGATCTCTCCGCCGCCTTCGAATACCTGCACCTTGCACTGGCCGCAGTTGGCCTTGCCGCCGCAGGCTGAAGGGAGGAATATCTTCTCGCCGGCCAGGGTAGCCATAAGGTTGTTCCCGGGCGCGACGTCCAGTTCCTTCTTGCCGTCGTTGATATTAATCTTTACAGTACCCTTCGGGGTAATCTTGGCCTTCACGAAGAGCAGAAGGGCCACGAGGATCAGCGTCACTATGACGATGACCGCAATCGCTGCAATAATAGTCTGTGTCATAGCCGCTTAAAGTTGAATTCCCATAAAGATCATGAATGCCATGCCCATAAGGCCCACCGTGATGAAGGTGATGCCTATGCCCTTGAGGGGCTTGGGTACGTTACAATAACTCATCTTTTCGCGAATCGCGGCGAGCGCGACGATCGCCAGATACCAGCCGATGCCCGAGCCGAGGGCGTAAACCAGGGGCTCGCCAATGCCGGTGAAGTCTCTCTGCTGCATGAACAGGGAGCCGCCGAGGATGGCGCAGTTCACTGCGATCAGCGGCAGGTAGATGCCGAGCGAAGAATAGAGCGAAGGGAGGAACTTCTCCACTATCATCTCCACGAGCTGCACGAATGCTGCGATCACGGCGATGAAAATGATGAAGCTCAGGAAGCTGAGGTCGACCTCCGCGAACTGGGGCCCGAGCCACTTGAGGGCGCCGGGCTGGAGCACGAAGGTATTGAGGAGCCAGTTGAGCGGAAGCGTGCAGAAGAGCACGAAAATCACTGCCAGGCCGAGGCCGTTGGCGGTCTTGACGTTCTTCGATACTGCCAGGTATGAGCACATACCCAGGAAGTAAGCGAAGATCATATTGTCAACGAAGATTGACTTTACGAATAAGCTGATGTATTCCATAAGGCTGTGCTGTTATTTTTCCTGAAGGTCTTTGTCAATTGCCCTGTGCACCCAGATGATGCATCCGAGCAGGATGAGGGCGAACGGAGGAAGTATGACCAGATTGTTGGGGATGTAGCCTGCGGGCAGGACCTGGAACCCGAACAATGTGCCGCTTCCGAGGAGCTCGCGGAAGAATGCTACAACCACCAGGATGAGGCCGTAGCCAAGTCCGTTGGCGAGTCCGTCGAGCAGTGAGGGAATGGGCTTGTTGCCGAGGGCGAAAGCCTCGATGCGGCCCATGACTATGCAGTTCGTGATGATGAGGCCTATGTACACCGACAATTGCTTGTCAATGGCATAAGTGCCCTCGCCGGCCTTGAGTATCTGGTCGACAAGGATAACCATCATTGCCACCACGACCAGCTGGACGATTATTCGCACGCGGTTGGGGATGGTGTTGCGGATCAGGGAGCACACCAGGCTGGAAAGACCTGTTACGGCGATGACCGACAAGGCCATGACCAGGGCGCCCTTGAGCTGAACCGTAACGGCCAGAGCGGAGCAGATACCAAGGACAAGGACGGTAATCGGATTGCCCTTGAGTATCGGATTGAGGATGGTTTCTTTAAGTTTCTTGTCCATAATTATTCCTCCTCTGCATTAATGGTGGTTTCTTCGGATGCTCCTGCGGCGAAGTGCTTCTCGTAGGCTTTGAACCATACGTTCAGCGCCTCGTTGAGGCCCTTGGATGTCATGGTCGCGCCTGTGATGGCGTCGATTGCGTTAGGAGCTCCGGCCGCTTCGGCGTTCTTCTCCAGCCTGAAGGCGGGAGTCTCGCTCCATTCGACCGTCTTTCCGGCGAACTTCTCGCGGAACCAGGGCTCGTCCTTGATCTTGGCGCCGAGGCCCGGGGTTTCCGACTCATGGTCGAAGAATGCACCGGCTATGGTATGTCCGTCGGGTTCGAAAGCTATATAGCCCCAGACCGGGCCCCAGAGGCCGGCTCCGTAGATGGGGATGACTGCCTTTCCTCCCTTGAAGATGTATACGGGAAGGGTTGCGTCACCTTCGGCGAGTATTGCTTTGTGCTGCGGCTTGAGCTTGCTGACCAGTTCGATTTTGTCCTTGCTCACGGAGAGCTCGCCGTTCTTCTCGCCGTCGAGATCTATGGTATAAGCCTCTTCGATGTTGTCGGCATAAAGCTGGAGTATCTCGGCGTTCTTTGCCGCATAGAGTTCATCCGTCGGCTTGACGCCGGCTGCAGACATCATCTGGCGCAAGGTCTCAGCCTTGGCGTTGGCGTCCTGGGCGGGGCCCAGTTTTGATGCCACGAAAGCCAGGATGGCCGCCACTATCACCACGACTATCGCGGTGTAGATAACTGTGTAGACGTTACTGTTGGTATTCATGGCTTATGCGGCATTAAATTTCTTGGCCCTGCGGGAAATATGGACGCTCGTGACGCAGTGGTCGATGAGCGGAGCGAATGTGTTGAGCAGCAGGATGGCCAGCATCATTCCCTCGGCGTAGCCGGGGTTGAAGAGGCGCACCGTGATGCAGAGCATACCGATCAGTATACCGTAGATCCACTTGCCGCACTCGGTCTGGCAGGAAGTCACAGGGTCGGTAGCCATGAATACGGTACCGAATGCGAAGCCGCCGTAGAGGAGCTGCATGTAGAAGGGTATGTCGGTGATTCCGGCGACATTGCCTATCCAGCCCACCAGGAGGGCTCCCAGGACACTGCCCGCCATGATCTTCCAGCTTGCGATGCCGGTCCACAGCAGCAGGATGGCGCCGAGCAGGATGGCTATAACGGAAGTCTCTCCTACGGAACCGGGAACGGTGCCGATGAAGAGATCCCAGAAGCCGGTGCCGTACTGCGCGGGTCCGTCAAGGGCGAGGGGAGTGGCGCCGGTGAATGCATCGGCCACGGCCGTTTCGCCTTTCTTGAAAGCTATCCAGCAGTCGGAGCCGGACATATAGTTGGGATAGGAGAAGAACAGGAAAGCACGCGTAAGGAGTGCGGGATTCCATATGTTCATTCCGGTGCCGCCGAACACTTCCTTGCCGAAGATGACAGCGAATGCTACAGCGACGGCGAGCATCCACAGGGGAATGTCGACGGGAACGATGAGCGGGATGAAGAAGCCGCTGACGAGGTAGCCCTCGCTCACTTCCTCGCCGCGTATCTGGCTGGAAGCGAATTCAATACCCAGACCTACAATGTAGGAGACGAGATAGAGGGGAAGGACCTTGAGGAAGCCGAACCAGAAGTACTCCAGAATGTGCACTCCGGTCTGGCCCATCGCCAGTCCGTGCTGGTAGCCGACGTTCCACATGCCGAAGAGGGCTGCGGGAGCGGCTGCGATTACTACGAGGATGAGCAGGCGCTTGAGGTCGATGGCGTCGCGCACGTGCGATCCCTTGAGGGTTACAGTACCGGGGACGTGGAGGAATGTCTCAAAAGCATCGACGGTACTGTGAAGCCAGTAGAGCTTGCCGCCTTTTTCAAAAATCTTGTTCATATCTTTTAAGCCATTTCTTTAAGCATGAGGTCGATGCCCCGTGCTATGTAGTCCTGTATGTAGTTCTTGCTCGGATCTACGAATTCGCAGAGGGCAAGGTCCTCCGGCAGCACTTCGTAGATGCCGAATTTCTCCATCTTCTCGATGTCTCCTGCAAGGCAGGCCTTGGCGAGGAACACCGGGTAGATGTCCATGGGAAGAACTTTGGAATAATAATTATCGTTCATGAGGAACGGACGGGGCCCGCCGTGGAGGTTGGTGTCCATATCGTACTTGCGCCATGGCATCAGCCAGCTGAAATAGCTGTGGTCGTTGCTGAACTGCTTGTAGCGTATGGGACGTATCCAGCCCAGAAGTTCCTTGTCGGTACCTTCATGGATTATGGTAAGCTGGTCGTCGTCGTGGCCCAAATAACCGTCCAGTCCGACGCTCTGTCCGCAGAGAACGTCTCCGCTGATGATACGGACCTCGTCGCCGGCATTGCCGTAGAAAGGCGCGAAATCCTTGACGGGGGTGCCGGGAAGGGTTTCAACGTACGACGGCTGGAGAGCCGCTGGGCCGCAGACCGCAACCTTGCGGCGCACTTCGTAGCGTCCTTTGATGAAGAGGCGTCCGATTGCTGCGAGCCCGTTGAGCGAAACGGTCCATACGGTCTCGCCTTTTTGGATGGGGCTGATGTGGCTGATCTGTACGCCTACGTTGCCTGCGGGATGCTTGCCCTTGAAACTGTGGACCGTGCATGACTGCAGACGGGCGAAGGCGCTGTCTTTCAGGCTTCCGTCAATCGAGACGTGAACGGGAGCGATCTTGGACAGTGCGTCGATGCCTTTCTGGATGGCCTGCACTTCGCCGCCAAGGGTGAACTCCAGGTCGGCTGCAAGGGGAGCCGTGTGGAAAGCGGATACAAAAATGGCCTTCGGGCTGACTGCAGGATCTGCAAGCACGCCGTAAGGCCTTTGGGTAAGGAATGTCCACAAGCCGCTCTTGAGCAGTGCGGATTTGACATCTTCCGTGTCAAACCCGGCATATTCCTGAAGGGCGTCGGTTTCGATCAGGACTGCAAGCAGCTTGCGTTTCTCGCCCCTGACGACTTCCTTGACGGTGCCGCTTGCGGGTGCCGTGAGCAGGATGTCCGGGTTTTTCTTGTCGGCAATGACGGGGGAGCCGCAGAGTACGCGGTCTCCTTCTTTTACCAGAAGCCTGGGGAGTAATCCCTTAATGCCGCCCGGCTGGACGGCAACAAGCGCGGGAACCATCGATTTGCTGACATCGGGGCTGGCTTTCCCGCTGATGGGGATGTCCAGGCCCTTCTTCAAAACGATGCTTTTTGACATTTTATAATTGGTTTAGATAAATTGCGAATAACATGCGAAGATACCACTTTTTTTTGTATTTTCGCATCATTATGGAGAACAATGTGAGTGCAGTTCTGGACGGGCTGAATGATGAGCAGGGCAGGGCGGTCCAGTGTATCGAGGGTCCTGTGTTGATAGTGGCGGGAGCCGGTTCCGGCAAGACCCGCGTTCTCACAAGCCGGGTGGCATATCTGCTGGCGCGCGGGGTCGATCCTGCGCGTATCCTGGCTCTTACTTTTACCAAAAAAGCGGCGGGGGAGATGAAGGAAAGGATAGCCGTCATGGTGGGAGCCAAAAAGGCCCGCCGCGTTGTGATGGGCACCTTCCATTCCGTGTTCATCCGCTTCCTGCGCGAATATGCCGGCGCCCTGGGGTATCCGGAGCAGTTTACAATCTACGACCAGAGCGATTCCACCGCGGCGGTCAAGGCGACGGTCAAGGAGCTCGGGCTCGATGATTCGGTTTACAAGCCCCGTGACGTGCTGTCCCGGATCTCCAATGCCAAGAACAACCTGATTACCGTCAGCGCCTACAAGGCCAGCGCGGATGCGATGAAGGCCGACAGCTATGCCAAGAAGCCACGTCTCGTGGATGTTTACGAGCGCTACCAGCAGCGTCTCAAGCAGTCGGGAGTAATGGATTTCGACGACATTCTGGTGAATATGAACATACTCCTGAGGGACCATCCGGAGGCACTCCGTGACATAGCGTCACGCTTTTCCTACATTATGGTGGATGAGTACCAGGATACCAATTACGCACAGTATCTGATTATCAAGAAGCTCTCCTCGGGACATCGCAATATCTGCGTGGTGGGGGATGATTCCCAGTCAATATATGCCTTCCGCGGCGCCCAGATACAGAATATCTTGAATTTTAAAAAAGATTATCCCGAATGCCGCCTGTTCCGTCTGGAACGCAACTACCGCAGCACCTCCAATATTGTGGAAGCCGCCAATTCGGTGATAGAGCACAATGCCGGCCGCATTCCCAAAAAATGCTATGCCGACGGGCCCTCCGGGGAGAAACTTCATCTGATACGGGCTTTCACGGAGCAGGACGAGGCGGTGGAAATTGTGCATTCGATCCAGCAGCGCATGCGTTCGGACGGCGCTGCCTATCAGGACTTTGCCATTCTTTACCGTACTAATGCCCAGTCCCGGGCCCTCGAGGAGCAGCTCCGCCGGCGCAATATCCCTTACGTGATTTATTCAGGCAACTCTTTTTTCGAACGTGCCGAGGTGAAGGATATGATGGCCTACTTCAAGCTGGCCGTCAATCCTCTTGACGACGAATCTTTCAAGCGCGTTGTCAACAAGCCCGCCAGGGCCATCGGAGACACTTCGGTTCGTGCCCTTGAGGCTGCCGCAAAGGCACATGGCTCGACTCTTTTCCATGCCGCTTTTGCGGATGACATCGAGTCGTTCGGCCTGCGCAGCGCCGCCGTTCAGAAAATCCGGTCATTCTGCACTATGATTGACTCTTTCTGCTGCAGGATCAAGACGGTCGGGGCTTTCGACCTGGCTCGTGAAATTGCCGATAAAAGCGGGCTTTACGCTTTATACAAAGATGATACGTCCATTGAGGGACAGGCCCGTTTCGCCAATGTGGAGGAACTTGTCAATTCGGTTGCACAGTTTGAAGAAGAGAGGCGCGAAGAGGCGGAGGGCGCCGAAGATTTGTTCACGCTCGATGATTTCCTCGAGAACGTGTCGCTGTTAAGCAATGTGGATGTAGTGGACGAGGAGGATACCAACAACAAGGTGGCGTTGATGACCGTCCACTCTGCAAAGGGTTTGGAATTCCCCTATGTTTTTGTGTCCGGAATGGAGGAAAATCTTTTCCCCAGCCAGAGCATGTTGTTGAGCCAGAAGGATATAGAGGAGGAGCGGCGCTTGTTCTACGTGGCCATTACCAGGGCCGGGAAGGCGGTTACATTGTCTTATGCCGGCACGCGCATGCGCAACGGGCGCCATGAAAGCAACTCTCCTTCGCGCTTCCTGCGCGAGATTGATTCGCAGTATCTCGACCGTCCTATACAGGATGAAGAAGAGTCATCCGGAGACCGGATTCTCGGCTTCGGCCGCCTACGGGGCACTCTGGACCTGAGCGGGTTCGCGCAAAGCGCTCATCCCTCCCATCGCGAGCGATGGGCCCCTCCCGCTCACGTAGCCGCGGGCGGCTACGCCCGTCAGGTCCAGAGTGCCCCGCGGACGGCCGTAGACCCGGACTTCGTGCCCCTTCCTATGACCGAATTCCGCGTCGGCCAGCGCATCGAACACAACCGCTTCGGCCCCGGCGAAATCCTTGAGATTACCGGCAAGGTCCCCGAACTAAAGGCCCGCGTCCGTTTTGACGAGTTGGGCGAAAAACTCCTCCTCCTCAAATACGCCAAGATGCGTCTGGAGAAAAACTGATCACCCTTGTAATCCGAATGCCAGCCATTTCCTGGCAAATGCGTCTGCTTCTTGTTCCTTGCTTGAGTATGAAGGGTCTGATGATTTGAAACCGACTTCTTCTATAAAAATGTCTTTTTTCCCGTGGAGAAGGATGTGGCCGGTTTCGTGCAGTACCGTGTAAGCATAATTGTCATAGCGTTCCGGCGAGTTAAGCAGTTGAATGCATGGATGCCCGTAAATCCAACGGGTGGCACCTTTAATTGGAACGGAAGATAATGGCTCGGTGTAGATTATTTTTACACCGACTTTTGAGAAAAGGCATTTGATAGTGGTTAGAATATCTTCTTGAGGGAATGCAAGTATAAGAGCAAGATCCGGAATCATTTGTTTTAACTTTTTAGCATCATAATCATTTTCTATCTCTTGCTCTTGTGCTTGGATTTCTCCCCTTCTTAACCAGGCCGAAAGGGCATAGGGGTTAATGGATGCTTCTAATGATATACTGAACGCTACTTTAAGTTTTTGCTTGAAGTAGTAGTTTTCCCAGGCGTTGGGAGATGCGACCCCGTAGAACCGCAATAAATCATCGGTTTCTACACTTGTTCCTTTTGCTGGAGTAAGCCATTTATTGCCAACTATTTCTTCAACTGGTAGCATTTTCAACCATTTGCTTCCGGCTTTTGCTATCTTGTTGAAGTGCTCGCTTCTTGCTTTCCATTCGTCATACTGCCACTGCCATTTTAATAGCGCGGCAGCATCCATCCCTGTCACGAATTCAATTGCTATTGCTAAAACGGGAGAGACTCCGGATGCGCCCGTTATTACATCAAGGATAAACTGTTCAGTCACATCAGCTCTGGCAGCGAATTCTTTAATTGACATATTCAACTCCAGAAGCTTTTCCTGCAAGACTTTTCCCGGGTGTGGAACCGGAATCCCAATATAGTTAGATGTAATCATTTTCCGTGGTAATTAACAATATCAACAATTAGCGCCTTGTTATCAGGGATATATTTAAATATCAGCCTATATACATGATCAAGGTTGCAGGCCCATTCACCAGCCCTGTCTTCCCTAAGCGGGTGGAAATGTCCGGGGAATGACCACAGTTGGTTCATGTTGTCAACAGCCTTTAGTGTTTGTATTCGGATTCGAATCAGTTCTGCCTTGCGGGGGCCGAACAACCGCTCCAGTTCTCCCGGTTTTTCATAGGCGTCCTTTAGCCTCTTATCCGCAAATACTATCTCCATCACAAACCAATTTGTGACAAAGATAATCAAAATTTAATTAAAGTGCTTATTTAATTAAAAATTATCTTGCAGATAAAGCTCTGGAGGTCGTGGCAGATGCCTTCCACATACCAGGCGCCGTCGGGCCCCTGGGTTCTGTAGAACTGGACGGTGTCGCCGAGCCTGACTTCGTGTATGTAGTTGAAAATAAAATCGGTAACAGTCTGCCCGGTAGAAACTTCTGCAGGCAGGCAGTCCATTGCCCAGTGGGGATGCTTGCCGTTGTTGGCATGTTTGTTATAGTCCAGATCCGACCAGGAGACAAGGTGGGAACCGGCTTCCTCCTTTACGCATACGGTAGGGAAAACAATCTTGGGCGCATCGGGCTCCAGAGCCCGCTCCGG
>JAFZBM010000094.1 GCA_017561765.1 Bacteroidales bacterium | reverse complement strand
CAGCGGCGAACGCGGCGCAGACGGCGGAAGCGCAGCATCCCATCGTGGTGACCTTGGCCATCAGCGGGCTGCCCTTATGGACTTCGGCCTCCCTGGTGCCGTCGGTGATGTAGTCCACCGCCCCGCTCACAGCCACGACGGTGCCATGCTGAAGTGCGAACTCGCGGGCGCAGGAGCGTGCTTTTTCGACCGGCTCCACACTGTCGACCCCGCGCGTGCGGCAGGCCGTCCCATGCAGCACCATGATTTCGGATGCATTGCAGCGGACGATGGTTGGATGGTACTTTACGATTAGTTCGACGGCAGTGCTTGTGCGCGCACTGCTGGCACCCACGCCCACCGGATCGATGACCCAGGGCTTACCGTACTTGAGTGCTGCGGCCGCGGCGGCATGCATCCCTGCAATTTCATCATCGTCGAGGCAACCTATATTGATGACGAGCGAATCGGCAATCCTCATCAGGTCGTCCATCTCCTTGTCATAGAAGGACATAATCGGCGACGCGCCTATGGCCAGCAGGGCGTTGGCATTGAAATTCATCGCCAGATAGTTGGTGATGTTGAGCACCACCGGAGGCTTTGCGGTAATAATCTGCATATTCGGTTAATTAATGATTCCAAAAATGATTTACGGGACCGTGCCCATGGCCTATGGAGTACCCGGAACCGGAGACGATTGCGCCATGGATGTACGACGTAGCGGCGCGGGCGGCATCGTCAAGCGGGAGTCCCTGCGCGAGATAGGAAGCGAAGGCCGATGACAGCGTGCATCCGGTCCCGTGAGTGTTGGGAGTGTGCACGCGGGACGATGGCAACTCGACGATGCGGTCTTCCTCGGCGTTGTAGAAAATGTCCACCAGACTATCGTCACTGAGATGTCCGGCCTTCATCAGCACGGAGACCTTTCCTCCCATTGAAAGCTTCTTCGCTACTGCGGGCAAATCGGCTTGCGAGTGAATCTCGACGCCCGCAAGTATCTCAGCCTCAGGGATATTCGGAGTGATGACGCGGGCAATGGGGATGAGTTCGGACGCCAGCACGCGAATGGCGCTTTCTTCGATGAGGCGGTGTCCGGAAGTGGATACCATCACCGGGTCAAGTACGATGTTACGGACTGAAGGTTGCCTGCCGGCTGCCGGCTGCCGACCGGTTTCCGTTTGCTGCACTCCGTCCGGCAGACTCTCCAGCAATGCATCGCGGACAGCAAGCACAACCTCGGCGCTGTGGAGCATGCCGATCTTGATGGCATTGGCGCCTATGTCAGTCAGCACGCATCGAATCTGCGCGGCGATAATCTCCGGCGGCACGGGATACACCGCCTCCACGCTGAGGGTATTCTGAACAGTCACCGCGGTGATGGCGCTGGCGGCGTAACTGCCCGTGGCAGAGATGGCTTTGATGTCAGCCTGGATTCCGGCGCCGCCGCCCGAATCGCTTCCAGCGATAGTAAGTACACGAGGGTATGTCTTCATTTTCTAAAAATGTGTAAATCCTTTATAATCATCTCTTTCGCCACCTATCCACCGGATAACCGGGCCTTCGGCCGCATGCGGGGTGTCGGGACTATGTCCTTCGGAGCTAGGGGCGTTAGGGCCATAGGCGCTGGTGCTATCTGTACTTTCGGTAATCCGGCCTATAGCAGTGATGCCGACAGTGCCTCCTGATGCGGCCTGGACAGCAGTCGAGGCAGCTTCGAACGCCTCCGGAGCCACCGTGAAAAGCAGTTCATAATCTTCGCCGCCGCTCACCGCCAATTCTGCCGGATCCCACCCCCGCGCCGCACAAATCTCCAGGAGTTCGGGCGACAGCGGCAACCTCCGCAAATCGATTTCCGCCCCGAGGGATGGCCGCACCCGTGTTCTGGCAGGCATCGGAGCAGCGAGTGGTGTCATATTGCCAATAGGTACCAGAGTGTTGGCGGACATAGTGCCGCTATGGGTGCATTCAACTGTACCCATAAGAGCATTTTCGGCCATTTTTGCTCCTATAGGTACATCGCCAGGCACCCATAGCGTCACCCCTGTTTCCTGCAGCACACCTGCCTCAAGTGGCAAACCGGCTTCTTGCGGCCTACCCATTCCCCGCGGCACACCTGTTTCATGCGGCGCACCCATTTCCTGGACTCCTTGTACTGACTTCCAAACCGCCCCGGAGGCCTCCAGAATATGGCGGAGGTCGGAGGCAATGCCGTCGGAAACATCCATCATGGCGTGTACGCCGGGACATTGGCGAAGGGCTATCCCCTCCTGAACCCGCGGCATCGGCATATAGTGACGGCGGATCAATCTTTCTTCCGCGCTATCTCCTGTCGAGCTCCGCTCCTGGCTCCCGTCAAAGGCCGCCTGAGTTCGCTCCAATATCAACTTCAGGCCGGCGGCGGCATCGCCCAGAGAGCCCGTGACGCACACCAGATCTCCAGGACGCGCGGCAGACCGAAGGCGGGCGGCTCCGTGAGGGCAAGTGCCTAATACTGTGACATTTATAAAGAGTTTGTCGGGCGACGCAGAAGTGTCCCCTCCAAGCAACGGCACGCCGAACCGGTCCGACAAAGCTTTGTAACCATCCATAAACCGGTCCACCCATCGCCCCACCGAATCCCTATCTTCATTGACTCCGGCGGATTCGGGAGCAAAACCGCCACTTTCTCTCCCAGCGGTTGCTGCTCCGGCGGATTCGGGAGCACTTTCGCCGCTTTCTCTCCCAACGGTTGCTGCTCCGGTGGTTCCGGGAGCAAATTCGCCGCTTTCTCTCCCGTCGGCAGCAGTTCCAGCGGTTCCGGGAGCAAATCCGCCACTCTCTCTCCCAGCGGCAGCACTTCCGGCGGTTCCGGGAGCAAAACTGCCGCTTTCTCTCCCAGCAGCAGCTGTTCCGACAGTTCCGGGAGCAAATTCGCCACTTTCTCTCCCGGCGGCTGCAGTTCCAGCGGTTCCGGGAGCAAAACCGCCACTTTCTCTCCCAGCGGCAGCACTTCCGGCGGTTCCGGGAGCAAAACCGCCACTTTCTCTCCCAGCGGCAGCACTTCCAGCGGTTCTGGGAGCACTTTCGCCGCTTTCTCTCCCGGCGGCAGCAGTTCCGGCAGGAAGTGTTTTGGGAAGAGCGATGGAAAGGAACGAGGCTTCCGGAGTCCCTCCCATAGCGGCTATGTCGCTGATATTCACCGCTGCTGACTTCCAGCCAAGCTGGTACGGAGTGATGTCGCGGAGCAGGAAGTGACGGTCTTCAATCAGCAGATCGGTGGTAACGAGCGTGTCGAGGCCATCGCCCCGCGGCAGGACGGCGCAGTCGTCACCGATTCCTATAATTCCGCAAGAAGCACCGTCAGAAACCGAACCGGCAGCAGCAGGAACGGAACTTCCATCAACAGAACCGGCAGTATGACATTGCAGGGCTTGGCCGGAGCCATCATCAACTGCAACAGAATTATTATTGCTGAAACGGGCGCTGATGCGCCGGATGAGATCGAATTCTCCTAAATGTGACATTTCCTTACGACGGTATTGACCGTATCAAGTTCAACGGGACTCTCTCAACCGGCATCTCGCAGCCGGTACCCCGAACAATGCAAAGATAGCAATTCGTCCACTATTTGCCAAGTTTCATGCGATGTTTGTTACAGCAATTTTAGCCGTGGATTGTATTTATCTAATGCACAACAACTTACATAAAACCGATTGCGCCAAATTACGCAATCGGTTTTATGTAATATGCAGATTGACAATAAGTTACACGACACGGGGCGGGATCACATGGACCCGAAGGATGTCGGCGCCGTGGCGGATAGCCAGTGCATTGGCAATGGCGGTTCCGTCGGGGCCGCCGGCAGAATCGGAGGCGCTGGTAGCCCCGTATGAACCGACGGAAGAGGAACCGACGGAAGAGAAACCAACGGAAGAAGAACCGACGGAAGAGGAACCGACGGAAGAGGAACCAACGGAAGAGGAACCGACGGAAGAGGAACCAACGGAAGAGGAACCGACGGAAGAGGAACCAACGGAAGAGGAACCGACGGAAAGGGCTCCGGAAGAACATAATGAGGGACCGTCGGAGGAAGACGGTGCGAAACGTTCGGGGACGGCGCGGGTGAAACGCTTGTCGGCGGCGCCTATAAGGATGGGGCGGCCGAAGCACTTGAGCTCCTCAAGGCGTTCAAGGATCTCCCAGCACTGCCCGGCCGTCTTGGCAAAACCGAGGCCCGGATCGAGTATCCAGTCCTCAAGCCCAAGGGCCGCGGCCTTTACTGCAAACTGCCGGAAATAACGCGTCAGTTCCGCCATTACGCCATCGGGATAATAGCACATGGAGCCCATGGTCTGGGGGTCACCGCGCTTATGCATGGCGATATAGCTAAGTCCTAGCCGTGCGGCGAGTGGCAGCATGAAGGGGTCGTCCTCCCCCGCCGAAATGTCATTGACCACAAACGGGCCGATTATTTCGTACGCTCGGCGAACTATTTCGGACCTGGTAGTATCGATAGATATCCGCAACGGCAACGCCCCTCCGGCAGCAACAGAACCACCGGCAGCTCCAACGGAAGTGCTCCCTCCGGCAGAGGCAGAACCACCGGCCAAATAACTCCCGTCGGCAGCAACCCCGGCAGCAACTAAACCACCGGCAACTCCCTCCCCGGCAACTAAACTACCCCCGGCAAAACAACCACCGCCAGCGGCCAAGCCACCGGCCACACAACTCCCGTCGGCAGCAACAGAACCACCGGCAACTCCAACGGAAGATCTCCCGCCAGCAGCAACCACGTCAGCAACTAAACTACCGTCAGCAACTCCCTCCCCAGCAACTAAACTACCGGCAGCAACAGAACCACCGGCAGCTCCAACGGAAGTGCTCCCTCCGGCAGAGGAAACCACGCCAGCACCCCCGGCAATCGCCTCCAGCGCCGGTTGCAGCCGGGCCCACTCTTCCTCCAGTGACACGAAAGCCGCGCCCGGGCGGGTTGACACGGCACCGATGTCAATATATGCCGCGCCGGCATCTGCAAAAGCCCGGACACGGTCCATAAACCCATCGTGCTTAACCCTGCTGGGCTCGTAGAAAGAGTCCGGAGTCAGGTTGATTATACCCATCCATTGAACCATGGCCACAAATATGACAAATAATTTTCATTCCCAAGAATTATTTCGCAACTTTGCTATGATTAACCACATACCCATTCCGTTATGAGATTCAAAGCATTACCCCTGATTCTTGGTATCATTCTGCTTTCCGCCTGCGCCCAAACCCAAAGCTCCGGACAACTTAAAGTCCTGGCCCACAGGGGGCTTCGAAGCACCGGCACAGAATTCACCACCGACGAGAACTCGCTGGATGCCCTGAAACGGGCTCAGGAAAGAAAGGTGGACGGATGCGAATTCGATGTCCACATGACTTCCGACGGGCAGCTGATAATAAGGCACGACGCCAAGATTACTCCAGAAGTGCATGCCCAGAAGAGCAGCTTCGAAGAAATCCAGGCAGTGCGACTTCCTTTCGGGAATCAAATTCCGACTCTCCATGAATGGCTGGTCCAGGCCAAAGAGACTCCCGAAATCCTTCAATTCCTTGAAATCAAGGCACATGCAACCCAGGAAAGGGAGAACGAAGTAGTGGCAAAATGCATCGAGGAGGTGAGATCGCTTGACATGATGGACCAGATGTATTTCCTGTCATTCAAGCCCGCCACTTGCGATGAAGTCCTGAGGCTCGAGCCATCGGCGCGCGTGATGCTGAATTCCAGCAGCCTGCACAATTCCATGCCGCCCGCAGAGGTCAAGGAAAAGGGCTACACAGCGGCATCTTACGGCGTGGAGGTGTTCCTCAATCATCCCGAATGGGTAAAAGAGTTCCGCGAGTACGGAATCGAGACCTTCTTCTGGATGGTCAACAGCACATATCTGCGCGACATAGCGGAAAAGCTCGGAGTCGACTGGGTTACGACCGATTTTTATGACGTGGTCGGCTACGGGCAGAATTAATTTTGAGTTGGCAATGATAATAAGTATATTTGTTAGCTAATACAATAATTGATGGCACATGTAGTTATTATGCCCAAGCAGGGGCAGTCGGTGGAGAGTTGCATAGTCTCCGAATTCAAGAAGAAAGTGGGCGACAGCGTCAGCAAGGGCGACATTCTTTTCGGATACGAGACGGACAAGGCGACCTTCGAGGAAGAGGCAAAGGTAGATGGCACCGTGCTGGCAATATTCTATAAGGACGGGGACGAGATTCCCGTCCTTTCCAATGTTATGGTGATAGGAGCGCCGGGCGAAAGTTTCGCCGAGTTCGCTCCGACGGCGGCAGCAAAACCGTCGGAGGTGACGCCAATGGTGCCTGAAGATGCACCATTAACAGCAAATAAGGCCGATAATGACGTTAATGGTGCAATCACAAGCACCATTGAAAGCGGTACGGCGCCGATATCGCCAAGGGCGAGGGCTCTGGCGGTGAAGCTGGGGGTCAATGCGGCGGTTCTGCGCGGCAGCGGCCCCGGCGGAAGGGTAATCGAACGCGATATCAAGGCGGCGGTCAACTGTCCAGTCAGCGGCCTGGCCAGAGAACTGATAAGCGAAGGCGGCTTCATAGCCCCGCAAAGAGGTTCTGGACTCGCCGGGACCATTAAAGCCGCCGACCTCAAGCCGGCAGCAGAAGAAGCACCGGACGAATACGAAGTGGTGAAAATGAGCAACATACGCAAGCTAATCGCCAAGAGCATGCACGCCTCGCTGCAGAATTCAGCACAGCTCACCCACATGCTCGGGGCCGACGCTACGGTGCTTCAAAAACTGCGCGCCAGAGCCAAGAAAGCCCTCGAAGAAGGCCGCACCGACGCCAACATCACTATCAATGACCTCGTCTGCATGGCCGTCATCAAGGCACTCAAGAAATTCCCCGAAGTCAACTCCCACTGTCTTGGCGACAGCCTCCGTATTTTCAAGACCGTCAATCTCGGTCTTGCCGTCGACACCCCTCGCGGACTAATGGTTCCCGCACTCAAAGGGGCCGACCAGATGGACATCGAAAGCCTCAGCAAGGCATTGAAAGCACTGGCCGACGACTGCCGAAGCGGCTCGGTCAACCCCGACCTGCTGTCTTCCGAAGCGGCATCGTTCACCGTATCCAACCTCGGAGGCTTCGGCGTGGAATGGTTCACACCTATACTGAATGTACCGCAGAGCGCTATCCTGGGCGTGGGTACCATGGTGCTGCGCCCCGTGCTCAAGGACGGTCAGGTCAGTTTCGTGCCGTACATGGGGCTCAGCCTTACCTACGACCACCGCGCCATCGACGGAGGACTGGCCACCCGCTTCCTCAAACAGCTCGCGGCGGAAATAGAGAACCTGGAACTTGACATTTAACAGCTCGCGGCGGAAATAGAGAACCTGGAGATTGACATTTAGCAGCTCGCAGCGGAAATAGAAAACCTTGAACTTGACATTTAACTGCTGACAGCGGAAACAATAAGGATAATTTGAAACATATATAATGGAACAGATTTTTGATTTGGCCGTCATCGGCGGAGGCCCCGCCGGCTATGTGGCCGCCGAAAGGGCGGGGGCGCAAGGCCTCTCCGTGGTACTTTTCGAAAGCCGCAGCCTCGGCGGAGTGTGCCTCAACGAGGGTTGCATTCCCACCAAGACACTGCTCTACAGCGCAAAAGTGTTCAGTTATGCCAAAAACGCTTCCCATTACGGAGTGTATTGCGAGAATCCTGCCGTTAATTACCAGGAGATCGCGGCCCGCAAGAACAAGGTCGTGCGCAAGCTCGTGGCCGGAGTCAAGGCCGCGATGAAGGCGGGAGGAGTGACTGTAGTGCCCCAGAGCGCAGTGATACGCGGCCGGGGCCCAGAAGGCATAACCATAGATGCCGGCGAAGAGTCCTGCACTGCACGTAACCTGCTGATATGCACCGGTTCCGAGGCCGTGGTACCGCCCTTCCCGGGACTCGCCGAGGCCGCCGGCACCGTGGTGACCAACCGCGAAATCCTGGCCCTTGAGAGCCTGCCGGAAAGCCTCGTGGTCATAGGCGGCGGAGTGATAGGAATGGAATTCGCGGCGCTCTACAATGCCCTCGGCTCCAAGGTCACGGTTATTGAAATGATGCCCAAGATCCTCGGACCCCTCGACGATGAAATCAGCGCCATGCTCCAGAAAACCTACGAAAAACGCGGCGTGGAATTCCACCTGAGCTGCAAGGTAACCGCCATCGACGGAAACGCCGTGGTGTACCTCGACCCGGACGGCAACGAGCAGCGCAGCAGCGGCGAGAAGATACTCATGAGCGTCGGACGCAGGGCCGTCCTCCAGGGCTACGGACTCGAAAACCTCGGCGTGGAACTGGCCAAGAATCCCGCAGGAAGGCCGTACGGCATCAAGGTTGACGAACACATGCGCACCAATATCCCCGGAGTATATGCCGCCGGCGACGTCACGGGCTTCTCAATGCTCGCCCACACCGCTTCACGCGAGGGCGAGGTCGCCGTCAACTACATACTCGGAAAGCCCGACACGATGCGCTACAACGCCATTCCCGGCGTAGTATATACCAACCCGGAGGTGGCCGGAGCAGGCCTCACCGAAGCCGAAGCGAAGGCCCGCGGCATCGATTTCCGCGTAGTCAAGTTGCCCATGGGCTACTCGGGCCGCTTCGTTGCCGAAAACGAGCGCGGCGAGGGCCTGTGCAAAATCATTGTCGGCAACGCGCATCACGAGGTGCTCGGCGTCCACATGATGGGCAATCCCTGCTCGGAGATAATCCAGAGCGCCTGCATCGCAATTGAGCAGGAAATGACGCTGGAGCAGCTCCGCGAGGTGGTTTTCCCCCATCCTACCGTATCCGAAATCATCAAAGAAACAGCATTTTCCATTCATTAAGCCATGCCCAAGTCTCTATACATAGACCCGCAAGCGACGCTCCGCCCCGAGGAGCATGAGATAGTGTTCCCCAGGATCCCGGTGATGCAGTACGACAAGTCCGTCCAGGACGAACTCAACGAGGGCAACTTCACCCGCGAGGATCTGCTGCACATCTACCGCGACATGTTCACGATCCGCGAATTCGAGACCATGCTCAATCTGGTCAAGACCACCGGCGGCTACAACGGCGTACCTTACAACAATCCCGGTCCCGCCCATCTGTCGGCAGGCCAGGAAGCTGCCGCGGTAGGCATGGCGTACAATCTCGACACCGACGACTTCATCTTCGGAAGCCACCGTTCGCACGGTGAAATCCTGGCCAAGGGCCTGCGCTCGATAGAAATCCTTCCGGAAGAGAAACTCCGCAAGATAATGGAGGAATTCTGGGACGGCGCCACCCTCAAAGTCGCCGGCAAGGGATTCGAAGGCAGCACCAGGGAGCTGGGCATACGTTTCCTGCTCTACGGTGCCATGGCTGAAATCTTTGCCCGCACTACTGGCTTCAACAAGGGCCTCGGCGGCAGCATGCACACCTTCTTCACCCCCTTCGGAATCTATCCCAACAACGCCATCGTAGGCGGTTCGGGAGCCATCGCGGTGGGTGCGGCGCTATATAAGAAAGTCAACCGCAAGAAGGGCATAGTGGTGGCAAATCTGGGAGACGGCGCAATGGCCCGCGGCCCGGTGCTGGAAGGCATGACCTTCGCCTCGATGGACCAGTTCCGCACCCTCTGGGAGGGCGACATGAAAGGAGGCCTGCCGGTACTTATCAACGTGATGGACAATCAGTACGCTATGGGCGGGCAGACCAGGGGCGAGACCATGGGATTCACCTTCCCGGCGCGTCTGGGCGCAGGATTCAACCCAGAAGCCTGGCATGCAGAAAGGGTGGACGGATACAACCCGCTTGCCGTAATCGACGCGTTCCGACGCAAGAAGGCGCTGCTCGAAAAGAAAGAAGGGCCAGCGCTGCTGGATGTGGTGACCTACCGCTACAGCGGCCACTCCCCATCGGACCAGAGTTCCTACCGCACCAAGGAAGAAATCGCCGCTTGGGAAGCGGAAGACTGCATCAAGACATTCGCCGAAAAGCTCACCGGCGCCGGAATCGCTACACCGGAGGAGCTGGAAGCCATACGCGAGCACATCCGCGGTACTATTTTCGAAATGTACAAACTGGCCATCGACGAGAGCGTATCGCCCCGCATGGACCTCGTACGCGAGAATGAACTCCTGGGCGACATGATGTTCAGCAACGGCAGCGTCGATTCGATGGGAGACGGCACTCCGGAGGTGCTGATGCCGATGGAGGAGAACCCCCGCGTGAAGCAGATTGCCGGCAAATGCCGTTTCCACATAGATGCTGACGGCAACAAAGTGAGCAAAATGAAGGCCTACAACATCAAGGACGGCCTCTTCGAAGCTATTATCGACCGGTTCTACAAAGACTCCAGCCTCATTGCCTACGGCGAGGAGAACCGCGAATGGGGCGGCGCCTTCGCCGTGTACCGCGGGCTCACCGAGGCACTTCCCTACCATCGCCTGTTCAACTCGCCCATTGCCGAAGCCGCCATCATAGGCACCGCCATAGGATACGCCATGTGCGGCGGAAGGGTGATTCCGGAAATAATGTACTGCGACTTCCTGGGCTGCTGCGGCGACGAGATCTTCAACCAGCTTCCCAAGTGGCAGGCGATGAGCGGCAACATACTCAAGATGCCGGTGGTAGTAAGGGTTTCGGTGGGCAGCAAGTACGGCGCCCAGCACTCCCAGGACTGGACTTCGCTGTGCACCCACATCCCCGGACTCAAGGTGGTCTTCCCCGCCACGCCCTATGATGCCAAGGGCCTGATGAACAGCGCTTTGCAGGGTACCGACCCGGTGGTATTCTTCGAAAGCCAGAGAATCTACGACAAGGGCGAGGAGTTCCACGAGGGCGGCGTGCCGGAAGGATATTACGAGATTCCCCTGGGCGAACCGGATATCAAGCGCAGCGGTTCCGACGTGACCTTCCTTACCATCGGGGCCACGCTCTACCGCGCCCTGGAGGCCGCCGACATGCTCAAGGAGCGCTACGGACTGAAGGCGGAAGTCATTGACGCACGCACGCTTGTGCCATTCAACTACGAAACCGTCATCAAGAGCGTAAAGAAGACGGGGCGCATCATAATTGCCGGCGATGCGTCGGCCCGATGCTCCTTCCTCAACGACCTGGCGGCCAATATCGCCGACCTTTGTTTCGATTATCTCGATGCCGCTCCGGTGGTACTGGGCTCGCGCAACTGGATTACCCCGTGCCATGAGCTCGAGGCGGCGTTCTTCCCTCAGCCGTCGTGGTTCCTGGATGTCATCGACGAGAAGATGATGCCGCTGAAGGACTATGTGCCCGTCGGCAACTTCACCTCCGCACAGCAGATAATCCGCGCGAAGAAAGGAGTGTAGCCTATGACCCCGGATGTAAACGCACATCTCCATACACCATTCTCCTTCAGTGCGTTCGGGAGCATTGACGAAGCCCTTGACCTGGCCGCTGCCGAAGGGGTCAAAGTTGTGGGAATCAACGACTTCTATTCTACCGACGGATATCTTGACTGGGACGGCGGATGCAGGCGCAGGGGCCTCTATCCCTTGTTCGGGATAGAGTTCATCGCTCTTGACACCGACGCCCAGGCGGCAGGACTGCGGGTGAACGATCCGGGCAATCCCGGACGCACCTATCTGAGCGGCAAGGGTCTTGCCTGTCCGCCCGTGTTGAGCGGGGAGCCGGCCCGACAGCTCGCAGCCGTTAAGGCGGAAGCCAACGCCCAAGTGGAGCGCATGTGCGAAAAGCTTAACTCTTATCTCCGTTCGCAGGGCATAAACGAAGAGCTTGATTTTGAGGAGATTAAGTCCACGCTGACACGGGGACTGGTGCGCGAGCGTCACCTGGCGAAGGCCTTGCGCATGAAACTCTATCCGGACGCGGAGAATCCCGCAAAGGTAGAGAACGAGCTTCGCAGCCGCCTTCTGAAGGCCGGGGGACCAGCATTCGTGCCCGAGGAGCCCAGGGCGTTCCTGCCTGTAAGCACTGTACAGCAGATTATTGAGGCGGCGGGCGGAATCCCCACCTATCCCTTCCTTGGCGACGATGCCAGCGGACGTTTCACCGACTTCGAGTCCGACCTCCAGCAGGCCGCCGACAGCTTGAAGAAACGGGGTATACGCAGCGCCGAATTCATCACCACGCGAAACACTACCTTTGTGTTGGAGCAATACGCCTCATACCTTGAGGATGAGGGATTTACGGTATGTTTCGGATCCGAGCACAACACTCCCGCCATGGAGCCGGTCCGCCTGCGCACAAGGGACGCGTCCGTGCTGTCGGACAAACTCAAGGACATAAACTACCGCGGCGCATGCTTCATCGCCGCACATCAGGCAGGGCTGTCGTCCATCCCCAGGGAGGGAATGATAGAAGAAGGTGACAAACTGATACAAAAAGCGCTTTCGATATGAAAGAAATACAGCAACTTATAGATATTTCGCGCAAGTACGGCGCCGATCCCCGCTATGTGATAGCCGGCGGAGGCAACACTTCGTTCAAGACTGCCGACCGCCTGTGGGTAAAGGCCAGCGGTCATGCCCTCGCTACTATCGATGAAGACGGCTTTGCCATTATGGACCGCAGCAAACTGGACATAATAGGCAACAAGGCCTACAGTGACGATTCCGCCGTGCGCGAGGCCCAGGTCAAGGAAGATCTGGCCGTGGCGGCCGTCACCAAGGACCGCAGGCCTTCGGTGGAGACATCCCTGCACAACTGCATAAGCTATCCTTTCGTGGTGCATCTGCACCCCATGGCTGTCAACGCCCTTATGTGTTCGCAGGACGCCGCCGGGAAATGCGCCGAAATCTTCCCCGACGCCCTGTACATCCCCTACTGCGACCCCGGTTACACCCTTTTCAAGAAGGTTTACGACGGCATAACGGCATGGAAGGAAGCCCGCGGGTGCGAGCCGCGCGTCATATTCCTGCAGAACCATGGCGTCTTCGTCGGCGGCAACAACACTTCGGAGATCGATGCCCTGTACACCGCCATCGTGGAGGCGCTGGAGGAACGGATTGCCGGGAGGCTGCCGGAAGGAGCCGGGGGATTGCCGGTCACAGCCGGCAATGACAAAGAAGGGGTCGGCAATGACAAAGAAGGGGCCGGCGATGGCGGGGACGGAACGGTGCTGACGGAGCTGGTGCCTTTCATACGGCAGGTTCTGAGCCGGGGTGGCCGCGGCCTCAAGACGCTGCGCGTGACGAGCAATGCCCTTACCCTGCGTTTCAGCGCGAGCGAAGAGGCCTTCGGGCCGGTATCCGCTCCCTTCACTCCGGATATGATAGTATATTGCAAGAGTCACTACATATACCTTGACGACGCGTCCCCGGCTGCCGCCGAATCGGCCATCGAGGCATATACGGCCAAGTATGGACACACCCCTAAAGTAATCATGGTGAAGGGGTTGGGCCTGATAGCGGCGGGCGACGACGACCGAAACGCCGGCATAATCACGGAGGTTTATCTCGATGCCATGAAAATTGCCGCAGGCGCGGCCGAATTCGGAGGTCCGCACGCCATGGAACCGGCATGGATTGAATTCATCGACAGCTGGGAGGCCGAGAACTACCGCCGCAAACTCTCTGCATCCAAGGCTGGCGGACGCGTACAGGGCAAGACTATTATCGTGACCGGCGCCGCACAGGGATTCGGCGAAGGCATAGCCCGCGAACTTGCGGCAGAGGGGGCGAATATAGTAGTGGCCGACCTCAACGCTGACGCCGGCAACCGCACCGCCGCCTCCATCGACGCCGTATGCAAGGGAAACCGGGCCATATTCGTCAAGACCGACGTATCCAGCCTCGAAAGCTTGAAAGCCCTTATGCGTGAGACAATTGCCAACTTCGGCGCCATCGACGTATTCGTGAGCAACGCCGGAGTCGTCAGGGCCGGAGACCTTGAGAAAATGAGCGCCGAGGACATGGATTTCGTGACCAGGATCAACTACAGCGCCTATTTCTACTGCGCCAAGACGGTATCGCACATAATGAAGATTCAGACCGCCGCCGACCCGGAGTACTACGCCGACATTGTCCAGATCAACAGCAAGAGCGGACTCCAGGGAAGCAAGGCCAACTTCGCATACGCCGGAAGCAAGTTCGGCGGAATCGGGCTCACGCAGTCCTTCGCGCTGGAGCTTGCGCCCTACCGGATCAAGGTAAACAGCGTATGCCCTGGCAATTACTACGACGGCCCGCTGTGGAGCAACCCTCAGAACGGCCTTTTCATACAGTACCTCAACGCCGGCAAGGTGCCCGGCGCCAAGACGGTACAAGACGTGAAAGACTACTACCTTTCCAAGGTCCCGATGAACAAGGGATGCACTCCGAAGGACGTTGTGAAGGCCATCCTTTATGCTGTTGAACAAACCGGCGAGACCGGACAGGCGCTTCCCGTAACGGGCGGCCAGGTAATGTTGAGTTAATTATGAAAACAAAAGCGGTAAGACTTTACGGCAAAGACGACCTCAGGCTCGAAGAGTTCGAACTTCCCCCTATGGGCGAAGACGAAATCTTTGCGAGGGTGGTGAGCGACAGCCTCTGCATGTCCTCCTACAAGGCTGTGCATCAGGCAGATATACACAAACGCGTTCCCCGCGACATAGCGCAGAAGCCCGTCATAATCGGCCATGAATTCGCCGGCGAGATTCTTGAAGTCGGCAGCAAATGGCAGCATAAGTTCAAGAAGGGCGACAAGTTCTCCATACAGCCGGCGATGTGCTATCCCTACGGGCCTGCAGGCGTGCTCAGCGCGCCGGGCTATTCCTACCCTTATGTGGGCGGCGATTCCACCTATGTAATCATACCCAATGAGGTGATGGAGATGGACTGCCTGCTGCCCTACCGCGGCCCGGGCTTCTTCCCTGCATCGCTCGCCGAACCCCTTTCCTGCGTGATTGGCGCCATGCACGCCTGCTACCATGTACCTCCGGGAACCTATGAGCACAGCATGGAGATAAAGGACGGCGGCAAGCTTGCACTGCTTGCCGGAGTTGGTCCGATGGGACTCGCGTGCATCAACTATGTGATTCACAGGGAGGACCGCAGGCCCTCGCTGTTCGTGGTCACCGACATCAACCAGGAGCGTCTGGAAAGGGCCGCACAGCTCTATACGGTGGATGAGGCGGCATCGAGGGGAATCGAGCTGCACTACATAAATACTTCCGCGATGGAAGACCCGGTCACCGAACTGCGCGCCCTTTCGGGAGGCACCGGATACGATGAAGTGGTGGTGATGGCCCCGGTGCCTGCGGTGGTGGAGCAGGCCGACGACATACTGGCCTTCGACGGCTGCCTTAACTTCTTCTCCGGCCCGTCCAAATCTCCTTTCAAGGCACCTTTCAATTTCTACAATGTGCATTACGCATCCACCCACGTGGTAGGCACCAGCGGCGGCAACAAGGAAGACATGAGAGAGGCCTTGGAGATGATGGGGCACGGGCTCGACCCGGCCGGCATAGTGACTCACGTCGGCGGCCTAAACGCAGTGATTGACACCACCTTCAACCTCCCATCGATACCAGGAGGCAAGAAGCTGATTTACACTCACATAGACATGCCGCTTACGGCCATTGCCGACTTCGGCAAGATGGGCAAACCGGTATATGATGCCCTTGACGCCATCTGCAAGGCGCACAATTCGTTGTGGAGCGTGGAGGCTGAGGAATATCTGCTGTCACACAAGGGGGAACTGTAGAAACAGCCCCGCAATATCCTGCGGCTGCAGGGAATCGAAGAAGGCGTCAACCCCCGGGCGGACGCCTTCAAGCGTCTTGAGTATCGTTTCCTGGTCGAAACGCAGGCCCCTGAGTCGATCTTCCAGCGCCGCTGTGGGCAGGCCTCCCATGAAATCGCCGCCGAAGCGCACTTCGGTGAGTATGCCTCTGTCCGTCTCCCAGTACAGTTCGACGGTGCCGCAGGGGAAACGCCGGGATGTCTTGAAACTCGCCTCCCGAGAACGGCCGTATATCCATTCCCAACTTCGGAATTTGGATTCGGCAATCTTTGATACCTCCTCTTCCTGCTCCCTGCTCAGGCGGATTTGCTTGCCGCCGGCGGATAGTATGCCTTGCAGGGCATCACGGAGCTGCAGCACGTCGTCCATGCCCTTGAGGTTGGGTTTGAGATTGGTCACCCTGCTGCGTACCGAGTCAACGCCGGCAGCCTGCAGCTTGCTCCCGGGCACTTCGAGCGCCCGCGCCATAGCATCGAAATCCACATCGAAAAGCATCGTTCCGTGTATCAGTATACGGTCCTTGCTGACGCGCTTTGCATATCCGGAGCACTTGCGTCCCTCCACCATTATGTCGTTGCGCCCGCTCAATTCGGCATCGACGCCGAGGGTTCTGAGGGCACCGACAGCTATGTCCGGCGGATTGCACGGCAGCTCGGATATGCGTCCTACTATGCTGTAATTGAGATTCTGCAGGTCGTGATAGACAGCGCCGCCGCCGCTCACCCTGCGCGCAAGTGCTATCCCGTGGCTCTTAAGGTATGGCAGATTGACTTCCGAATACACATTCTGGTTAAGCCCTATTATGACGGAAGGAGCGTTGCGCCACAGCCAGAACACGGGGGAGTCGAGCGGGAGCGACTCCAGGACATATTCGTCCAGTGCCATATTGCGGCAGGCGTCGGTGCAGTCGTTCAGCAGGTAGTTCACAGTTGTTCGAGGATTTTGGGAACTATGTAATATTTCATCTCCGGGAACACCGGCTGATGGCGCCCGGGATAGGAAATGCCCGGCTTGCCGTAATGCTGCCGGAACTCCGCTTCCTGCCGCACAACTTCATCGGCGTCGGCAAAGAAAGCGGTCGTAAGGTCCTTTTCCGGCGCGTCCAGGCCGTCGAACTCCACCGCTTCCAGGGCACGGTAGGCCTGAACCATCCCGTCGGTAATGTCGAATAAGCGCTCGCCGTCACTGCGGGGGCTCAGGTACTCCATCGGCCCTATATGCTGCTCCATGAACTCTGCAATGTGGAAGGTGGGATTCACCAGGGCCTTGCGCCAGCCCCTCAGTTTCTGGGCCCAGAAGCCTCCGAGGGAATGTCCCACAACGATATCGGGGACGAATTCCCGGCACAAGCGCTCCAGCATCGGAAGAGCATCGACCGGCTCCGGAGGGACATCGGGCGCAAGCACTACGGAATCCGGAACAAGAATCCTCAACTGGTCCGCCATCTTGTAGCGTCCCGATGAGGCCAGACCGTGTATGAACAATATCTTTACAGGCATTCTGCCGACTGACTTTCAAATCTTGAACAAGATAGTAAATTTTTATAACTTTGCCCCCGTATGTTACGCGAAGAAACAGTATTCGGGCCTATACGGAGCCGCCGCCTGGGCAGTTCCCTGGGCATCAACCTGCTGCCGACCAAGGGCAAAATATGCAATTTCGACTGCATCTACTGCGAGTGCGGATGGAATGCCGACGGGCGCTCCGACACTGTGCTGCCCACTGCGGCCCGGGTGCGCAATGCGCTGGAGGACAAGCTGATGCAGCTTATCGTGGACGGCACTCCTGTGGATTCGATTACCTTCAGCGGCGACGGCGAGCCCACTCTCAATCCGGAATTCCCGCGCATAATAGAAGACACCCTGCTGCTGCGCGACGCCTACTATCCATCCGCCAAAGTATCAGTGCTTTCCAACGCCACGCGCGTACATATCGACGAGATTTTCGAGGCCCTGCGCAAGGTGGACAATCCCATCATGAAGATTGACGCGCCATCCGACGCCCTGGCGGCGCTTATCAACCGCCCCGCTCCCGGCTACAGCGTTTCCCGCACTGTGGAAGCCCTCAAACGCTTCGAAGGGGACTTCATACTCCAGACCATGTTCCTCCGCGCCAGCGGAACAAGCCCCGACGGGGTCCCGTTCACCTTCGATTCTTCATCGCCGGAAGTGCTCCTGCCCTGGATGGACATTGTGCGCGAACTGCGCCCCAGGCAGATACAGGTTTATACCATCGACCGTCCGACTCCCCTTCAGGGGCTGGAAAAGATAAGCACGGATGAAATGAAAGCCCTCGTTGAGCCGCTGCTCAACGAAGGCTTCAATATTCAGTTCCGCTAAGCGGCTATTCTTCAGGCATATACATAGGATCCCAGGCGGGCAGCATAATAGGCTCCTGCTGGAGCATCGCCATGACGTCGGCAGGCACGAAACGCTTCTCCACAACCAGGCGGAACATATAATTGTCGAACCACTCGTCGGTCATGATGATGTGGCCGCGGTAGCCCGAATCGGCGCCCCAGCTGTTCTCCACCATCCATTTGACGGGCTTGCCTTCCTTCAGGTCAACCGCCATCAGCGTCATGGCATGGCTGGAGCCGCTGGAATGGGTCAATATGCGTTCCTTCTTGTCCATGGTGAACTTCACGCCCAGCAGGGACTCGTAGTCGAAGTTGTTCAGGTCGGCCACTCCCCTCTTGCGGTCGAGGAACTTGCCAACGTCGCAGCTGAAATACATCGCCGTATTGGCCTTGATGGACGCGATGGCCATTTCCTTAATGCGTTCGACGGGCAGATTGACGTAGAGCCAGTTCTGGCCGTCGTACATGTGCCTGTCGTACTGAATCTCATATACCTTGCCGTACTCGCGCGAAGGGTCGTTCATCAGCATCACATAGCCGCCCTCGAGGTCGTATCCCAGCAGCTCGCGGTAGAATTGTACCGGAGTCTTCTTCTCCCCCTTCCATTCGAATTCGGTGGGAGGGACGCCCAGGCAGAGGGCCAAAACATGGTAAACTTCGGCAAGCATCGCAGTCTTTTCCACCTGCAGGCGGGTCTCCAATGCGGCTGCTGCTTTCTTTGCCTTGGTGCCCTTGAGCTTGTCGAGACCTGCGTCGGCAGCTATGCCGCGAAGCTTCAGGCCGTCCTGGCGCAGCAGAACCCTAAGGTGGTTGCTCATCTGCCCGGTGCTGTTGGCAACGGCTGTCTCGGGCATGACGTCCGATGGCACCAGGCCGTATTTTGTTACCAGATTCGCCACTCCGGTAAAGGTGCCGCCGTCCCCTATCGGGTTGGAGAACAGCCAGTCAACCTCCCTGTCCTCGAAAGGCTTGTCGCGCGTGTCTATAACCGCCTGCAGGAAGAGATTCGCCTTCTCCAACTGGTCCCAGAAGAAGCAGTAGTTCTGCGAGAACTGGAAATTGCCGAGATTGTACTTGTCGATTGCTGCGGCACGGAGCACGTTGAGTCCGGTGAACAGCCAGCAGCGGCCGCTGGACTTCTGGTCCGTGATGCCGCTGGTCTTCACCTTGTCGGAAAAGTCGGTGTTGATCATCGCGGCGTTTTCAGCATTGATTGCCAATGTGTTAAGCGATGTCTGGCCTACGGCGTTGCGCAGCGCCCGGTCGGAGGCGTCGCCCTTCCAGCCTTTGGATATCTGTTCAAGCATCGAGGGGGTGATGGCGCCGTTCTGCGCAAACGCGGCAATGCACAGCAGGGCCAGCGGGATGAGGGAGATTAACTTCTTCATTTTCTGACTATTATTCTTTCGATGCGGCGGGGCACCGAGGTGAGTATTTCGTAAGGTATGGTTCCAAGTATGCCGGCGATTTCGCCCACGGTGGGGTCGGAGCCGAAGATGGTGACGGTGTCGCCGGGCGCGCACGGTATGCCGGTAACGTCCAGCATGCACATGTCCATGCAGATGTTGCCTATGGTGGGTGCGCGATGCCCCCCGACGCTGAAAGAGGCGTGCCCGCAGCCAAGGTGACGGTTGATGCCGTCGGCATAGCCAACGGGTATGGTGGCGATGCGCGTGCCTTCAGGGGATGCGTGCCCGTGGCGTCCGTAACCTATGGTACCATCGGTCAAAGTCTTGATCTGCAGTATTTTGACTTTCAGGCTCGCAACGGGACTGAGTTGGACTCCGGGAAGGGCGCTTATACCGTAGATTCCTATACCAACACGCACCATGTCGAACTGGTACTGCGCGAAACGCTCTACGCCGGCCGAATTGAGCACGTGCCACATCGGCCTGTAGCCCAGAGCGTCGGTGAGCGTACGCGCGCCCTGCTCGAAGAGCTTTATCTGCCCGAGGGTAAATTCATCTTCCGCAGAATCTTCCGCGGCGGCAAGATGGGAATAGACGGAGCGAACGCGCACTTCGTCATGACTGCGCAGGAACTCTGTCAGTGCCGGCAGTTCATCGGGGACGAAGCCCAGGCGGTGCATGCCCGTGTCGAGTTTGATATGCACGGGGAAGCCGCTGATGCCGCGGGAACGGAGTTCCTTGCACAGGGCCTCGAGAGTATAGAGATTGGGGATGCCGGGCTCGAGCCTGTAGTCTATGATTTCCGGGAAGAAATCGGTGCCGGCGGTAAGCACCAGCACGGGCATGGACACACCCGCACGGCGCAGTTCAAGGCCTTCGACCGGGAGCGCAACCGCCAGATAATCAGCTCCTTCCGCCTGCATCATCGATGCAAACTCCACCGCACCGTGTCCGTAGGCGTTGGCCTTGACGAGCACAAGCATCTTGGTGGACGGACGCAGCAGCGAGCGGAAGTAACGGTAGTTCTTCCGGGCGGCCGGCAGACTGAGTTCCAGGCGTGAAAAGTCGTTCTCTCCCGGCATGGCGTGTTAATTTCGGCTCTCGATGAGCATGTCTCCAAGTTCCGCGATGTCGCGTACGATGAAGTCGGGGGCGTAGAATTCCGGCGTCGTACCTTCAGCCTCGCAGGCCTTCTCCTTGGCGGCAACGTCCAGCGCAGTCTGCAGCGTCGTCTCGCCGCTGAGCACCAGGCAGCCCACGGCGGCGGCATTGTGCGCCATGGCAGTATCGGTGTAAATCCTGTCTCCTGCCATCAGTATCTCTTCCGGCTGCAGTCCGTGGCGCAGCCGTATGCCGTCAAGCATCGTGGGATCGGGCTTGCCCAACACAATATCGGGCCTCCGGCCGGTGGCGTGCTCGATGCACTTCTGCAGCGATCCGCAGTCAACCAGGATGGTGGGCAGGTCGGTCGGGCACACGCGGTCGGGATTGGTGGCAACGTAGGGCAGTCCCTGCGAGGCCCACCACGAAGCGCGGCATAGCCTGGAGTACACCAGAGTGGGGTCGAAAGCCACCACGAGCACATCGGGGCGGTCGTCGGCGCTGTCGGCGCAGGACTCGAAGCCCGCCTTCTCGAACTGGCTTATCATGGACGGCGTACCAAGCATGAAGAGCCTTTTTGCTTCCGGCCAGGTGCGCTTGATGTAGTCGATTGCGGCAAGCGATGTGGTGTACATATTGTCCTCCCCCGCCTCAATGCCCATCCCGGCGAGTTTCTTGAGGTAATCCGCTACCGATTTGGTGGGATTGTTGGTAAGGAACGAATAGCCTATGCCGGCATTATCCAGCCTGTTCAGGAAGTCTATTGTGTACGGGAAAATGTTGTTGCCCAGATAGATAGTGCCGTCCATGTCGAGGGCGACGTGCTTTACCTTAGCAAGTTTGGCGCGCTGCGCGGGAGTAAGGGTCTTGTTGTAATTCTCCATCATAGTGCGAACGCTACTATTTCTCCCTTGACCACATCCTTGCCCTGGGCGCCCGTGACAGCCACAATGCGGCCGCTTCCGGCTGAAATGACGGGTTCAATTCCATAACGAGTCTGCACGTAGCCGCAGGGCTCGCCTGCAGTGACTTCAGTTCCGGCTACGGGGGCCCTGGACGTATCCTCGACATCGATTTCCCAGAGGAGCTTGCCTGCGGCAGGAGCCTGGATTGGGAAGGCGTGGGGATATTTTTCAGTGTATTCTTCAATCTTGTAGGCGGGCATTTCAACCACCGGGCGCTTGATGTTTATTGGCGCTCCGGCCTTTGCCTTAAGTTCCTCAAGATCATGCTCGAAACGTTCCTTGGCGATGCCGCTCCGGTAGTCGCGGTACTGGCGCTCATGCATGGCGAGTTCGAAGAGCTCCTCGTCGTCGGGGCCGAAGTCCCAGCCCTCTTCCTGCATCATCTTGCGGAACTTGGGGAGCTCGTCGGGATACTCGTCCTGAGGATTTCCAGTGTAGAATTCCATGCCTTTTTCCTTGGCGAGTTCGACTATTTCGGGCGCCAGGGGGCCTGGCAGCCTGCCCATGCGGCCGAGTATCATGCCCCAGGTGTCCTTGTCGATGGTGCTGAAACGGGGCTTGCCCTGCGCCATGGCGAAGAGATTCATGAGCGCCGTATTCTTCACGTACTGGCTGAAAGGAGTAACGAGGGGCGGATATCCCAGGCGCGGCCACACATATTCCACTTCTTTGAAAAGTTGGACCATCAGGGAGTCGATGTTGCTTTCTGGCTTGCCTGACGCCCTTTCAGCTGCGTTGATAGCCGACTGGAAGCCCTTGAGGTCCGCCATCATCGAGCCCATCATGCCTCCCGGCAGGCCACAGCCGACCAGGAGCGAGGTCATGCGTGAGTTGGCGGGGTTGATCCAGTAGCCCAGGAAATCGTCGATGAATTCCTGCGTGAGGGCGCGCACCTGCATGTACGCATCCATGTTGACGTCCTTCACCAGGAAGCCGTCTGCCCGTAGCATCTGCTGGATGGTGATAACGTCGGGATGCACCTTGCCCCAGGAAAGGGGTTCAACGGCCACGTCGAGGTAATCGGCGCCGGCGCGGGCCACCTCCAGCATGGATGCCGTGGAAAAGCCCGGGCCGCTGTGGCCGTGATACTGCACCTTGATATGGGGGTACTTTGTCTTGATTTCCTTTACCAGTTCGCCCAGCACCGAGGGACGGCCGACCCCGGCCATATCCTTCAGGCAGATCTCATCTGTGCCATAGTCCACCAAATGCTTTACCACATCCATGTAATACTCTACCGTGTGGACCGGAGAATGGGTGATGGAGAGCGCCGCCTGCGATATCATGCCCGCCTTCTTGGCGTACTCGACGCTGAGTTTGAGATTGCGGTGGTCGTTCAGGCCGCAGAAAGAACGTGCGATATCGGTGCCCTGCGCCTTCTTGACCTTGAACATGAGTTCGCGGACATCGGCAGGTACAGGGTTCATTCTCAATGCGTTAAGTCCCCTCTCGAGCATATGGGTCTGTATCCCCGCCTTGTGGAATGGGGCGGTCCATACCCTCACCGACTTGTTGGGATTCTCGCCGTAGAGCAGGTTCACCTGTTCGAAGGCGCCGCCGTTGGTTTCAACGCGGTCGAAGCATCCCATGTCTATTATTGCGGGGGCAACGCGGACGAGTTGGTCGGCCCTGGGCTGATACTTGCCCGATGACTGCCACATGTCCCGGTAAACGAGTGAAAATTTTATTTCTCTACCCATATTTCCTTTAAAATATCGAATCACAAATATAATAATATTTGGCGTATTCTTAAAAAATCGTAAATAAGTGAAGACGTGGGGCTGATTTCTTGTCCGGGAGTGTTTCTATTGGGTAATTTTGCATTGCCGTTTTACGGTAGAATTTCAAAGTGTTGGTGTGGCGGGAGGGTGGGTTTGATTATGACTATAAAAGAAATGAATGAGGCGGAACGACCTCGGGAGAAACTCCTAAGCCGGGGGGCTCAGGCGCTCGCAGATGGAGAATTGCTGGCTATACTTTTGCGTACCGGCCGGCGCGGAGAAGGTGTGTTGGAACTTGCGCAGCGCCTGCTTTCCCTCACGGACGGCAAGCTTACGGGGTTGTTTGAATGCGATGCGGCCTACCTTGCATCGCTGAAAGGCATCGGGGAACCAAAGGCGGCAACATTGCTCGCCGCCTTCGAACTTGGAAGGCGCTTCATGCTGGAGCAAAATTCAGTTTCGGAACCCGTTGCGGACTCGGAACAGATATACAGGCTGATGCTGCCAAGGATGAAGGGCTTGAAGCGCGAAGAATGCTGGGTGATGCTGCTGGACAGGAGAAACCGCATCGAAAAGACCAGGCAGATCACCATCGGAGGGCGCAAAGGGACGATAATCGACATCCCCTTGATCGTCAAAATGGCGCTCGAGGAAGCCGCCTCAAGCATAATCCTCATCCATAACCACCCCAACGGCGACCCGCGCCCCAGCTCCGCCGACATAAGGGAAACCGCCGCCATTCGCGACGCCTGCGCCGCCTGCGGCATCGCCTTCCTGGACCACATAATAGTCTCCGACGAACATTTTTACAGCTTCAACGAAGAAAAAATGTTTTGAAATAAAAAAAAGTTACTATATTTGCAGTCCCAAACGGGGTATTAGCTCAGTTGGTAGAGCGTTTGAATGGCATTCAAAAGGTCAGGAGTTCGATTCTCCTATGCTCCACGAAGATAACTTATTGATTATCAACACTTTACAAAGTCTCTAAGCACCAAAACTTAGAGACTTTTTCGTTTGTTTAGGGCAAAAGTCATCGCTTTCTGAGGGCGCTTTACGGCCACTGTTGTACAAATGTTGTACAAAATGTTTAACCGTAAATGCGCTGATTATGAATGCATTGGACAATGTCACCGTCTCCTTCGTGATTCGGGAGAGCTGGTGGAAGCAAAATGGGACCACTTTTGGCCGCCTGAGAATCACTTTCAAACGCGATAGTCGTTTCATCAAGACGAATATCCTCCTACATCGGGAAGATATCGGCAAAACCGGTAAAATCAAGAACCCGGACATCCGCTGCAAGTCGGAAGATCTGGTCAGGGCCACTGAGAAAACGCTTGCGAGGCTAGATACCTATTCCCTGCAGAACCTGACTATCGACCAGATTTTGGCCTTCCTACAGAGAAGCGCGAGCTCAGATGAGGATGGTCAGTTCATGCTGGATTTCTTTTCTTTCGCCGAGGAAGTAATAGGAGCCAAGACCGGCCAGTCACAAAAAACCTACAGAACTGCCCTTAATGCCTTCAAAGCTTTTGTCGGCAAGGAGACGATGGACATCTCGGAGCTCACCTCTTCCCTGATGCGCTCCTGGGAGGCCGCCCTGATATCCAAGCATGGTAAGGGCGCAAGGGCCATCAGTGCCTATACCGCCTGCATCGCATTCATTCACGGACAGGCCAGGCTGAAGTATAACGACGAAGAGTTCGGCAACATACGCATCCGCAACCCCTTCCAATTCTACAAACCGCCACGGCAGAAGCCCTCTCGGCATCGCGATGTGGATACGGCCATCATTCAGAAGATGATTGATATGCGCAAGTCACTGACCGGGCGCGAGCGGATGGGCGTAGATGTGTTCCTCATCAGTTTTGCCCTGATGGGTATGAACTGCCCTGACATTTTCGACTGTGCTGTTCCGCAGAATGGCATCCTGCACTACTGCAGGACCAAAACCAGGGACCGGCGTGACGACAATGCAGAGATGTTCGTCAAGATGGATCCGCTGGTGATGGAGCTGTTTGAGGAATACAAAGGGACAGACGGGGTTCATGCTTTCAAGTTCCAAAGCCATTATTCTTCGTATCTGGTCTTCGGAACCAACGTGAACAAGGGCCTTGACAAATTCTGCAAGCGGGTGAAATACCCGGACAAGATCACTTTGTACTGGGCCAGGCACAGTTGGGCGAGCATTGCTTATGAAGTGGGCGTAGAAAAGAGTTTGATAAACGACGGCCTTTGCCATGTAGACCGGGACATGAAGGTCACGGACATCTATATCAACAAGGACTGGTCACTGCTGTGGGATGCCAATACCAAAGTGCTCAAATCCTTCAAGTGGGGTACGGAGGAGCAGACAACTCCAGCGCCAAAACAAAAGAAAAAGAGGATGACCTCTAAGCAAATCATCCTCTCCCGTCCTGCCTTCTCCGCCTCACGGCGTTTACAGGGCACTGCTTAACACTTTGTTTAGGACGCAAGACACCACAATTAGCGGCGTTTACGGTTTTTCTATCTTTCTGAATATCAGTTTGGCGTTCTCGCGTTCAGCCTGACGGAGGCAATCCAGTTGATGGCGGCTGTAGACATTACGGCCGCCTATCTTTGTATATTTGGCAAGCCCCAGGCTTTTCATCTTCCGAATCCATTTGTCTCCATACGCATCCTTTGCCTGACGCTCCGAGATATCATCCTCGTGCGGTGATGTTTTGCGGATGATGGCATCCGCAATCAGATTGGAGCACAGCTCCAGCTCATTCATGATTGTTTTCACGCTCTCCATACCTTCACATACTTGGGCTTAATGTCATATTCGCCGAATAGCCCCGGGAGGCTTCCAGCATTTCACTGATGTCTTTGAAATCGCCATAGAGGTCGGACATATCCGTGACGTCCTTCCCGCCCATCAAGTCCCGGATACCCTGATAGCAACGCTCTCCGGCCGCATCATTATCCATGAAGCAGGTGGCACTGTCGTGCTGTTTGATGTAATCCGCTGCACGCTGGAGATTGTTCACAGAGTTCAGGATAACCACGTCGCAAGACGGCAGCTCACTGGATTGCATCACCCGCCAGCTGAGGAAATCAAACATTCCCTCAAATACGGCCACCTTGCTTGTGGACGGCTTGGCGGAAAACTTCCCTTCCTTATTAATAGTAGTGATGCCCGCCTTGTTTGTGCCCTTGAATCCGTTCGGCCCTCGCAGGGCATAGGCACCGGCATTGTTGGGCATCCCGAGCAGCGTATAATGGACGTTCTTCGACGGATCAAAGATGACGATTTCTTTAAGATAACGGCTGGCCAGCTCCAGAGGAATCTTCCGGCTCTCCAGGTACTGCAGGAGATATTTGTTCTGGATTTCCCGGGCAGCCTTGATATAGGTGGATGGCTTCTGCTCTTCCGGCTTCTGTATGGTCGCCCCTGCCTTGAGAAGTTCAGGAGCCAGTTTTGCCAGAAAACGGTAAGCCTCCTGCTGGGTGCAGCGCCTGACCATCATCACGAGGTCAACGTTGGTTCCGCCGCGGGTAATGCCGAAGTCGTACCAGACGTTCTTCGCCGGATCAATATGAAGCGAGGCCTTGTGCTCATCCCTCATCGGAGAGGTCCACATATTCTTCTCCTTCCCCGGCCGGGAGCCAAGGGCTTCCAGCACCTTCTCCAGAGGGATGTTGTACAGCGGGTTGTCGAACATAGCTTCAAATAATTCACTTTTTTGCTTGCAAAACCAAAGATTCTGCCTACCTTTGTCAAGTCAAATCTGACAACTTCGCCTTTTGGCTGACAATGCAAAGGAAAAGGATACACGTCAGATTCGCAAATTTGAAAAGGAAAAGTGATGGAAAACCAAGTGAAAAATGGAGCGGTAAAAAGTGCCGCCGAGGCTGCTGAACCCCAGAATTCAAGGTCCAGATTGCCTTTTTCTCCCGGAGCGAAGAAGGGCTACCGCCTGCGCCCCGTTTTTGACTACCTGATGGACGAAAACGTTTCCCTCTCAGAGCTTGGCCGCCGCGTCGGTATCTCCCGCCAGAGTATGAGCACCCGCTTCGCCGTGGATGACTGCAAAATGTCCGATATGGAGAAGATGGCAGAGGCCCTCGGCTACGAATTCGTCTGGTCCTTTAAGAAGAAGGCTCAGGACTAGTACCCTCCTTCGGAGCGTTCAATTCCGTGTACAGCATGTTGTAAACCTCTGTACGGATGCGCTCATAATTCAGCCGGACCTGTTCCTGGATTATCTCTTTCGTAGAATCAACGACCTGCGGGACTTCCTCCTTGTGGGTCGTTTCTTTTCCTGCCTGAATCTCACCGCAGAACACCTTCGGGTTTATCTTTTGACGGAATTCATCGGCCACATAGCCGCAGAACGAGCCCTGGGACAACGCCTCGATACGGCTGGCCGGAAGGACATCCCGCTGCTGGAAAGAGACCGTGATATGCTCTGAGGTATCACTTTCCTGATAGGAACGCGTCTCCCGCTCCGTTTTGCCGAAAGACTTGGAGAGGCTCTCGGCCGTATCCCCCTTAACGGCGCCGGCAAAGACATTCCCCACTGTGTTGAAGATAACGTCGGACTCTTTCTTGTCGTAGTCCTTTACCAGCTGGCTCTTGTCCTGAGCGCCGATGACCACGGCCACATGATTGCTTCTGGCCGTGTTTATCAGATGGTCAAGCCCCTTCAGGTAGATGGTTGGCAGCTCGTCGATAAGCACACCGCAGCGCCGCTTCCCGGGACGGTTGATAATCTTGAAGAGTTGGGACATCAGCATGGCCAGCGTAGTGCCATAGACCTGCTGGCGGGTAGGATTGTTCCCCACGCAGACTATCTTCGGATGCTCGGGGTCATTAATCTGAAGGTCGAAATCGTCCCCGGAGAGCGTCCAGTACAGCGTCTCGGATGCAAAGCGGTTGAGCGGGACACGGGCCGATGCAATCTGGCCCTGCAGCTGTTCGAAGGCCTTGTCGGTAATGGCGTCCTGGAAGGTATTCCGCTTGATGTCCAGTTCCTGGTATTTTTCCATCAGCAAGAGGACGTGCTTGTAGTTCTGCCCCATCAGTTCAATCAGATGCGGGAACGTACAGTAGCGGCCGCCCTCATAGATTCGGAGGAACCAGATGAGCATATCAACGTAGCACCGGGCCGACAGGGAGAAAAAGTCGTCCCCTTTCGCGTTCTCGCGGTTGGCGTTCTTCATGATGACCTCGGCGATTTCCGTAGCATCGATGGGGTCCTGCAGGTAGCGCGGGTGGATGGGGTTGAAGCGGTGCGAGTACAGCGGGTCATCGAAATTGACCACGTACATCCGGGGCAAGTTGTCTCCGTAGCATTCGTAATTGTCCAGCAGTTCATTCATCACGCGGTTCGTGAGGTCCGGGAATTTGTAGTCATAGACAAACAGCGAATAGCCCTTCTGGATCATCTGCCGGATGTAGGGACCGTAAACGGAGTACGACTTGCCGGAGCCTGGCGTACCGATAACCATCGTCCCCCTGAAAGGATTGACCACATTGATATAGCCTTTGCGCAAGCGGCCCTTGTCCTGATAGGTCGTGGGGATGTTGATGCTGAAGCGGTTCTTGATGAGCTTCTCGCACTGCGGAAAGGTGTCATTCTCCTCGGCCATGTTGGCGGCCTTGAGCGCATTGATGGCGCGCCCCAGGGCAATGTTTCCCAGCAGGTACAGGCCGAATCCCACCACTGTCATTATCACGTACAGGAGTCCGTTCCCGGCCGATTTCCCTCCGAAGAACAGCGCCAGCCCCAGGCCGACGGGCAGGGCTATCTCCTGCCACTGCGCCTCCTTCGAGCTGCCGCTGCGCACAATGACGGAAAACGTGCAGAAAAACAGGATGACCGCCCTCACATACCACCACTCCCGCATAAGGCCAGACTGATATACGCCCAGCATCATCGAATCCGTTATCTTCCCGCTCAGGTGCAGGCCCGCCCAGAAGGGATAGGCCTCATAGTAAATCATAAACATTGTCAGGGCTCCCGACATAATCAGGAACGCCGTGAACATAGGTTTTGTTCTTGAATCCATACGCCTCAATCTTTATCTGTGTCTTCCTCTTCTCATGATTTCCTCGTCTTCATTGCGACGGCTGCGTTCAGCAGCCATTGCGGCGACGAGGGTGTCTGCCGCCTCTTCGGCAGTTGATTTCTCCTTCTGTTCCTCATAAACCTTCCATTCCCTGTCTTCCGGCGGCCATTTGGTCATACGCGCTTCCTCGAACTGGCCGGCAGAGATACCATTCAGTTCACTGGACTTGAACACGCACCGGGTCTGGTGGTCGATGAAAGTGACGCCGAAAATCTTTCCCTCCTTGGTCCTTGAGAACACCATTCCGATGTTTTTTTTCCGGAGAATACGGCGGGTGTGCAACTCGGATTTGCCGTATTTCAGCGCAATCCTCACCAGATTCGCCGTGCGCTGCTTCTCTTTGTTGCGCTTTTCTTTCTTTGCGTCCTCGATGTGTTGCCTGATTTCGTCAACGGACGGAACCTTCAAGTCTTTGGCGGGAATAGGGGCCGTGCATCTGTGGCCATTCTTGGGGTTGATGCCGGCAAAGGTCATCATCGCCTGCCGCTTCACCATCTGGTAATCCACGTCCACGCCGAACTGCCGCATCAGCATCTTGAACTGCTCGCCGGTGGTGAAATGATACTTCATTGCCTGCTCCACCAGCTCTTCAATCTGCTTCATATAGTCGCCCTTTTCCGGGTCAAAGCGCTGATAGTTCACCTTCTCAGAGTTCTTTTTCTTCTCATCTTCTTCATGCTTTTCTCCTTTACCGACGCTGAAACCATACTTCTGGGCCAGCTCTTTCATCAATTCCTGGCAGTGCCTGTGCTCGTACTTGTCGGAGATCTTCCGGCCGTCTTTATCTACGCGCACGGATACTATATGGTAGTGCTCGCGATTTATGTCGTTGTGACGGTAGATGATGAAGGGCTGGTCCCCATAGCCCAGGCCCTCCATCAGCTCCTTCGTAAAAGCGACCACCTGGTCCTCCGTCATCCCATCCGTCCTGGACGGATTGACCGACATATGGAAGGACAGCTTTTCGCACCGGCGGCTGCCGCGCTCATAGCGCTCTAACGTTTCCAGCGGTTTATCCGGATTGTCGAGTCCTTGCGAATAGACCACGGCAGCCTTGCCCTCCTCCACCTTCCTCTCGTTGTACTGGAGAGTGGTCGAGCAGTGCGGCGTGGGTGCGTTGATTTTCACTACCATATCATATAAGGTCCAGGTTCACCGAGTAAATCTTGACCAGTCAGCTCTCCTTCGGGAGCGGAGCCAGGTCCAGGTTGTTCACCCAGACATCCAGGTTCACATAGGTCTTGTCGTCTTTCTCCACGACATTTACCTTCAGGTTCCCGATGATGGAGACAAACCGGCCCTTCTTCAAGTACTCGGCGATGCCGGTTTTCTTCATCCTGCAGGTGTAGTACGTGGGCTTTTCATCCTTGTCGCGGCCGTCTTTGACCGCCACGTCGAATCGGAGCATCTCGGCTCCTTCCTTGCCCTGGATCACCTCGCAATCCTTGGCGAGGTTCCCCGAAATCAAAATGATTTGCATAATGCGATTGGGTTAAAATGTTGAACTTTGGTATACAGAAGGCCGATGCCCGTCTCACGGGCCATCGGCATCATCTATTTCCTTCTCATCTCCTTCCTCCTCTTCCTCCGAATCCAGCACTGCCGCCCGAATCTCGGTGAAGGTCTTCACCATCCCGTCCATCATCCGCTTCATCTCCGACATATCATGCTCGATGTCCCGGGCATTGACGATGGCGTTGCCACGGCGGTCCTTCACGTTGGCCAGCCGGTTGAGCGTCTTTACACGCTGGTTATAGTTCACGCCGATACGCTTGAGGTCCAGACGGAGCAGCTCGATCTGCTTCGCTACATTGGCCTCGTTCAAACTCAGATTCCTGCGCCTCACGCGCGTGGAAAGGAGCGAATCACGGATATATCTTGACCGATTGTTATACCCCGAAAGATGCATCTGGGTATTCAGTTTCTCGAACTCTTTCTCCGAGAAACGCACATTGATGTAGTGTTTCCTAATCTCTCTCACAATATCAATCTCCTCTATAAACACTATTGCTGTCTCAACCCGGGCCGCAGGCCCGCAGCAGGCGACTTCGGAGCCTGCAATGCCCGCCTTCAGGCGTACGAGATGTCCCGCAGGGGCAGCGTTCGTGACACGAACGCACATCTCGCAATTTGGACTAACGCCCAAATTCCGCGCACCTCTGAAAGTCGCGCTGCAAACATAGGGTTTTTGCAGCAAATTGACAAATCCGATTTGACAAAGTAAGGCAAAACTTATACATTTGTGCCGGAGTTTTCTCTATAGATCACGAGAACTCCAGATTACGAGGACTATAGATTACCAGAACTCGTGATTACGAGAACACGAGAACTTGTAATCTCCAAAACACGAGAATCCGAGATTACGAGAATACGAGAACTATAAAACTAGAGAATACGAGTATGAGTCAGTTGGATGATTTCAGGGAGCAGCTCAGAAACTCCCGCCCCGAAGAAGAAGAGAAAGAACAGCCGAAACCGGAGGTCCGGACGCCCCCTGCCCCAAAGAAGGTGAGAAGAAAAAAGGAGGCGAAGGCCGGGCACTCATCGGTCTGGCTGTCCAGGGATGCCCAGAGGAAGGCCAAGTTGCTCACCCTATGGATGGATGCCGAAGGGATGGAACGTCCCGGTTCCATCGGCGAGTTGCTTGAGGAAGCCCTGGATGTCTTAATCGACACGAAGTACCCCAAAGCGAAGAAATATGTCGAGATGAAGTAGGTTTTTGTCAGAGAATGTCGATTTTGGGCAGAAAGATGTCGATTCTATGTCGAAATATGTCGGGAAATGTCGATTGATAGCCTTCCGGCCCGGCTTGCCCGGGTCGGAGGGCGGTGAGAGGCGCGGCAGCGGAACAGTCTCTGGGAGCTGGGCTGAACGGCCGAAGGTCGGGCGGGCCAACTCCCAGAGTCTGTGGAGCCAGTGAGACTTCGACGACGGTTCTCCGGCGTCGAGGTCTCAAGCGCCGTGGAGCGGAAGTGGTGTTGACGGCCCCGCCGGCAACACGACTGGAGCGACTTTCATTTTACCATCTCGCGTAAAATCAGTAAATTTGCTCCATGACAATTCAAGAAGCAATCAAAGCCAGGCATTCGGTAAGAAAGTATGCCGATAAGCCTATCGAGACGGCAAAAGTAGCAACCCTTCGTTCTGAGATTGAGAGGTTGAATGCGGAAAGCGGTCTGAACATACAGCTGGTTCTGGATGAGCCAAAGTGTTTCTCTACCGGAATGTGGAGATATGGGCAATTCTCTGGCGTCAAGAATTACTTCGTGATGGCTGGCCCCAAGGGGAAAGAAGCCGAAGAAAAGATAGGAAACTTCGGAGAAAAACTGGTTCTCCTCGCACAGACACTGGGCCTGAATACCTGCTGGGTGGGACTGACTTACAAAAAGATTCCCGGCACCTATACCCTTCGGGATGGCGATATCGTACATTGTGTGATTTCATTGGGCTATGGCACTATCCCCGGTGTTCAGCATCCGCTGAAACCGGTAGAGCAGTTTTACGAATCCGACGGTCTTCCTCCCAGGTGGTTCCTGAATGGAATGGAAGCAGCCATGCTTGCACCGACCGCCGTCAACCAGCAGAAGTTCAAGTTTATTCTGCATGATGGCAACAAGGTTGAATCCAAGACGCTCTTCTCTATGGCCGGATATACCAATATCGACCTGGGTATCGTCAAATATCATTTCGAGGTCGGTGCCGGAAAGGAGAACTTTGAGTGGCTCTAACTAAGCAATGGCCGAGAACTGGGAAGTATACGCCGACTGGAATCCGTGGCACGGTTGCACCAAGATCAGTCCCGGTTGCAAGTACTGCTATGTCTATAGGCAGGATGAGATGTACGGTAGTGAGATTTCCAGCAGCGAATGCAGAAAGACCGGCAACTTCTACCTCCCCGTCAAGAGAAAGCGCGACAAGTCCTGGAAGATTGAAAGCGGAAAGATTGTATTCACTTGTTTTACATCGGATTTCCTGTTGAAGGACGCAGATCCGTGGCGGCCGGAATGCTGGGAAATGATGAAACGCAGGGATGACCTCTGGTTCTACTTCTTCACAAAGCGTATCGACCGATTTATGGAATGCGTGCCTGAGGACTGGGGCGATGGCTATGACAATGTTATCGTGGGCTGCACTGTGGAAAACCAGGCGATGGCTGATTATCGGCTACCCATATTCCGTTCCCTCCCCATCAAACACAAGAGCATTATCGCATCTCCGTTGATTACAGCCATGGACTTGACTCCCTATCTGGATGAATCTATAGAGGAAGTGTCAGTGGGCGGTGAATCTGGAGTAGACGCACGCCCTTGCAATTACGACTGGGTTCTCGCACTCCGTGAGCAGTGTATTGCCAAAGGCATTCCCTTCCGTTTTCACCAGACGGGTGCTCATTTTATCAAGGACGGAAAGATGTACAATGTGAGACGCTGTTATCAGCTAAGCCAGGCTCACAAGGCGAATATCGACTACAAGATTGGCAAGTACCTTGTGCCGGAGACGGTGAGATACGAGTGGAAGGATAGCGACTATCACGATTAAGATTATGAGAGCCGGACTGGCGGCTCTGCCGACTGTCGGGCGGTGTGAGGCGCGGCCCGAAGGGACAGTCTGGTGACGGCTTGCCGGTGCCAGTCTGTCCCCGGGTGAGACTTCTGCGACGGCTCCGCTGGCGTAGAGGTCTCAAGCGCCGTGGAGCGGAAGTGGTGTTGTCTGCCCCGCTGGCAACACGACTGGAGCGACCTTGATTTCATTATCTCGCGCAAATTGAGTACATTTGCCTAGATGAAGAGCCCCATTATGGAAGAACCGATTCTCAACAGCCATAATAAGGAAGAGTACCCTCCGATGCATACAGCGGAGCATATCCTGAACGGGACAATGGTCAAGATGTTCGGGTGTCCGCGCTCGCGAAATGCGCACATTGAAAGGAAGAAGTCCAAGTGTGACTATCTGCTGGATGCCTGCCCAACGGATGAGCAGGTGGCGCAGCTGGAGGCAGCGGTGAACGAGGTCATCGGCCGGCATCTGGATGTCACGATTGAGTTCATGACGCGTAAGGAGGCAGCGTCAATTGTGGATTTGAGCAAGCTGCCGGAAGATGCATCGGAGACGCTCAGGATTGTGCGTGTGGGTGATTATGATGCCTGCGCATGCATCGGTGCGCATGTGAACAATACTTCGGAGATTGGCACATTCAAGATTCTGAGCCACGACTTTGAGGACGGCCGCTGGCGGGTTAGGTGGAAGGTTATTGAGAAATGAGATTCAAGCACACACATAGACCGGGATTCCTGTTCGGGCTGATAGATTTCTGTACGGCCGGACTGTTCTTCCTGTTCTATATGCCGCTGAACGGGCTTCAGGATGAACTGGATGAGATTCTGGGACACAGGACACAGCGGTACTGGGTGGCATATATTCTTGGAATCCCGACGCTGTTCATCTATCCCCTGGTATGGATGGCGAACATCGCTGAAGAGTTGAAAGAAATTGCCATCAAGATGGGCATCGAAGGACCTCACACGTCCTGGTGGCATATGTTCGGATGGAACACGTTTGGCGTCCTGTTTATGGGGCCTGCAGTTGCTACGGGTCGTTTCTTTTCCACGCTAAACAATATTGAAGACAGACTTAATCACAATAACACTTAAAACGAAATAATTATGAAAGAGCAAGTACTGAAAGCAATGAAAGAAGCTGGCAAACCCGTTTCTGCAGGCGACATCACCAAGATCCTGAATGCAGACCGCAAGGAAGTGGACAAGGCGTTTGCCGAACTGAAGAAGGAAGGAGTCATTGTCTCCCCCGTCCGCTGCAAGTGGGCACCTGCTGAATAGGCCAAACGACACAGCGGGGCTTTCTTTTGCTAATATGGCCAGTTTGGCATCGTCCCGTTTGTGATACCGCTCGTGGTATGACCGGAGTCCTCTTTCACGCGGGGCTCCGGTTTCGTATAGATAGCCGGGCAGGCGAACTTGTTCGACTGCCGGGCGGTGTGAGGCGCGGCGGCGGAACAGTCTCTGGGAGTTGGACTGAACGGCCGAAGGTCGGGCGGGCCAACTTCCAGAGTCTGTGGAGCCAGTGAGACTTCTGCGACGGCTCTGCCGGCGTAGAGGTCTCAAGCGCCGTGGAGCGGAAGTGGTGTTGGCGGCCCCGCCGACAACACGACTGGAGCGACCCACGACTTATAATCAGGCAACGAGCGGACCGGTTTTTGCATCTATAATGCGTAAATCCATATAATCATGAAACCGAAGAAGAAACAGAAGAAACTGCGGATCACGGAGGCGGACTTTATGCTCGCGAACCGCAGGGCGGCAAGGCTCGAAGAGATTGCCGAGCACGGGAGGCCGGTTTCAATGAGGTCGGCGCTCCACAAATCCAAAAAGGTCTATGACCGCAAGCGCTTGAAGAAGGCAGGCATCACGAACGATGACCTGCCTTTTTTGTCTCCAGGAAAATAGTTACTCAAAACTTAGGATGGAGCTTGGAAAGTACTCAATCCTTAGGGGAAATTTACTCAAAACTTAGGAAGAAGTTACTCAAAACTTAGGAGAGCAGGCCTGAAATCTACTCAATTCTTAGGAGGAATTGCCGGACAAACCGCTGCAATCGCCTGATAATCAGGTTTTCGCGAACAACGAAATGCGCCGTACAAATTGAATCAATAACAAGAATAAATAAATATCTCAACAACGCGCGCGCGAGGAGATGAGAAGAAAAAATCAGATGTCCGAGTAGCGCAGCAGCCAGTCTGACTGCCAGACCGCCATGGCGGCATGGACATAGGCATCCACGTTGGAGATGTTGCGCCGGATCCTGACTTCGGCCGTGACGCTGGAGAGTTTGTCCATGAAGGAATGAAGGTCCTCGAAATCGACCTCCGCCCAGATATCGGCCAGGGATTGAACGTGGCCACCGGCTGCATTCATCAGTCCCCGGCAGAACTCCCAGCTTTGCTGGACGAACTTGACGCGCTGGACTTCGTCAATCTTGTAGCCGATCTTGAAACAGATGTACCGGCGTTCCGCCCTCTCCTCCAGCCTGAAGATAAACCAGATGGGATAATGGGCCTTCAGCTCGGCCGACGATGGTTTCAGGATGTGCGTAACGATGTTGTCGATACGGTCATAGGCACGCCCAAGACTCATCAACTTGCGGAATTCTTCCACGCTGAGGACGAATCCTCCCCGGTTGCGCCAGGAACAGGCAAGCCAGTAGAGCCTGACCGTGTATTTGTTGGAGATAGAGAGCGCCGCACCGTAAGAATAGCTGGTATATCCTTCTTCCACCAGCAGCAGCCTTGCGACCATCTGCTCACGCAGCAGCACGTCCACGGAATGGCCGTAAGCGGCAAAACCGTATCCGGAGATAAGGCCCCGGAACTCATTGACCTGTCCATTCTCAGGAAACCTTACATGGATCCCAGCAAGCTCATCCAGGCACTCCCGCAGACGTAGTCCATTACTCTTCCCGAGATGAAATGCACTGACCGGAATGGTCAGCACCCGGAGCCCCTGTTCAGTTTTCGGTGGCAGAAATACTTCCGGTACTCCCTTTCTCTCATTTCCCCGCGTAATCCGGAGCCTAAGCGCGCGCTGAAGCTCAGAAATAATGGCCATCAGGATGCGAAGATGGTTCAACTTCATATCAGCTTCTATGTAAGTGATTCCGTTGACATGCAGCAGCTCATCCCTGCGCTGTAGGGCCTCAGGATGTCGTTTTTTCTCTGAATATGTCAGTTTTTTACTCACAAAGTAAGCTGGATTTTGTCGCAAAAGTATCTGAAAAATTTTGAAAGAACAAAAATTTGCCTTTCCTTTGCTGTCAGTTTCTGTATGACAATGCAAGACTAAAAGCGTCAAACGAAAGGCAAAAATGACAAATAGAGCGATAATAAGCAAAATCTGGAGAGCCGTCCTCGTCGGGACACTCCTGGTTTTCGCGTGTAAAACAGCCTCGGCCCAGCGGACAATCTCTGGCCAACCTACTCTTGCACTCTCTGCGTACTACACCGGCTCGTTCGTGGGAGCCGAGGCTTTCTTTCAGCAGTATACCCTGGGCGGATTCTGGGAGGCAGGCGCATTCGCCACTCCCTATCTCCACCCTCTTTCCTCCGGGGATATCCTGAACAACTGGCATATCGCAGCCAGTGGAGGATATCTCTGGAGGCTTGCTGCTACCCGCAGCCGAAGTTGTAACTGGTACGCAGGCGCCGGCGCGTATGTGGGGATAGAATGGTTGGATCCGTTCGGGAAACTGCCCGGGTATATCGACCTTGGCGTTGCCGACATCCGCTTCCTTTACGGCGTTTACGCGAAAACGGTGCTGGAGGTTTTCCTTTCTCCCCGCTTCGCGCTTCTCATCCAGGGCGCCGTTCCTGTCAATTTCTCCTCCGTGACCGGCTACATCAACTGGCAGGCAGGGCTGGGAGTCAAAATCATGCTGAACTAATTCCTTAAAGATATGAGACCTTTTATCAATTGGGCGGGCAGCCGCGAAAAAGACCTGGGAGTCATCCTCCCTCTGATTCCAAAGGACATTGAGACCTTTGTCGATCCGTTTGTCGGAGACGGTGCCTGCTTCCTTGCCGCCGAAGCCAGAAGCTATGCGGTGGCCGACAAGAACCAGGACCTTGTTGATGCCTGGAGATGTATCCAAACCAACGGTCCGCGACTGAGGGCCTTGATTCCTGAACTCGTAAAAGTCTGGCAAAACTGCGACCCACTCTTTGAAGAAATTCGAGGAGGGCTGCTGGAAGTCAAACACAGCGTGGATTCGGGACTGTTTGCCGAATACCCGGCAAAGGTCAACGCCATTATCCGTATCGTTGACAAGGTGCCGTATGACGAACTGTTCCCTACGCCCCTGCCGGACCCCTTCGACTTCACCATTGAACTCCGTCACCAGGCCGTAGTCGCGCTGGAGCAGATGAACGAAGATACGGATGACAATGCCGCGTCCGCTGCATTCCATACGGCTTTCAAGGCTGCCGTTTTCCAGTATCTGGTTGAAGTCTACAACAAACCGGATTCGAAGAACACGCTTAGGACGGCTCTCCTTGTTTTCCTGATGGAATACGTCTGGCATGACAAATTCATCGTCGATGCCGGACAATTCCGGCCCGAGTACGGCGGCCAGCGAGTTAACCGGCGCAGCATCGAAGACAGGATTGACACTATCCTGAACCCGGTATTGGCCCGAAAGATGGCAGTTACCAATATCTACTGCCAGGACGTGTTCCGTTCTTTCGGATTCCCGTTTTCCAAAGAAGAAGGCAACTTCCTGTTCCTGGATGTTCCCAAGGTGGGGCCCAAGACCTTGAGTCAAGCCGGTCACAAGCGCCTGGCGACTTTCATGAGAAACGGGACCAAGGCGCGCTGGATGGCCATCTGCGACCCCAACGACATCATTGTGGATCTCCTTCTTTATGAGGAGCCGAAGCAGATATGCCACGCGATTCCGCTGGGAAAGGAGATCATTATCATGAACTACTGACACCTGGGATGAAACTCCCCGGCGCCGACGTGAGCTGGATTTTGTGAGAATGAGGCCACCGGGGAGCGGATTCCTTTTCCATCCACTTTTCCTCGGGAAGGACGTTGGGAAATGCCCTTCCCTCTCTGAAAACAATCAAACCGAAGTATATGAAAAAGTTAGTCATTCTATTATCAATCATGCTGTTCAGCACTGCAGCAGCCAAAGCCCAGACCTGGGCGGTAGCCCTTAACCTCGGCGACGCCATAGAGCTGGGAACCATCGGCATCGAAGGTTCTGCGGCCGTGGCGCAGCACTGGAGCATTCACGCAGGGGCGAAAGTGAACCCCTGGACTTTCGCAAAGCATGACACCTGGAACGGCCTGTTCAGTGAGCCCGACCCGAACCAGAAGCAAGACCGGAAACAGTCCTACGCCATCGGCGCCCGCTGGTGGCCGTGGAATGTGTATTCCGGATGGTGGGTCGGCTGTAAAGCCCAGTACCAGGAATACAACCGGGGCGGATTCCTCACAAAGACCGCCGAAGAAGGCGACGCCTTTGGAGCTGCCCTTTCCGGAGGTTATTCCCTGATGCTGAAAGAGCATTTCAACCTGGACTTCGGTTTGGGAGTCTGGGGCGGCTGGACCAAGTACCGGCAATTCGAGTATCCGGAGAACGGAAAGATCATTGCCGAAGGAAATAAATGGTTCTTCCTGCCCAATGAAGTAATCATTTCACTCGTTTACATCTTCTAAAACGTAAATACATATGAGACAATTGATTATAGCTACGGCGGCAGCCGTGGCGGCGCTAGCCCTGGCTTCTTGCGACCCCAAACCGCTGGTCGTACAGGACACCCGGGAGCTCAAAAGCGCCACCCTTAAAGTCAATAATGACAACTCCACATGGAATGCCGGAGAGAGCCGATTCTTCACCGTGGAATTCTCGCCCGACAACGCTCTTATTACCGATATCCGTCTGGCGCAGAACATCGATGGAATGGTGGAAATTGAACACGGCGAGCGGCCTAACCTGTTCCGCGTCATGGCACGAAAAGCCGGGCGCGTGAAGCTGACGGCCACGGTCACCGACCAGAACGGTATCACGGCCTCCGATGAACTGACCTTCAACATTACCGGCAACTATCAGCCGAAGATGGCCATAAGGCTTCGGCGTAACAATGACCCCACAAATGGAAAAGCTTTCCCGAAGGTGATGGTCTGTGACGCCGGACAGGAGTTCCAGATTGCCACGCTGAGCGACAACGCCAATGTCAAGTTCAAGATTACCCACACCGATCCGGAGACCGTTTACATCGAGGAATCTTCTCCTTCTGTATGGACGCTCAAGGCGCTGGCGCCGGGCAACACCAAAGTCACCGTGACGATGACCGATCAGTACGGCGACAAGCGAGAGAAGACCTACGAGGTCTATGTCTACGGCTATGTCGCTTTCGAGACGCAGCTGGACTTCTCTACCCTGATGCTCGGGCTGAAGGTGACTGATTGCTGCAACACCCGCTCTGGCTGTATGCTCGATGTGGACGGGTATTTCTACGGATGGCCGGAGAGCTATCCGAATATGCGCAAGAGCCTGATGATGAACTGCCTGAAGGACTATATCGAAGTCTATGAAGGGGCCGACTATCCTGAGCTCGTGGATGAGCAGTACGTCATCGAGGAATTCGTCGATTACCCTCCCTACAATGGGAAATACTACGAGGCGCACTCGCTTGCCGTCAAGTTCACTTTTGAGTTTGACAATCCCTACATCATCGTGGAGGATGTCGTAGCGAAACAACCCGAAGACAGGGACTTCACCATCCGTCCAAGCTTCGTCCAGAATGGGCTGGAAGAGAACGAGGAAGTGGAAGATGACGAGGCCGAAGAGATAGACTTTGACAACGTCACTGTCGATGGTTGGGGCAACGCGACCGAAGTTGTGATACCCCTATGATGGATCCGGAGAAATACCTCAAGGACCCCGACGTGTGGAAGGTGGAACATCCTTGCAAAGGCATCTGGTTCATCCGTTATGACGATGGCTCGGTGACTGTCAAAGACGATTACGAAAATACCATCCAAACCCCACTGCACCGGTTCGATGTAGTCCAGGAGCTCAAGTTCCTGGGCACCTACAAAGGCTTTCATCACTTTGCCTATAAAGCCTGCGAATATGGCAGCCGCAACCATCCCGAGTACGGCATCTTCGACAGCCGTGGCCATCGGAAATTGTTCAAAGACCCCAGGCTGATGGGACTGGATTCCGTAGACAAGATTGCTGCTGAGTTCGAGAAGATCGTGAAAGCCGCACAGGACAAAAACAATCCCCGCAGGGAGGATTCCATGCTCTGGGACCTTGACAAGAAAGTAAATCTGGGAATAAGAAGATGAAACAACTATTCAAGAAGATAAAGGCCTGGTACAAGAAGAATTGCCAGCGCCCCGATGATTGGGAAAACATGAGCGCCCACGACCGGAAAGTGTTCACCATAAGCGCGTGGGCAGCCTTTTCGATGGTGATGTGCCCCATCCTTCTCGTCCTTGTCATTTTGCTGCTCTGCGCCCAAAGCTGCTCGACGCCCTCCAAATTGGAAACCGTTCAGCGTCAGCATCTGGCGGCCGAGATTGGCCTGGTTCAGGATAAGCGTCTGCCAACTACAGAAGTCTACGAGCTGGCCAGGCCGGATACGATTGTCGTCCATGACGATGATGGCCGGGAGATGATTCTGATGAAAGCCGTCAAAGACGAAAACGGCGAAATGGTAGCGACGGATGTCATCAAGGCTGCTGTCGTGGAAGCCCGCTTCCGCAATGTGGCCGAGCGCCACGGCAAGGTGGACATCGAGTTCCAGATCCGCGTTCCCAAGGAAATGCAGGACGATGCCTGGCAGCTCAGGTTCTACCCCCGGATGCACATCCTGGAAGATACTTTAAAACTGGACCAGATTGTAATTACCGGGGCCAAATACCGCAAGGCGCAGCTTCGCGGCTATCAGCAGTACGAGAAGTTCCTGGCCTCCATCATCACGGACTCCACCCGCTTTATCAACCTGCATATGCTGGAGCTGTTCATCCAGCGCAATATCCCTGATTTGTACGCGTTCAAGGCCGATTCTACCGAAGTGGCCGATGAAGCCTTCAACCGGATTCTGGACATGCAGATTGCCTCCAGCTATGCATCCCAATTCGGTGTGACCGGCCGCGATGCCATCGAGCACTACACCAACACGATATCCAAGCGCCTCAATGCCCGCCGTGCGGCACGAAGAAACGAGATGTACCAGCGGTATGTTCGCGTGCCCATCGTTAACGAGGGCGTGAGGCTGGATACCGTGATTGTGGCGGCCAACGGAGATTTCATCTACAACTACATCCAGACCATCCACACCCGGCCGAAGCTCCGCAAGGTGGATGTGGTGCTGACCGGTGACATCTTCGAGCAGGACAAGCGTCTGTATGAGATTCCCGAGACGGAACCGCTGACCTACTATATCAGCAGTCTGTCAGCCTTCGTGGACAGCACACCGCGTTACAAGAAGAAGATTATCAGCCGAAGGGTCCAGGCCAACACGGCCTGCTATATCGACTTCGAGCAAGGCTCGGCCGAGATTATCGAGGATCTGAGTCATAACCGAGAGGAAATGGGCCGCATCAAGGGCAACCTGGGCAGCCTGATTGAGAACCTTGAGTTCGATTTGGACAGCATTGTGGTCACGGCCAGCTGCTCCCCGGAGGGAACGGTAGCGTTCAATACCAGGCTCTCCCAGCGCAGAAGCGAATCAGTCAGCCGTTACTTCAGCGAGTTCATCAAAGCTTACAGGGACTCTCTCCGTGAGGAGAATATGATCCATGTCTATTTCGACGGGATGAGTGAAGATGAGATTCCCGGACAAGCCGGAAATGACGTAAAGTTCATCTCCCGTAACAATCCGGAGAACTGGAGGATGCTGGACATGCTGGTGGAACAGAGCGAGGTCCTGACCGAAAACGAAAAACTGATTTACAAAGACATACGTGAGATTGAGAATCCCGACTTGCGGGAAGAATCGCTCTCCTGGCAGGATTTCTATCCGCACCTGCGCGAAGTCCTCTACCCGAGGCTTCGCACTGTCAAGTTCGATTTCCATCTTCACCGGAAAGGAATGGTGAAAGACACCATCCAGACCACCGTACTTGATGAAGAGTACATGGCAGGAGTGCAGGCTATCCGCGACCGGGACTATGAGACAGCCATCCAACTGCTCCGTCCCTACCAGGACTACAACGCTGCCGTAGCTTTTACGGCGATGGACTATAACGCATCGGCACTCCAGATTCTGGAAGCGCTGCCGGAGACGGACCAGGTCAACTATCTGCTGGCGGTCATCTACAGCCGCCAGGGACGCGACAAAGATGCCGTCGAGCACTATCTGAGGGCCTGCAGGCAGACTCCTGCCTATTGGCACCGGGGCAATCTTGACCCGGAAATATCCGAACTGATTAAAAGGTACAACCTTACAAACAATTAATTACAAACCCTTTAAACCAAAAACAAAGTTATGCGTAAAATTGCATTTCTCGCGGCCGTTGCCGCCACCCTCTGCACCGTCGCGTGCAACAAAGAACTAACCACTGCTAAAGTGGACACTCCCTCCGAGGCGGTCCAGCTGGCCGACCTGACTCTCTCTATCATCGGCAATGCTCCGGCGACCAAGTCTGCCGACGCCGATTTCGATGATGACCACAGTGAAGTCTCGAACGTCCAATTCTTCGTCTTTGACGGCGAGGTGCTGGATGCCTACAAGAAGATTGGCAGCGCCACTTCCACTACGATGACCGTCAAGGCCGGCGACAAGACTGTCTGGGCCGTCGTGAACGCTCCAGACATCAGCAATGTCACCACCCTCACCCAGCTCAAGGCCGTCAGCAGCACCCTGCTCAACAATGCCAGCAACTTTGTGATGGTGGGCTCCAACACCGGCACTGTCCCCAGCGAAGACCCCATCGAGATTGAGGTCAAGCGCATCGCTTCCCGCGTGGTGGTCAAGAAAGTCACTGCAGCCTTCTCCAACCCTGCCTATGCTTCCATGAGCTGCAAGCTGGTGAAGATGTTCCTCATCAACGCACCCGGCGACATCAATCTGGAACTGACCAATGCTCCTACCACCTGGTATGCCCAGCGTGCATACGAAGCCGTCACCGGCCTGACCGATCATCTCTCAACCAGCGGCGCAAACCACGAGTTAAACACCTCTGCCTTCGAGACCGAATGCCGCCACTACTGCTATCCCAACCCGACTGTCGCTGACTCCCAGGCCACAACTTGGAGCGCCCGTCACACCAGAATGGTCATCGAGGTACTGCTTGGTAGCGAAACCTTCTACTATCCCATCACGATGCCGGTTCTCGAACCCGGCAAGTCCTATGAGATTGAGAACCTGACCATCACCAGAAAGGGATCCAACAACCCCGACCAGCCCATTTCCTTGTCTGACGCAACATTCGAAATCAGCGTGAAGGAATGGACTGTCGTCCCTATCACAGAAGGAATCACCATCTAAGCGACGCGAGGTCGTGTTTTGATACTTTTCATAATGTTGGTGGGGCCGGTGGACCATCCGTGAGAATCCGGCCCCTTTTTCAAATCTATTTTCTATGCGAAGAATACTGACACTTCTGCTGCCCTTGGCTCTGATGCTGCCTGTCTCCTGCAGCAAGGATATAAGCCCGCAGCAAACCGAAACCCCAGGAGACGAAGAGCATACAGTTACCTTCCAGATACGAACGGCCAGTCCCAGCACGAAGGCGTACAACACTTCTGACCTTACGCTTACCGACGGCGTTCAGACGCTGGATTTGTACATCTTCCACCAGTCTGCAACTGATGAGGACCGCCATGTCTCCCTTACGCCGGACCCCAGCGGGACTACCGAGTTTGTCATCAAGGAGAAAAAGGGAGAAAGGGTTGGCATAATAGCGATGGCGAACCTGGATCCGGATACTGCAGCGCTGCTTGAAGGTCATCCCCTGAGCGATTTCGCCGATGACTACTATATGCCCTGCCCCATCGTGTGGACGGCCAACAACTTCGACTTCGACCGCATCCCAATGGTGGGCGCGCGGGACACGTATTTCAATGGCGACAGCACCGTCGAAATCGAGCTTCGCCGCCTGATGTGGCGCATAGATATCGGCAATATCGTCTATAACCCGGAAGACGAAAGCCTGAAAGGCAAAGACGTGTTTGTCAAGAACATTGCCATTACCAATATCGGCAACCACTTCAACCCCACCAAGTCAAGCTCTATCGGCCATTTTTATACCTGGTACCTATTCTTCGGGAACGGAGAATACACCGGCAGTTCCACCGGAGCCTTCGGCGGCATTGATGACGGTTTCCGCTTCTATACAAATGCCCCCAGAGGCTGGTCTCAGACAGGAACCTGGAATCCGGGAGGTCCGGGCATCCTGAATCAGAACTATCCCAGAACCATTAACAATAACTGGAAAGTGGCCAAGGGCGTTCTCAATATCGACGCTACCGGCAAGTACCTCACGGCAACTTGCCAGACTTATGATGTCGCAGGCGGTCAGGGCCGTCTGGCGACTGCTGGTGTCACCACTGCCCAGAGCATGACCGTGGGAAAGAGCCTGTACGGATTCATGGGTCGTGGTTGCTTCAGCGTCTATAGCGCCGTGAGCTCCTATAATGACCAGGTTCAGTATCCCAAACTGGTTATCGAGCTGGTCATTGACGGTGTTTCCAAGTTCTATCCGGTGTGCATTACCTATCCGCAGCCGAACACTGTATATCAGATAGATACGGTCACCATCGTCGGCGAAGGCTCGGACTACTCCAATTTCATCGAGCAAAAGTTCGCCGCCACATTCTCTATCTCTGTAAGGGATTGGGATGAATTGGAAATAGAGAATATCAATGTGGGCGTTGACCCCATCACCGGACAACTAATTAACTGATTCGCCATGAGAAAGACAATTATTATACTGGGAATGCTGGCCGCAGTTGCGGTCGCATCCTGCAACAAAGAAATGCCGGAAAACGGACAGGATGAAGTCCATGCTGCATCGTTCACCTTCTCCATGCAGCAACCCTTTTCGGTCTCCACCAAAGCAGATTCGTACAATGCCAATGAGGCCGACGACTTCATCGACCGGCTGGATATGCTGGAGTATGACAATAATGGCACATTGATTAATCACAAGACATGGGAGAAGTCAACCGGCCTTGATTTATCGTCACTCTCTTACACAGTCTATAATCCAAAGAACAATTACCGATACTGGCTTTTCTTGGCAAACTTCGACGAGGAAAGCATCGATTATCTGGCCCAGCTCGGCGGGTATGATATCAGTCTCTATAACAAGGGCTTCATTCCGCTTGAAGTTGGAAACTTCCGGCCGCACAAACCTCTGATGGGCGGTACCGCCGTATGTTCCTTTGGCAGCGACCAGACGATTCCCGTCACCCTGTTCCGATATGTGACGAAATT
>JAFZBM010000093.1 GCA_017561765.1 Bacteroidales bacterium | reverse complement strand
GAGAAATACTGCCACAGGCATGTACCGGCAAGGTAGAACAATGGACGAGGAACACCGTCAGTCGGAATTCCTGCAATGCCGCCGAACACAATCATGTACATGATTACGGTCAGCGCCGGCTGCACAATGTACCAAACGGGGCCAAGTATTGTCTGTTTATACTGAGTGATGATATTGCGCTTGACGAACAGTCCGCAGAGATCGCGGTAGCGCCACAGCTCCTTGAAATCCACCGAGAAGAGTTTGTCTTTCGGCTTAATCTCAATGTCCCACTTCTCTTCGCTCATATGCTAATGTGATCTTTTATGCTTGAACAGTATATTGCCTACCGTGCCCCAGAAGTAGCGCCAGTCGGTGCGGAAGGGGTGCTTCTGGTATGCTTCTATATATCTTTTCTCCGAGGCCTGGACATCTTCCAGGGTGACGGGGGATTGCTCATCATAATAAAAGGGCGGCAGGAGACCCGGCTTGACGCTTATATGAAGCGCCTGCATCTCAGGGGTGTATAGACTGTAATAATGACGGCTCAAGGGACGTACACCAACCAGTTTCATCTGCCCCTTGAACACGTTAATGAACATCGGCAGTTCATCAATCCACAATTTGCGGAAAAGTTTGCCCCAACCGTTTACACGATAATCGTGCGCGAACTTGCCACCATCCTGAAGGCCCTCATACTCAAGCATATAAGGCTGAAGGTACTCCGAGTAAGAATACATTGTGCGGAATTTATACACGCCAATCATATCACCCTTATAACCCACGCGGTTAAGTTTAACCAAAATACCACATGTCGGATTGTCACCCCAAATTGGAGCACGGAACTTACGTCCAAGTATGTAGTACTCGCCGTAGTGGAACCGCTCGTCAATAACCTCGAATCCAGCACGATACATACGGCCAAGAAGTTCCACGCGGTGATAAGTGCGGTTGGTGCCTTTAGTAACCCAATAATAGAACCAGCGCGTCCATCTCATCTTGGGACAGGCACGATGCCATATATAGTGACAGTAGTACAAAAACTTACCGTAAAAACCAGGATGCCTGCGATAAATTACTTCACGCTTCAAAAGCGCCGTACGTGAATGCACCCAAAGATAGCCTCCGTCTTCCAGAACCTCGTTCGCTTTGTTGAGGAAGGTGTTGAGATGCCGTATCCGATTGAGTGCCAGTTTGTTGATGATTAGTTCCGGATGATGCGGCTTAAGCCCCTCGAGCGAAGCTCCGCTGTCAGTATCTACTATGAATGTCGTGTCTTCGAGTTGCTCCACATGGATGTCCAGCCACGCCTCGATGCCAGCCATATCCAAGTCCTTGGTTGCCCTGAAGATGGCGTTCAAGTCCGGGTTGGTGACAAGGTTCCGTTCAAACTTGGCGCCTCGCTTCACACCCTGTTCGGAGTAGTTCTCTGGTATGAACTGCTCCTCGTATCTGAGTGATACCCAGGGCTTGCGGCGCTTGAACAGGCTCATTTAAGGGCGGTTAGGACGGCGTTGCAGACTGTTTCTATGTCTTCTTCAGTGATGTATGGGTGCATGGGGAGGGAGAGGACGCGGTCGCAGAGGGAAGTGGCGACGGGGCAGAGATTCCTCGACTCCGCCTTCGGCTCCGCTCGGAATGACAGTTGGGCAAATGCCGTCTGCAGGTGCATGGGCTTGGGGTAGTAGACCATGGAGGGGATGCCCTGCTCTTTGAGGGAGGCTTGAAGGGCGTCCCGCTGCTCCTTGTCTCGGAGGCGGATGGTGTATTGGGCCCAGCTGGAGCGGAAGCCTTCCGGTATGACAGGAGTTGCAACTCCTTGAAGCAGTTCGGTATAGCGTGCGGCCGCAGCATTTACTGCCTCCAGCTCATAATCGGCAAATGCCTTGAGCTTCACCTGCAGGACGGCGGCCTGCACTGTATCGAGGCGGGAATTCATGCCTATACGAACGTTATCGTACTTGAATGCGCCTTTGCCATGCACTCTGTAGGACTCGATGAGAGCGGCCCAGTCGTCATTGTCGGTGAAGACCGCGCCACCGTCTCCGTAGCAGCCTACGGGTTTGGCGGGGAAGAATGAGGTGGTGGAGATGTCGCCGAAGCTGCAGGCACGCTTACCGTCAATGCTGCCGCCGAAGCCCTGGGCGCCGTCCTCGAGGATAAGGAGTCCGTACTTGTCGGCAACCTTGCGGATGGCGGGATAATCGGCGGGGAGGCCGAAAAGGTCTACGGCAACGACTACCCGCGGCTTCAGCCGTCCTTCTGCAAGAACCTCATTAACAGCCCGTTCCAGGTCTTCGGCATCCAGGTTGAAAGTGTCCTCGCACACATCCACAAATACCGGCGTAGCTCCTTCCAGCGGCACGACCTCGGCAGAGGAGAAGAAAGTGAAATCCGGCACGAACACGGCATCGCCGGGACCTACGCCCCAGGCCTTGAGGGCCAAGGTGAGGGCGTCGGTGCCGTTGGCGCAGGTAAGGCAGTGCTTCACGCCCACGTATTCCGCCAGTTGGGATTCGAGTTCTTTTACCTGTTTGCCCATTATGTAGGCACCGCTTGCCACGGCGTCAAGAATGGCCTTGTCCATGTCCTCCTTGAGGACCTGATACTGCTTCTGTAAATCTCTGAATTGCATAGCTTCGCCAATGCCCCTCTTGAATGAAAAAGGGCCCTGCTGAGATTCCTCGACTTCGGCTTCGCCTCCGCTCGGAATGACAATTACCCTTCGACTTTCTCGAGCTCGTCCCCGATAAGCCGATATTTGCGTCCGCAGGTGCAGGAAAGGCTGTCGGGCAGCCGTTTCCCGCATTCGCAGACCCATCCGATCTGACGGGCGGGGACCCCGGCCATCAGAGCGTAATCTTTTACGTCGCGGGTTACTACGGCACCCGCTGCTATAAGGGCGCTGCGACCTATTGTATGGCCGCATACAACGGTGCAGTTCGCGCCCAGCGACGCGCCCTCACGTACGAGCGTGCGCGCGTAAACGCCATGCACCGGAAAGTGCGCTCGCGGCGTATTCACGTTCGTGAACACGCAGGAGGGACCGCAGAACACATTGTCCTCCAGGGTAACTCCCTCATATATGGAGACATTGTTCTGGATCCGGACTCCGTTTCCTATCCGGACGTTGTTGCCCACATTCACGTTCTGGCCCAGGGAACAGTCCGTCCCGATCACAGCTCCTCTCTGGATGTGGCAGAAGTGCCAGACCTTGGTGCCGGCGCCTATCTGCGCTCCGTCATCCACGTAGCTGCTTTCGTGAACGAATGAATCCTGCATCACAGAACTTCTATGTTGTCGCGGGAAGCAAGTCCCCGCGTAACGTTCTTGGTGTCGAATATAGCCTTGGCATGCTGCTGCACGAAGCTATAATCGACATTTGTGTGTGCCGTAGTAATGACCACGGCGTCGGCGTTCTCCACCAGCTCGGGCGTAAGTTCGGGTTCGCCCTCGAACCACTCCCCTTTGTGGCGGTAACTCCGGACGTAAGGATCATGGAAGACCACGTCTGCCCCTTCCTTACGGAGCTCATCGATCACCCTGATGGCGGGCGATTCGCGATAGTCGTCTATGTCCTGCTTGTAAGCCACGCCCAGCACCAGTATCACCGATCCGTTCAGGGCTTTGGAGAAACGGCGGTTGAGCATGTCGGCGATGCGTTCTACGCAGTACTCCGGCATGCGGTCGTTGATCATCATGGACGACTCAATCATCGACGTATGGAAACCGTACTCGCGGGCTTTCCAGCTCAGGTAATACGGATCCAGAGGGATACAGTGACCGCCAAGACCGGGGCCCGGGTAGAACGGCGTGAAGCCGAAAGGCTTTGTCTTGGCCGCCTCTATGACTTCCCAAAGGTCTATCCCCATCTTGTGGCAGAGGATTGCCATCTCGTTGATCAGGCCGATGTTGATGTTCCTGTAGGTGTTCTCCAGTATCTTGGTCATCTCCGCCACTGCCGGG
>JAFZBM010000011.1 GCA_017561765.1 Bacteroidales bacterium | reverse complement strand
GTGCTTATCCACCAGAAGATGTTCGAGAGCCGCCTGTTCTTCGTGGACAAACTGATTGACATGGGCGCCCAGATCATTCTTTGCGACCCTCACCGTGCGGTGGTGATAGGCCACGACCATCGCATGCAATTGCGCGGGGGCAGGATGACTTCGCCGGACATCCGTGCGGGTATTGCGATGCTGCTGGCGGCAATGTCCGCAAAGGGCACGTCCGTCATCGACAATATCGACCAGATTGACAGGGGCTACGAGGATATAGACATCCGTCTCAACGCCCTGGGAGCCAAGATCACAAGGCAGTAGCTTACAGCGCCGCCAGAACTTCTTTCATCAGTACCCGCGTGCCTTCTTCCGCAGGAACGAGCGGGAGGCGCATCGTGTCTGTGCACAGTCCCAGCTGTGCAAGCGCGGCCTTGGCGGGTATGGGATTGGGTTCCACGAAGCAGGCCTTGTAGAGGGGCTTGAGAGCCTCGTCCAGGGCTTCGGCTTCTTCCCAGCGGCCGTCCAATGCTGCCCCGGTCATGGCGGAGACCTTCTCCGGCACTATGTTGGACGCTACGGATATTACTCCCTTGCCGCCTGACTTCATCATTTCGAGCGTAAGGTCGTCGTCCCCGCTCAGGACCATGAAGTCGGCTGGCGCTCCGGCCAGAATCTCGCGCGCCTGCTCGATCTTGCCGGAAGCTTCCTTGATGCCCGCGATTCCGGGAACCTCCCGGGCCAGCCTAAGGCAGGTGGCGGGAAGCATGTTGGCTCCGGTGCGTCCGGGCACGTTATAGATGATTATGGGCTTGCTGCTGTTGGCCGCAATGGTCTTGAAATACTGGAACTGTCCTTCCTGGTTGGGTTTGTTGTAGAAAGGCACCACCACGAGCCAGGCATCAACGGCGCTGCCTTCGAGCAGATCCATCTGGGCAAGCGTACCCTGTACGGAGTTGCTTCCGCAGCCCACCAGCAACGGTCTGCCGCCTGCATTGTCATGGGTGATTTCCAGCATCGACACCCTTTCTATGGCATCCAGCGTGGGGGTTTCGCCGGTGGTGGCGAGAGGTACGAGGAAGTCGGCTCCGCCTTCTACCTGGCGTTTCACCAGCGCGGCATAGGCTTCGTAGTCAACATCACCGTCGGGCGTGAAGGGGGTGACAAGGGCTGTTCCGCAGCCTTTCAATTCGGGTATTTTCATTTGATTATCAATTCTTTGAAGCTGTGAACTCCGGTTAATCCCTCCGTCATCTGAGCCGCCACGACGGCGCCCTCCGCGAAGCCCTGACGGGAAAAGGCTTCATGGGAAATCTTTATTTTGTCAACTTCCGATTTGAACTTTACCACATGTTTGCCGGCCACTTCTCCCTCGCGTATGGAGGTGATGTCGGGCTTGACTCCCAGATGGTCGGACACCAGGCGCGCCATCTCCTTGGCCGTGCCGCTGGGGGCGTCCAGCTTGTGGACATGGTGGGTTTCCTCGATATGGGGCACGTATCCGTAACCCTTCAGGATGTCGGAAACCTTTTCCAGCGCGGCGTACGTTGCATTTACTCCTATGGAGAAGTTGGAGGAATAGATCATGGGTGTACCGGCGGCGTAGAATGCCGCAACCACATCGCCCATAATGTCATCCCAACCGGTAGTTCCCACCACGGCGGCTTTGAAATGGTCGGCGATCCATTTATAATTGGCCCTGAATGCCGCGGGAGTTGTGAAATCTATGCACACGCATTCGCGTGCCACTTCGGGATTGGTGGCGCACACGTCTTCCGTTGCGCAGACAAGTTCGATGCCTTTATGGAGCAGGACACCTTCGATGATATGGCCCATACGGCCGTAACCGCTGATAATTACCTTCATATGGAACTTATTGCAAAATGTTTCTGATTATGCCGCTGGCGGCGAGCCTGGCGCCTTCGCCGGAGCCCTTGATGACCAGCGGGTAAGCTTCGGAACTATGGATGATTGTAACGTTTTCGGTGCCGCTGATCCAGTAGAACGGACTGTCTATGCCAACAAGCCTCATTTTTATGTCGGCCTTGAATGTGCCGTCGGGATTGCGGCGGAGGGTGGCAACGAAGCGCTGGCGCATGCCCAGGGCGTCAAGTTCATCCTCCCGGCGGATGAATTTGTCCTCGTCCCTGTCCAGGCGGCTGTAGAATTCTTCTATGCTGCCGCTGAAGTATTCGGGCCCCAGCATCGGCACTATTTCCACGTCTTTTTCTTCAAGTGGCACGCCCGCTTCGCGCGAGAGGATAAGCAGCTTGCGAAGGGCGTCGCGCCCGCCGAGGTCGGTGCGCGGGTCCTGCTCGGTGAGTCCGTCGGCCTGGGCCTTGCGCAGCAGGGTTGCGAAGGAAGCGCTCCTGGTGCCGTCGTAGCCGGTTATGATGTAATTGAGGGTACAGGAAACCACCGCCTCTATCAGCGTTACCCCGTCGCCGCAGTTGGCTCCGTCCGAGATGGACTGCAGGATGGGGAGTGCGTTTCCCACCGTGGTGTCGTAGCGGAAGAAACAGCCGTTCTCGGCCGCAGCGGCCTTGACGGCGGCGTAATCCACGTACGGTATGGCCAGCGAACGGCGGTTGGAACTGACCACGTTGATGCCGGCGTTGAAAAGCGGGATGAACTTGCGCCAGATCTCCGTGCTGTCGGTGCAGTCAACGAATACCGAGCGGCTGCGGGCCTCGCGCAGCAC
>JAFZBM010000092.1 GCA_017561765.1 Bacteroidales bacterium | reverse complement strand
GTGACGACCGTGGCCCGCGCCGCAACAACGGCCCCCGCAACAATGCTCCCGCTCCGTCCTTCGACGACTTCAAGGAGCCTGTTGACGAACTTTACTAGGCCCTACCAGAGGTTGGTCTTCAGGGTCTGCCGTCCTGTGTAGCAGTTGAGGAATTCGATCTTCTGATCTTTCTTGACCGACATCAGAATGGCGCTGTGAGGATAGAGCACCACGGGATTCATGTGGTCGCCGTACATAGTTTCAAAGCGGATGTCTGAGATGTTTGATACTTCGATGCGTCCGCTTTTCGCGTCTATCACCTTGACCCTGAGCGAATGGTGCACCAGCTGCTCGAGCCAGGTGGCGTCGCCGGCAAGGGTCTGGTCCCAGAAGGCCACCATGCGGCCGGCGAACATTGCCTCGCGTACGGACTCCAGGGAGTATTCACGTGCAAAGACAAGTGTCATGGGGCGAATCACATGGCCGTAGTCGACCGCGACAGGACGGTGCTGGTCGGTATTGGCGATCATGGGGATATGGTACTCGTCGAACCAGTCGAGCACCTTGGGGTACCACTCCTGGTGGTTGCAGATTTCGACGGCATGAATCTGTCCCTTGGCGATCATATCCTTGTGGATGTCGTACATGTCGCACTTCTTGTCGGGCCATCCGGGATGGTTCCACTGAATGAAGCAGTCCTGCTCAAGAGCCGCCGCTATATCGTCCTGCAGTGTTTCGTCGTTGTTTATCTTGCGTCCGTTTTCATCTTTAAGAATCGTGCCGTCCTTGTCGGTCAGGTAGCGGTCCTCGCTGAATACGTTGGCGTCCTTGACGAAGAGGAAATTCATGTGCCCGAAGGGCTTGGCCCGCGTCAGCTCCACTCCCGGGATTACTATCATGCCCCATTTGGCGCCTTCAGCCATGGCAGCCCGGTTTGTGACGTTTCGGTCCGGGTAATCGATGCCGTTAGTATGTATGCCTACATGTTCGGTCATTGCCATAACGTCCAATCCGTCGTACCAGTCTTCCTGAACCCTGCCTGCCGGTGATACCTGTCCATCCGCATAAAAAGTATGTGTATGGAAGTCGCATTTGAGCGTCTTGTAGCCGTCGATGTCGGGGATGGAGATTATTTTCCGCACAGCGGGCATCATGCGGTAGCAAGCCACGCGGTCATCGGAATTTTCCGGGGGATTCTGGGCAAAAAGGGCGCTGCAGGCAGCCAGGGCCATCATTAGTAATAGTGATTTTTTCATGTCGTCAGTGCTTGATCCTTACAAATTTAGCACAATTTTAATAACTTTGTGACATGAAGATGAAAATCGTTGTATTGTCTGCGCTGCTTGTCTGCGCCTGCACCCCGGTAAAAACCGACCTTGAAAAGTACGCTCTCAATTGCAAAGCCCGAGAAGTGAGCCTGGTTTCGGATACGCTCGAGTTGCCGTATACTGTGTATTTCAATTCGCTGGGCCAGGCCGATTCGGTTATTACATATAACTTCGACGGAAGTTTCCGTTACAAGGAAAGCTATACATACAATAAACGTCACCAGTTGCTGGAGATAAATGGTGTCAATGCCGAAAATGAGAATGAGGCCCGCTATGAGTATGATTATTCCGGACGCTTCATCAGTGAATGCCGCCTCTACGGCATGAACAATCAGGAAATGAGCCGGTGGGTGCATACTAATGACGGACGCCATATAGTCCGTACCGAGTATTACAATGAAGGGATGCTGTCTTTTGTTACAAGCAAGAAGTATGACGGAATGACCTATGTGGAAGAATCCTGTACAGGGGATGGAGAATTGATGGGTAAGGTCGATGTGACGTTTCTCACCGACGATAAGTTTACCCGGATAAAAGGGGATGATATAGACGTGGAGATAGAGTACAACGACAAAGCCCTCCCGGTAAAGTGCCGTGGAACTTTCGTTAACACCAGGGGAGAGCTTATGTGGTCAAGCGAACTGGATTTTCACCCGGAATGCTACTACAGCTATGATTATGACGAGCGCGGCAACTGGATTGCCCGTTACGAAAGATACCATCCCGACAGTACAGCCACTTTGGTCATTCGCCGGACAGTCAAGTATCAGAAGTAGAATTCTTTTTCGAAATCCCCTTCTTTGGTCAGCTTGGAGCAGGTATATGTGTGATTAACCTGCCCACCGGGCAGTTTGTGTGTCACTACCACCTCCCAGTCGGTTTCTGAGGCAGGATTGCCGGAGGCGGGCTTGTAATACCAGTAATGGCTCGCTGTCCAGGAACGGTAGCTGTCGGAAGACTTTCCTTTTACATTGTAATAGTGTGCGGACATTGCGGCATTGGAACAGCTTCCGTTGGCAAGGCGTTTGAAATCGCCTATCTTCTGTCCCGTGCTCTTTTTGTAAAGGGCCGCCGACCAGTATGAGTCGTCGTCGTTGAATATCTGTAACACAAAACTGCCCTTCAGGTTGGCGTTGCCTTTGGTGGAGAAGGAATAACTGCCGACAGGCTGGGATGCGGTGTACCAGTTGAGGGGACATGACTTTGTCTGGTAATAGATGTCGTTGCCGTCGAATACGCGGACCTGAAAATCCTTGTCCTTGTTTGTGCCCTTGAAATACCAGTCCTTGATATGCGCGCCTTCTATGTCATAAACGGTGTAGCCTGAAGGCTCTCCGCTTACCGTGGAGCTGCAGGTCTTGGTCCACCATGCGCCGCAGGCGGAACCGTGGATGTGCTCGTAGAGAGGAAGCCCTCCCTTGCCCTTGTGGGAACTGGTGTAGATGTAATTTTGGGTGTAGTGAGTGTGCCCAATCATCAGGTGCGCTTCCTTGAATTGATCCATCAAGTTGAGCACTTCGGGATAATTATTCGTGGAGGATCCACGGAAAGGAATATGGCAGCAGATAAAAATCATCTTTTCCGCTTTGTTGTCCACGAGTTCCAGGTCCTGCTTAAGCCAGTTTATCTGCGCCTTGGTAAAGCCGCCGGTGTAGCTCCATGTCTTGCCGTTGCTCTTCGAAGAGGATTTCTGTGAAGAAACCATGATGTCGTCCATGGAAACGATGTGGACGTCGCCCCTGTCGAAGGAATAGTCCGTGGGGCCGAAATGCTGGCCGAAAGTCGAAGTGGCGACATAATCGTCCGTCGCATCGTCGGAAGTGTCGGGCTTCAGGGAGTCATGATCGTGGTTGCCTATGGTCTGGAAGAAGATGACAAAACTGGTCCCGTTGTAGACTGAAGCCATGGAGGCTCTCATGCTGGGCCACATGTCGGTGCTGTCGAATACTATATCGCCAAGAGTCATTGCATACACGCTGTTGAGCCCGGCGGTAGTTTTCTTGATGTCGGGAATAGTCTCGGCGCCGTAGCGGCTTGCGTTGCCCGAGGTGGCGCACTGGGGGTCGCCGATGCCTAAGAAGGTCCAGTTGGTTTCCTTGCCGCCGGGAAGCGCTTCCAACTGGAAATCAGTACGGATCAGTTCTCCGTTTGGCTGTATGGCTTTGTAGAATAAGGGCTGGCTGGGATATGACGGAGTAGAAATCTTGTATTCTGCCGGCGTCGTGTAGAAAACGAAACGGGTAAGTGAGTTGGACCTGAACTGATATACTCCGTTTTCATCGGTTTTGACGCATGTGTAGTTGTCGGAAACAATTACTCCCGGAATTCCCTTTCCTGTGGCTTTGTCCGAGATGAGTCCGGCAATGTCGTTAGTCTCAAGTATTTCCGTGCCGTTTATGCGGACAATTCCGTCATCCGGATCTTCAGGTTCCTTGTCCTGGAAACTGGTAACTTTTGAAAGCTTGTACCCTGTAACCGGGCCGGTGCCGCTGTACCCGAAAGTCATGGTCACGGAAGTTGAAGACGACAGGGTAAAAGTACCAGTCAGCGATTCGAACACGTATTTGTCTCCGGCGGTGCGGACCGTGTATACTTTGCTGTCAGTCTGGACGAAACTGCTCTCTTCAGTATATAACTTTCCAGAATAATATGTTACACCCTGACCTTCGGGAGAGAGGTTCTTGATTATGTATCCGCCATTGCCGTCGAATACATAAAGCTCGGATACCTTAAGATCGTTCCAGATTCCCCCCTTGTCAGCGGCGGAAAACACCCAGGTGCCGCTTATGTTTGCAGGAGCGTAAACATCTTCCTTTGTGCAGGAAATGAAGGCCGCCAACAGCAGGCAGGCCATGAAGAATTTGCTGGTTTTCATCAGGATTGACAGTGGTTTTTTGTAAGAATGAAAGGGGCCGACCGAGGCCGACCCCTTTTATTGTGAGACGTTTATAACTAATCGGGCATGGTGCCTTCCTGGGCGGAACCGCCGTTGGCAAGGCCGACAACACCAAGAGTTCCGATGTTGCCGCCGAATGTCATATTCTTGTAGTAAATAATTGTTCCGTCGCTGGGATTGTTGCGGAAACGGCCGAGGAGCTTTGCGGTTGTGACTGAGCCGGTGGTGCTGAGCGTAGTGTTGACTGTGCAACCCTGCCACTGGACGACCACGTCTTTGCCGAAACCGCCGCAGATGCCGCCGTAGAAGCTGGACCCGCTGGCCTCGATTGAAACGTTGTTGTTTGCGGTGCAGCTGTCGAATGAAGCATTGCCATAGCCGACGAGGGAGCCGATTTCAGGCTCTTTACCGGAAATACCGATGCAATTCTTGACTTCAACATCACCGGTCGTTTCGCAGTTGGTCATCGTACCGTTGAATGCACCGCAGAGGCTGCCCACGCAGAGTGCCTCGGCAGTGTCGATGACGAGCTTGCCACTGTTCTTGCATCCGGACATGGTATGCTTGCTGCCGCCGTAAGTTGCCCAGATACCTCCGATGTAATTGAGAACCGCTTGTGTGACACCGCCCTTATAGGTAATGGTTCCGCTGTTTTCGCAGTCGGTAACAGAGGCTTCCGTAGTTAACTGTGCGCCTATGACACCGCCCACATAATCCTGATAGGAGAAGTAGTTGGTGGTGTTGGCGCCGAGTGCCGCACTGTTGCAGTCGAAAGTCAGGTTGCCGCTGTTGGTACACTTGGTGACGCTCTTTGCATAAGACCAGCCTATGACGGCACCGACCCTGGCGACCTTGTGCCAGAGGCCGATGTTGAGTTCTCCCTGGTTGTGGCAGTCGGTGATATCGACGCTGGAATAGCCGATTACACCGCCGCCGCCGGACTGGGTTCCGCCGGCCGTCTTCTGGCATACCTGGATATTCATCTTGCCCTTGTTGATACATCCGCTGACAAGACCATCACTGAAGTATTCCAGGTAATACTCGCCGGCACCGCCTATTACGCCGCCGAACAGAGGCTGGTACATACCGCCGCAACCTGCGTTGCCTTCGGTACCCGCGGCCCATACACCCTTGGCAATAACTTCGCCCTCGTTAATGCAGTCTTTGGCGATTCTGGTTACAAAACCGACAACGCCGCCGATTGCGGGACGGGTACTGGACTGGGCGGGATCGTCACTGTCCTGTATCATAATGGTGCCCTTGTTGATACAACTTTCGATATCACCTTCGATGTAACCGGCGACACCACCTACATCAGTGTAGGAACCGCTGTTGTTGACACCCCAGACATGGGATACGGCTCCGGTGTTGGTGCAGCCCTTGACGATTCCGTAGTTCTTGAGACCGTTTCCTTCGTTAACACCCTTGCCCTTTGCGTTGAGGACGGATGCTCCGACTACGCCGCCTACGTAGGTGTTCTTGGGAGTATTGGCAGTAGTGATCTTGACTGCGCCGTTATTGGTGCAGTTCTCGATGGCTACAACGCCCGGGGTTCCTTCAAACTGGCCCACGACACCGCCGATACAGTTGTTGTGAACTTTTCCTTCAGAAGTATTGAAGGTAATGTTGCCGTTGTTGATGCAGTTCTTGACCAGGCCGGTGGAGCGTCCGGCGATTGCTCCGAACAAAGTAAGCTCGGTAAGGTCGTCATTGGATGTCACATCGGCATTGTTGACGCAGCCTTCCATTGTGCCTTCATTGAGGGCGGCAATGAATCCTGTGGTTCCGGGGATTACAGTCATCTGGCAACTTGCGTCGATGGTGAGATCCTTGATCGTTCCGTGATTTTCCAGGAAGAGAGGCGATCCACCGTTGGACCAGTTCTTGATGCTGTGTTTCTTGCCGTCAAATGTTCCGCCGAATGTTTTTGCGGAAACAATGTCGTAGCCGGTCATGTCGATGTCATTCTCGAGGGTATAGACATCGGCTTCTCCGGCCTGTTCGGCAATCTCGCTGAAGAACCTGGAAAGTTGCTCGGCAGTAGTGATGGCAGGGGAGAAGTCGGGTTTGACAGGGGTTTTGACACCGGTGACGGTGGAGTAGCTGGTGAATATCTTCTGGCCGTTTTCAATCTTGAACGCCTTGACGCGGATGTCATAGGAAGTAGATTGTTCAAGTTTCTGAATCAGGCAGGTGGCGTCGACTATATTGTCACCGGCTATGATCCACTCATTCGAAGCGGAAGGTTTGTATTCGACCTGATAACCTTCAGCGGGTCCGGTAAGGGACCAGGAGACCAGAATGGAACTGTAGGTCTTGGCTGTGGCGGTGAGGTCCTGGGGCTCGACGAATTCGGAGATAACGAGGCCGTTGCCTACGCTGACCTGGACTACAATATCATCGCGCTTGAGGTATACCCAGTCGGAATATACCGAATAAGCATAGTTTGCCCTGATTCTCACGAAGTACCTGTCGCCCTTGGTCAGTTTGCTGAAAGAGCATGCTTCGCTTATGTTGCCGGCATCGTCGGTGGCCATGATTGTCTTGGCGAGTGCGGAATAATTGTCGCCGGCTGCAGTGAGAGAATCGGTCAGCTGTACAGTGAAGGAAAGAGCTCCGTCGGCAACAGCGTTCTTTCCGTCCCAGAATACGGAGATTGACGTGGCGGACATTCCGTCAACGTCGAGCTCCAGGTTCTCGGGGCGGGCTTTGGACGAGTTGATGCCGGAGATCCTTTCATATGGCTTGTCTATGTCGCACCCGGCAAGGAGCAAAAGCGCGACAGAGAGGCCGATTGCAGATAATTTGGAAAGTTTCATAATGCTTTTTGTTATTGAAAACAACAAGAAAGGTTCGCCTTTCGACGCACCGTAACCACATTATGTTTTTCTTCTTTGAGACTTACATTGCAAAGATATGTCATTCGAAACGAAAATGCAAATTTTGTTTTGTGTTTATAAAATATAAAAGGAAAAAAAACTATATTTGTCTCGTAATACACATTTGAATGACACTAACTTTTAACACGCATCGCTATAAGGAATAAACAAAAAACAAAAACGGAAGCCAGCTAACAATCCTAACCTATTTGTTTTTCGAGACTTACAACTTTGAAAAAAAATTTAGGATCATTAGTTACTATGAGATTATTCAAATCAAGTTTCGCTGCACTCGTGCTGGGGTTGCTGTTCTCCGGCTCGTTGTTTGCGCAGAACATGACTGTTTCCGGCGTTGTTGCTGATGCCAGCAACGTTCCAGTGGTCGGCGCGGCCGTCATGGTAAAGGGTACGTCCAGGGGTGCCGTCACGGATATAGACGGTAAATACACCCTCCAGGCTGCCCCCGACGCCGTCCTCATTTGCCAGAGTATCGGATACAAGACAGTTGAAGAAGCTGTCGCCGGTCGCTCTGTGATTAACTTCAGTCTTGCAGACGATGCGGAGGTCCTCGAGGCCACCGTCGTCGTCGGTTATGGTACTCTTAAGAAAACCCAGCTCGTGGGTGCCGTCGAGACGGTAGAGGGTGAAGCCCTTGAGAACAGAACAAACGCTACGGTGTCCCGTTCCCTCCAGGGCCAGGTTGCCGGCTTGCAGATCGTTACCGTCGACGGTAAGGCTTCCCACCAGGGCGCCATCAGTATCCGAGGCAACAACAAAAAGTCCTATGAGTCCCGTACCGCTACTTCCGGTAAGGAATTCGGTACCTACACCATGGGTCAGGGCGGTAGCTGTCTTATTATGATTGACGGCGTGGAAGGAGACCTTTCCACCGTCAACCCCGAGGACATCGAGACGATTTCCGTCCTTAAGGATGCCGCTTCCTGCGCCGTTTATGGTGCGCGTGGTGCTTTCGGCGTTATCCTCGTGACCACCAAGAAGCCATCGACCGACAAGGTTTCCGCCAATTTCAGCGCATCCTACGGTATTAACCGCAGGACCCGTATCTGGGAAGACGAGATTGTTTCCGACGGTCCCACTTGGGCAAAGTATTATATTCTCTTCTCCCAGCTTTCCGCCAGTACTCCCCAGAAGGGCGGCGGCCTGAACGGCGCATATCCTTCCGCTGTGAACGGTTACGATACCTTCTCCCCGGAATACTACGAAGAACTCTGCCGCCGCTGGCAGGATCCTGACTATGAGTTCTATCAGAATCCTTACGGTTACGAAGCCGACGGTACTTACCGTTACTACGGCAGTACAAACTGGTATGACATTTATTATAAGGATTACAACTCCACCCAGAACTATAACTTCAACGTTTCCGGTTCCGGCGAGAAGACGACATTCAGCGTGAGCGGACGTTACTATACTCAGGATGGAATCTATAACTTCGGAAACGAGGAGTTCAACTCCTTGAGCCTGCGTGCCAAGGGCTCCATTCAGGTTACCCCCTGGTTCAAGATTTCCGAGAACGCTTCAATCTTCAAGCGGAAATATCATCAGCCTTCGATCGTTTCCGGATCATACGTTATCCAGCGTCAGTTCGAAATTCGTGCGCAACCTGTTCTCGTCCCTCTGAACGAAGACGGAACCACGACGTTCGCCGGTGCAGCAACCTGCTACACCGCATGGCATAACGACGAGGCGTATCAGGAGAACAACAAATTCGACGCCATCTCCACGACGACTCTCGAACTCACTCCTGTCAAGGACGTTCTCAAGTTCACCGGTGACGTGACTCTCAAGACCATACGTTCTACCCAGCTGCGTCTTTCTCCTATGCAGACCGGTCATCTCAGCCCTACCGGTACGAAGAACTATAACGAGTACACATCTTCATACAAGAGTGACTGGCGTTACAATACCGACTATCTGGCCGCCAATATCGTGGGCAACTGGACTCCGAAACTCGGGGAAAAGCATGACCTCGACGTAACCGCCGGATGGAACCTCGCCACTACGAATTACCGCCGGCTCTATCTGCAGAGAAAGGGCGTCATGTATCCCCAGATACCTTCCTTCGAACTCTTCGACCTTGATGTTTACAGTGTAAATGACGACGGTTACGACCGTGCGGAAGTAGGTGTCTTCGGCCGTATCAACTACACGCTCCTCAACAGGTATATCTTCGAGGTTGCGGGACGTTATGACGGTTCTTCCCGTTTCCCTGCATCCCAGCGCTGGGGTTTCTTCCCTTCAGTCTCATTGGGCTGGCGTGTTTCCGAAGAGCCCTGGATGAGGGGTGCCAAGTCATGGCTCAACAATCTTAAGCTCAGGGCTAATGCCGGTTCTCTCGGAAATGCCAGCATTTCCGACTATGCCTTCATGGACACCTGGGCCATTTCCAAATCCAGTGTCGTGATCCAGGGCCAGAAAGTGCCTTACACCATTTCCCCTACCAGCCTCGTTCCCGAGTCGCTCACCTGGGAGACCATCACCACCTACGACGTAGGTATGGACTTCGATATCTTCAACAATCGTCTGTCCTTCTCCGGTGACGCTTACATCAAGGATTCCAAGGACCTCCTCATCGCCGGTCCCACCCTGCCTCAGCAGCTCGGTGCATCTACTCCCAAGGGCAACTACGGTTCCACCCGTGACATCGGCTGGGAAGTCCAGCTCCAGTGGAAAGACCAGTTCAAGCTCGGCGGCAAGCCTTTCGCATACAACATCAAGGGCACCTTGTTCGACAACCGCTGCTTCGTGACCAGTTTCTACAATGCCACCGGTGACATCTTCAACTTCTATGAAGGCAAGGAACTCGGTGAAATATGGGGTTACCGTACGGCAGGTATCTTCGCTACCAATGAAGAGTCCAACGACTGGGCCACCGACGTGTTCCACCAGAACGGTACTTCTATATATCGTACTTATGCAGGTGACCTCAAGTTCGTGGATGTCAACGGTGACGGCACCATCAACTACGGAAAGGCTATCCTTGACGATCACGGCGACCTCGAAAGGATCGGTAACGAGACTCCCCGCTATCAGTTCGGTCTCGTGCTCGGCGCCAACTGGAACAACATCGGCATCAGCGCCTCGTTCCGCGGCGTAGGCAAGAAGGAATGGTACTTCTCAACCGGTTCCGGTATGTTCTACGGTATGTATGACCGCCCTTACGGTATCATGCTCAAGAGCCAGCTCAATACCATGGTCGACATTGATACCAGCTCCGAGCATTGGGTTGTTACCAACATGGACTCCAACCCTTACTGGACCGCTCAGCGCGGTTACGTATCCAACCGTAACGTCGGACCTCTGTCGACTCCTAACGATCACTTCCTGCAGAACGTCGCTTTCATAAGGCTTCAGAACCTGACCATCGATTACACTATTCCCAAGAAGATTACCGAGAAGGCCAACATCAAGAAACTCAACGTTTACTTCTCCGGTGAGAATCTCTTTACCTATTCTCCTCTCTACCTGCACAGTACTACTATCGACCCTGAGGTCATTGAAGCCGGTGACGAGGATACCAACAACCACGCCAAAGGTTATAACGGTATGGGCGAAGGCTACAGCTACCCTATGCTCAAGACCTTCACTCTGGGAATCAACCTCTCATTCTAAAAAGCACTTGCCATGAAAAAAATATTTATTGCAATAATGAGTGTTGCGGCGGTCCTGAACCTTGCTTCCTGCGAGAAACTGTTGACCGTTTCCCCTATCGATGAGGTTTCCGCCGATACTTTCCTTTCCACCGAGCAGGAGCTCAAGCTCTTCGCCATGGGCTTGATCGAAGCCTATCAGCCTACGGCGGACGACATCGCCAACGGCTCCGATATCGCTTCCGACCTCACGGCCAAGCGCGACGCTTCCAAATTCTGGTATCCCGGCGACATTTACAAACCCAATGACCGCGGCGCATGGTCTTACACCAACGTCCGTCGTGCCAACGTCCTCATCAACAACATGGTGCGGGCAAAGGGCAATGTCTCTGACGAGATATACAATCACTATCAGGGCGTAGGCCGTTTCTGGAGAGCCTACTTCATCTGGGGCAAGGTCCAGGCTTACGGCGACGTGCCATGGCAGGAGACCCTGGTGGATCCGAAGGACAGCGTATCCCTGTACGCACCGAGGGACGACCGTGAATTCGTCGTTCACAAGTGCATCGAGGACCTGCAGTATGCGGTTAATAACTGTCTTGGCGACGACAACTACAAGAATGTCATCAACAAATGGATTGCTGCAGCCGCCCTTTCCAGGATGGCCCTTTATGAGGGAACTTACAGGAAGTACTTCGATGTGAATACGTCCACCTATAAACCCTGGACCAATCAATATGAAACGGCCGATCAGCTGCTGCAGATTGCCGTGGACGCCAGCAAGGTCCTGATGGAGTCGGGTAAATTCTCGCTCAACCCCAGCTATCACGACAATTTCGTGACCGAGAATCTGCTTGGCAACCCCGAAATGATCTGGGTGGCAGAGTATTCCACCGGTGATGACGCTACCCGCACCCACTCCCTGACTTCCGATTTCCGCGGCTCTACCGTGGGCGGTCCCAGTCCTACCAAGGAATATGTCAATCACTTCCTCAAGATTGACGGTACACCTATCACTGACGACAAGATTCCCCTGTACGAAGAGATGGCCGCCGATAACGGCCGCGACCCTCGTCTGAACAACAACGTCAATCACGTCGGTCTTACCTACAAGGCTCTCTCCGGCGAAACCTACGCCAAGTGGATGCCCTGCCAGCTGACTTACTCGGGCTACAACCTCACCAAGTGGAACATCGAGGAAGAGGTTCAGTTCCAGGTTGCCAAGTGCGGTAACTCCATTCCAATCTTCCGTTATGCCGAGGTGCTCCTCAACTATGCTGAAGCAAAGGCGGAGCTTGGCCAGATGAACGATGCCGTATGGGCTGAGTCCGTCGGCCTGATCCGTAAACGTGCCGGTTTGACATACACAGGACGCCCCAAGGCGGTGGACAAGATGTTGTACGACTACTATGCCACTCCTTACGACTTTGAGGAGCAGGGACTTCAGGGCAACCGCGCAAACGACCTCAAGGCTCACCTTACCGCCGACCTTCTCGAGATCCGTCGCGAAAGAGTTACGGAACTCGGTTATGAAGGCCTCCGCGGCGATGACCTTCACCGCTGGCACTGTCTCAGTCTCATAACGGAGAAGAATACCAACGGCCGCGGCAACCGCGGTATCTGGGTCACCAAGGAGGATGCTAAGAACGGATTCCTCTTCAATCCTGTGTTCACTCCCAACGCCCAGGGTACCGGCGGCTACAACTACGACGCCGCTACCGATACCTATACTGTCGCTGCTGACGGCAAGGGTGGATTTGACCTGATACACGGCAAAGTGACCTTCGGTTCCAAGGCTTCCGAGACCTCTTTCGGTATCGCCAACAGCGGCGCCGACCAGAGCTTCTCGCTTTCCGAGGGTGACCATGGCTACTTGATCTTCCATTACGCCCTTGAGTTTGCGTTGAAGAAGTATTTGTATCCTGTCAACTCCAATTCAGTTCTTCTCCTCAATCCCAACATTACACAGAACTGGGGATGGGATTAATTTATGATGAATAATTATTTCAATTGTTTATTAATGGCAGCAGCCCTCTTCGCGGGGGCTGCTTGCCAAAATGTCGACCCGGACGATCCCAACAAGGGCGGCAATAAAGAAAAAGAGCGCTTGACTGAACTTAACGGTACTCAGATCAGCGAGGACGCAAACATGATAGGCGTAGTAAAAGACTCTTCCGGCAAGCCGCTGGCAGGTGTTCCGGTGACCGACGGTTACACTTACGTCGTTACGGACGCTAACGGAGTCTACCAGATCGTAGGCAGCCGTTATGCCCGCAAAGCTTATCTGAGCGTCCCCTCCGGATATGAAATTCCGCTTGACCCCGGCACGCATCTGCCTGCCTTCTTCTCATCCGGAACCATAGTCAGGGATCAGCAGAACCGCTATGACTTCACCCTCACCCCTCAGGCAACGCCTGAAGACAAGTTTACGCTGGTGATGATAGGCGACCCCCAGTGCCAGACGGATGCACAGGTGCAGAGGTATATGACCGAGAGTATCCCCAATATGCAGAGCACGCTCAGCACTTTCGCCTCCAAGTACCCTAATCCTTATGGCATTACGCTCGGGGATATTACCTTTGACAGCACGAACACCTGGGAGGGCATGAAGAATTCTATGTCCAATGTTAAGGTCGGCGGCCGTTATCTGCCGTTCTTTCAGTGCATAGGTAATCATGATCACAACTCACGCACTACCACCGACTTTGACGCGACGGCAAGCTTTTTCGAGACTTTCGGCCCTACGGACTATTCTTTCAACAGGGGTAACTTCCACATTATTGTAATGGATGATGTGCTTGCTACCACTACTTCCACAAACTCCAGCCCCAACAAGGCTACATGGAACTACAACGGCGGTTTTACCACCTACCAGTGGAAGTGGCTACAGGCCGACCTCGAACTTGTTCCTGACAAAGCTAACAAGTGCGTGGTGCTTTGCTGCCACATTCCGTTCCGCGGAGGAGCTGCATCGGGAGGAGCCAGCGTCAACAAGACCGATGCGTACTACTCGGAAGTCCTTACAGCCCTCAAGGCTTTCAAGGAAGCTCACATAATGATTGGTCACACCCATTATCCGCAGAACTATCTGCATAATTCGTACAAGACCAAGAGCGGTCTGCCCATTTACGAACATGTTCACGGAGCAGCCTGTGGCGCATGGTGGAGCAGTAACCTCAATACAAACGGTCAGCCCAACGGATACAGCCTTTATGAGTGTGACGCCAAGAACGGCACCATTACCAACTGGATTGCCAAGAGCACCAAGGACGATCTGGGCTTCCAGATGAGGGTTTATGACGGCGACCAGATTTACACAGGAAGCAAGGGCTACCGCTATGCATGGACTACCACTGCAAATGGCGGCTCGGGAGCATTGAACGTTGGAGGTTCATCCAATATCTTCGCCAAGGGTAACCAGGTTTTCAAGAATGCATTCGTTGCGGCGGTTTGGAACGATGATGCAGCCAATTGGAAGGTTGAGATGTATCAGAACGGCGTCAAGGTAGGCGATTTCAAGCGTCTTGGCGACGGCGGCAGCTGTGATGTGTGCGTATGTTCATTCTTCTTTAATGAATTGAACAAGAATACGACATCCTGGACAACCAGTACTGCCAGCCATTATTGGTACTTCGTCCCGGCTTCAGGGAATCCCAGTTCCGAGAAGAATTGGGAAGTCGTAGCCACGCAGACCATTCCTTCCAGCAAAGAGACCAACGTCTATCGCTGCAGTGCGTTTACAGTTGACTACGGCGGATTCGCTTTTTAGTTATACTTAACCCAGCAATTCGAGGGCGGCGTCCAGGCTAAGGGCGTCGCTCTCTTTGTATCCGCCGTTACGGGTGCGGCGAAGCGAGCCCAGGAAGGCGCCGCTGCCGAGGGCCTCGCCCAGGTCGCGCGCGAGGGCACGGATATAAGTGCCTTTTGAACACGAAACTTTAATTAAGGCGTGCCTCAGTTCGCAGCCCCTTACATCGGCCACTTTTATGCGCCCGCGGCCCGCAGTGGGTTCGACGGGGTCGGGGGCGTCGAAACTGTTGCTGTACGACAGCAACTGAAGGTCATAAATGTTGATTAGTGAAGACTGAAGGATGTCTCCGGGGTCGAATGCTTCACCTCGTGACTGCGCTTCCTTAAGCAGGCGCCGCGCCGTTTCGTAGGCGCGTACTCCGTCCACAGACTTGGCGCTGAAAAGGGGAGCCACCTGCATCTGCTCTCCCATAAAAGAGGGGAGTACTGACAATAAACGCTCCTGGCTGACACCGTCGAGCGGGCAAATCCTGTCGATATCCTTTTCCAGGTCGTAAGACGGTGTGGTGGCGCCGAAGCACACTCCGGCCTCGTATTCCTTCGGCGATGCCTGAAGTTCTTCGGCGCGGCGGGTGGCGGGTCCTATGCATACCAGCAGGATGCCGGTTGCCAGGGGATCCAGCGTGCCGGCGTGCCCGACCTTAAGATTTTTCTTCCCGAAATGCCGGCACGCCGCCCACTTGATCTTCCGTATCACATCGGCGGAAGTCCATCGGTACGGCTTGTCCACCGGCAGCACTATTCCTTCCGGATAGTCGGCGATGTCTTTAGAAAACATTCAACGTGCTATATTAACAATTATTTGCTGCTGTCTGCCGACCGTCTGCGCCCACGCAGCCGTGAGTGGGAGGGACCCGTCGCGCAGCGATGGGAGGGATAGGCCGAAGGCCGTAGTCGGCAGACAGCAGCAAAAAATTATATACTATTGTATGGGAATTTTCTCGATCCTGCGCTCATGCCTGCCGCCTTCGAATTCGGCCGTGAGCCACTCCCGCACCATGGCAACGGCCATCCTGTAGCTGACAAAACGTGCCGGCATCACCAGCACGTTGGCAAGGTTGTGGGATTTGACCAGATGGGCCACGGCTGTGTTCCAGGCCAGTCCGGCCCGTATGCCCTGATGCTTGTTGAGGGTAATGGCCATGCCGTTGCCGGTACCGCAGATGGCGATGCCCTTGTCCACCTCACCCTTCTCCACGGCAAGCGCCAGGGGATGGGCAAAGTCGGCATAATCGCAGGAATCAGTGGTGTCGGTGCCGAAATTCACCACCTTGTGGCCTTTTCCTTCCAGATACTTGACGAGCTTGAATTTGTATTCCACGCCCGCATGGTCGTTGCAGATGCCTATTGTCATATTTCTTCTTCGATATTGTAGTGGTTGCGTTCAGGAGCCGAACGGGATATCATTTCTCCCAGGAGGCCGGCGAGGAACAGCATGACGCCCAGCACCACAGCCAGCAGCGCAAGGTAGAACAGCGGCTGGTCGGTGACTGCACGGTATTTGAGTCCCTGGGCCTGGTTGACGAGTTTGGCAACAATGATCCACACCGTCATGACGAATCCGGCAAGGAACATAAGCAAACCGGTAGTTCCGAAAAAGTGCATAGGCTTTTTCCCGAACCTGCTGAGGAACCAGAGACTCTGGAGGTCCAGGAAACCGTTGACGAAACGGTCCATACCGAACTTGCTCTTTCCGTATTTGCGCTTTTCGTGACGGACTTCCTTCTCGCCGATGCGGCTGAATCCGGCGTTTTTGGCCAGATAGGGGATGTACCGGTGCATCTCTCCGTACACTTCGATATTCTTCACCACCTCGTTGCGGTAGGCCTTGATTCCGCAGTTCATATCGTGCAGCTTGATGCCGGTAACACGGCGGGCGGTGGCGTTGTACAGTTTGGAGGGCAGGTTCTTGGTAAAAGTGTTGTCCTTGCGGTGGCGCTTCCATCCGCTGACCAGATCGTATCCGTCCTCCAGTATCATGCGCCGCATCTCCGGAATCTCCTCCGGGGCGTCCTGGAGGTCGGCGTCCATCGTCACCACTATATCGCCTGCAGCGCGTTCGAAGCCGCAGAACAGAGCCGCCGACTTGCCGTAATTACGGCGGAAACTTATGCCGTGTATGTGGCTGTCGGACGCCTGGAGCTCCTTGATGCATGCCCAGGAGCCGTCGGTGCTGCCGTCATCGATGAACAGTATCTCGTAGCTCAGGCCTTCGTCCTGCATGACCGTGGCGATGCGCGAAGCGAGCTCCGGCAGGGATGCGCTCTCGTTGAGCAGCGGTATGACTACAGAAATATCCATAAACTACTGAATATCGACGCTGTCGTTAAATGGGTTGCGGGACGGGATGTTGCGTGAGAAAATAGCGGCGAGCACGGTACCGAACAGCCAGCACCAGAACAGGTTCACGAAGAACATGATGTTGGGCAGTTTTGCGAGTACCCCGTCGATGCTTTCCATCTGCGCCTCGGTGAAGGTGTCGGCGTAGTTGGCTTTTGCCGCTTCAAGCGAGTCGGCGAGCATGTCGGGCTGGATGAAGCTGACCCAGGCAAGGAAAAATGCCGAATACAGAAGTGCGGACAGCAGGGCGGTGGCGCTGCCGAATCGGAAGCTGTCGCTGTTGGTGGCGCCTTCGTTGGATGCGGCGAATTTCTGCATGAAGACTTTCATCAACTTGATGCAGAGCACGAACTTGAACACCCAGAGCAGGAGGCTCGAAACATTCACCAGAACAGATACCGCAGTGCCTCCGTTTACCTTCTCCAAGAGTATGGAACAAAGCATGTAAGCTATGGAAACTCCGCCGAGCACAAGACCGCTCCTGGCGGCGTCGCTCCAAACTTTCTTTCTTTCAATCATAGCACAAATATAGATATAATTTTGTAACTTTGCAGATTGCAAACCAAAACTATTTTATGTTGACGATAGCATTTACAGATGGAACCATCCGTCCCTGGGAGGACGATGAGGCGAAACACATTTTCTGGCATTCTTCGGCCCACCTCATGGCCGAGGCCCTGGAGGCCCTTTACCCCGGCGTCAAGTTCGGCGTGGGACCTGCGGTCGAAACCGGTTTTTATTACGATGTCGACCTTGGCGGACAGCAGATAAGCGATGCCGACCTGGCAAAGGTCGAGGCCAAGATGATAGAACTGGCCCGCGCCAAGGAGACCTTCGAGCGTACGGAGGTGTCGAAAGCCGACGCGATCAAGTATTTCACCGAGAAGGGCGACCCTTACAAGGTCGAGCTCATCCAGGACCTTGAAGACGGAACTATCACATTCTATAAGAACGGCTGCTTCACCGACCTTTGCCGCGGACCTCACGTAAAGCACGTGGACGACATCAAGGCCGTCAAGCTCACCGCCATAGCCGGCGCCTACTGGAAGGGCGACCAGAACAGGGAACAGCTTACACGTATATACGGTGTGTCTTTCCCCAAGAAGAGCATGCTTGACGAGTACCTGCAGATGCTCGAGGAGGCAAAGAAACGCGATCATCGCAAACTCGGCAAGGAGATGGAGCTCTTTACCTTCTCCGGCAGAGTGGGCCTCGGACTGCCCCTGTGGCTGCCCCGCGGCGCCGTGATGCGCAATACCTTGGAGAATTTCCTGCGCCGCAAGCAGGCCGAGCTGGGCTATCTGCCCGTCGTTACCCCTCATATAGGGAGCAAGGAACTCTATGTGACCTCCGGCCACTACGCCAAATACGGCAAGGATTCCTTCCAGCCCATCCATACCCCGCAGGAGGGCGAGGAATACATGCTCAAGCCCATGAACTGCCCTCACCACTGCGAGATTTTCCGCTCATCTCCCCGCTCCTACAAGGATCTTCCCCTGCGCTTCGCCGAGTTCGGTACTGTGTACCGTTACGAGCAGAGCGGTGAGCTGCACGGACTTACCCGCGTGCGCGGTTTCACCCAGGACGACGCCCATCTGTTCTGCCGTCCCGACCAGCTCCAGGAGGAGTTCGAGAAGGTCATCGATTTGATTCTCTACGTTTTCAAGACGCTCAAGATGACGGACTACATGGCCCAGATATCGCTGCGCGATCCCAAGAACACCGAGAAATACATAGGTTCCGACGAGAATTGGAACAAGGCTGAGCAGGCCATCATCGACGCTGCCGCAAAGAAGGGCCTCAAGACTGTTGTGGAACTGGGCGAGGCTGCATTCTACGGCCCCAAGCTCGACTTCATGGTCAAAGACGCCATCGGCCGCAAGTGGCAGCTCGGAACCATCCAGGTAGATTACAACCTGCCCGAGCGTTTCGAGCTCGAATTCACCGACGCCGACGGCAGCAAGCAGCGCCCCGTTATGATTCACCGCGCTCCCTTCGGCAGCCTCGAGCGTTTCACCGCGGTGGTGCTCGAACATACCGCCGGACACCTGCCCGTATGGCTCTCGCCCGATCAGGTGAAAGTGCTGCCAATCAGCGAAAAATACGCCGATTATGCAGAAAAAGTTTGCGAATTGCTAAAAAATTCCGATATTCGCGCTTCCATAGACGCCCGCAATGAAACTTTGGGCAAGAGAATTCGCGAGATTTCCCTTCTCAGAGTGCCTGTAATAGCGATTGTGGGCGAAAAAGAGGCCTCGGAAGGCACCGTCTCGATTCGTCGGGAAGGTGTCGACCAGGGCTCGATGACTATGGAACAGTTTGTACAATACATTAATTCAGCAGTTGCTGAGGAATTAGCTTAATGGCAGGACCTTACAGACCAAAGCCGACCTACAAGCCAGGAGGTCGCCGTCCGGATCCCCGTCAACAGAAAAAAGACGAGGACGGACTCAATATAAACGGACAGATTACTGCTCCGCAAGTCAGACTCGTGGGAGACAACATCCCCGAGCCCGGCATCTGGCCCATTGCCAAAGCTATGCAGCTCGCCGACCAGCTTGAGCTGGATCTGGTTGAAATAAGCGCCAAGGCCGACCCGCCCGTGTGCAAGATTCTGGACTACCAGAAATACCTGTACCAGCAGCGCAAGAAGGCGAAGGAGATGAAATCCAACGCCGCCAAGGTGGTTATCAAGGAGATCCGTTTCGGCCCCAACACCGACGAGCATGATTTCCAGTTCAAACTGAAGCACGCCGCCGGGTT
>JAFZBM010000091.1 GCA_017561765.1 Bacteroidales bacterium | reverse complement strand
GGATGCCTCTGAAACCCTTTGGATAACCGCCCGCATATCTTTTACTGTGCCAGATAAGCTGTGTTGGCCGCAATCTTGGTCCCGGAATAAGCACCGAATACAGCCATGGCGGAAGTACTCTCGGATGACAGGACCCTGCATGTTCCGGACGGGGTGGCAATCTCGTTCAGAGTCCCCACCAGAAGGTTTCCGCTGACGGTCGCCGGGGTCTTCCCGCTGACATCGGAAGCCCTTCCGTTAAAGGAATAAGTGGTATTGGGGCTGCCTTTGACCAGCACGCCGGTGTTCCTGGGAATCACGCTGCCGGAAGGTATAGCCTCGAGGCTGGCGTAGCCGCAGGCAACTTTCTTTACAAAATATGCCGTAGCTCCTGAAGGCACGAGAGCATTATAGTCCAAGCACAAAGTAGCCCAGCCGGAGGTGTTCGTCCGGACATTGTAAAGATTGTAAACCATTACAATATCGTCAATGTACATCTTATCGGCATTGTTGCCGCCGCTGGAACTCTTTTCCGCATGACCGCCACCAGGATATGAATTGGTGGCAATATTGATCAAAATGTAACTCGGCGTGGTTGTATAGTCATACTTGAACGGGATGCTCAGGCGTTTCCATTTGCCTCCTGTATCGCCTATCTTCTGGTCGGTAGCCTCACCGATATGCGCGGACCCGCCGGTACAGTCGGAAGAGTTATAGCCGCTCTTATAGTCTACGTCCGTGTGAAGAATGGTCTCCACCTTGGCATAAGGATGGCTGGAATCTGTTCCGTAAGGCACGAACTTGACCCATACGCCGAGAGAATCCGGCCGGCCAGTGAACGACATGAAATACGGATTCTGGATTTTGTTTATCGTTTTGTACGAGTTGCGCTTCGTGGTGTTGTAATTACCCGTTCCTGTAGCTTTGGAATTACCGGCAATAATCTGTCCGGTGGTAAGGTTGCCCTGAGCAACAGCATCCGCCAACAAGGGAATGTATATGCGCCGTGCCCAAATCATACAAGAATAATTGCCGGCGGACCCGGGCCGCTTGTCCGAGGACTTTATAACCTGACGGTTCTTGGAATCATAAGCGCTGCCGCCATATGTACCGCCTGCGGTCTGGAACGAGTTCCAATTGTTGGGCAATCCGTCTCCGTCCAGCGTCCAATTTTCGAAATCACCGTTGGTCACCTGGGGCTTGTCAGGCTGCGAAGCGGCGGAGTAAGACTGGGAGGAAGTTGGCTGGCCAATCTTGGCGACATCGGCAAAATTGATATTTGCGGGCACGGAACCGAGATTCTTGATATGTCCCGCCGTGAACGCGCCGGAAAGGTCCTTGCTGATGAGCACGGACTTGCCGGAAGCGTTGGTCAGAATCAGGTCTATCTTTTTGGAACTTGATGGCAGTACGCTTATCAGCACTTCCCCGCTGAAACCGCTGCTGCTTACGGCGGCGACACTGTTCTGTGCCGAGCTTGCGCTGACGGAAAGAGTGCTCGAATTCAGGGTGAAAGTGCCGGAAACAGCATCACTGCGGAGTATTTCCACCCTGCGCACGCCGAGCGAAGCGGGAATATCCATCTTCACTACGCAGCAGAGATTCATAAAGTTGAGATCCTCACCTTCTCCTGTTGATTTTGCCGCCATTACGGCACTGCCGAGCGTTCCGTCCTGCTCGGATGGGAGCGTAAGGGTGCAACTGCCGCCGCTACAGCTTCCCGCGGCGCTGAAAGGATAGACCGCCAGGTCAAGAGAAGAGCCGTCTGGCTTACTTCCGGAGAATGTTGCGGAACTGCCTCCACCATCCTGAGTTGTAAACTCCGGGCACTTGGCTCCGTCAGTGGTGTACAATGCGATCTTGTCTCCGGCCGTCCATTTCGGGGACACGCCGTCAAGGGACACGCGGGTATCGGACATGGATGCCGTGAGGGTCACGGGCACCATGGATTCTTCGATTGTATTTTCTGGAATGAATTCGGCTTCGACCGCTTTCTTCTCGCAGGACGTCACGGCCAGCAAAGCCGCCAGACTCGCAGAAATGAAAATCACCTTTATCATAGCCCGTTGAAGAAATTATATTCATCATCCTGGTTGTAGTCCGCCAGGTTTCCGGACCGGTCGCTTACCGCGCACAACATCTCGCCAGTGCAAAGTTCTGTCACCTCCGCCAACGGCTTCTGATAAGCAAATAACAATTTCACAATAATACCAACTAAAAAAGTTTGCAAAGATATCAAAAAAAAACGATAACCAATCTCCTGATAAGCGTGAAACTACATTCGGCATACTCCCCACAAGAATTACCAAAAACGAGCCGCCCTCCGGATGGAGAACGGCTCTAAAAAAATAATCTGCAGGGCCTTACTTCTTGAACAATTTCTTGATCAGGTTCCAGATCAGAAGAAGGATCACGGCGCCGATGAGGGCGCTGACGATCTGGCCATACCATTGTGACCAGAAGGATCCTGCAGCGCCAATAAGGCCGAGCAGCCAGCCGCCGACCACGCCGCCGAGAAGGCCGATGATGATGTTCCAGATCAGGCCGCCTTTGTCTTTAACCACAAAGAAACCGGCGAGCCAGCCCGCGATGGCTCCGAAGAGCAGAGTAAGAATGATATTTAACATAGCATTATTAATTGGTGATTTGAAGCAAAGATAAGAATTATTTATCTTTGCAAAAAGCGATTATGAAAAAGATAGTAAACTGGTTGTGCGCAGCAGTAATGGTGGTATTGTCCGCTGCAACGCCGGCAGCCGCCCAGAAGGACTGGCCAGGCTTCGGGAGATACGCCGAGAAGAACGCCGCCCTCGCTCCGGGGTCGGTCAAAGTGGTACTCATAGGCGACTCTATCACCGAGCTGTGGGCAAGCACTCACTATGAGTTCTTCACTTCCCGCGGCTATCTGGGCCGGGGTATCAGCGGACAGGTCTCGACCCAGATGCTGGCCCGCTTCAGCCAGGATGTGATCGCACTGGGACCGGAAGTAGTAGTCATAAATGCCGGGACCAACGATATAGCCGAAAATCAGGGGACTTACAACCAAGAGCGCACGCTGGAAGCGATTGTGGCCATGGTGCGCCTCGCCCAGGCCAATGGCATCAAGCCTGTTCTAAGCTCGGTGCTCCCGGCATCAGGATTCCGCTGGCGCCCGGAAATCAAGGACGCCCAAGAGAAAATCACGGCGCTCAACGCCCGCATACGCGAGTTCGCCGAGGCCAACAAGCTTTTGTATGTAGATTATTACAGCGCACTGCTCTCCCCCGACCGGACAGGACTGGACACCCGCTACTCTAAAGACGGGGTTCACCCGGTAATAGACGGATATCTCTTGATGGAGCCGCTGGTAACGGAAGCCGTCGACAAGGCTCTCTCGTCACGTAAATACGGGAAACTGAAAGTCCCCCGCCGCTAGCGCATATTCTTAATGAGCACCCTCATCTTGGGCAGCCGTCCGGGAAGGGCGGACAAGTCTGTCTGGGAGTAGTGATAGGGAATAAGCACCTTGGGACTTAACATTTCCGCCGCCTTTACGCACTGCTCCACGGTCATGGTATATGGCTGATTCACAGGCAGCAAGGCCACATCCACGTCCTTCAGGTCAGACATCTCCGGGATATCTTCGGTATCGCCGGCGATGTAGAGTCGGAAACCGTCAAACGTAAGCACATAACCGTTGCCGTTTCCTTTGGGGTGGAAGTTCTCACGCCCCTTGGTGGTGTTGTAGGCCGGCACCGCATCGAGCCGTATCCCTCCGGGCAGGGACAGGCTGTCGCCGTTGTGCATAATCTCCCCTCCCCCGGCGGCAGCGGCACCCGCTTCATTCATAATCAAGCGCGTAGACTCACCCGTGAGGGCCTTGATGGCGGAAAGATCAAGATGATCCTGATGCTCATGAGTCACAAGTATCACGTCGGCCTTGGGAAACTCGATGGCATACTCTGTATGCTTTCCGTATCCGGCAACCGGGTCGATCTGGATGGAAACGCCATTGCAGGACACCTCCAGCGAGCCGTGCTTGATCAGGGTGAGCCTCACAGTGGAGCCGCCGGGAGTGAAAAAGGTCTCTACGTCATAATAGCTCACCGGCTTGCGTTTTTCCGCCCACGCCAGATATCCGCCCGTAAGATTGAACACCGTATAGCCTGCCTTGGCAAGCCTTGATGCCGCAGAAGCGCTGCGCCTGCCAGTCCTGCAATAAACGGCCACGGGAGCGGTCTTGGGGCATGCAGCAATAATCTGGTCGATGAAGTCGGAAGCGAACCAGTCGAAGTTGGACGCCCCCCTAAGATGGCCCGCGAAATACTCATTGGCGGTACGCACATCAATTATCGCCACCGAAGGATCGGCGATCTTTTGCTCGAAAGCATCAACATCAAGGTTGGTATATTCAGCCCCTTTGCAGGAGAACCAACTCAAAAGCGACAGAAGCGACATAAACAAAATCTTTTTCATGGTTGAAGCTGGGTAAATGAATATATTACAGGAAATTGCAGTTGTCGGGATTGTAGCAGCGGCCGCCTACGTCGTGGAGGGCGGAAATTGCCGAAACTTCCCCGTCGCTGAGCTGCAACGAAGCCGCCTTCAGATTCTCACGTATCCTCGAAGGCGTTATGCTCTTGCATAGCGGAATAACGCCGCAGGCAAGCACCCAGGCAAGTATTACCCGGGCAGGACTGCACTCATGCGCGGACGCGATGGAACAGATTACCGGATGATTCAGCGCCTCGCCCTTGATGAGCGGGGCCCATGCCTCGACCGCCATTCCCTTCTCGAAGCAGAATTCGAGGCAGTCGCGCTGCATCCAGCCGGGATGGAACTCTATCTGGTCCACCATTGGCTGTATCTCGGCGGTCTCCAGCAGCGGCTTGATATGCCTGGGCATATAATTGCTGAGCCCGATCGCACGCACACGCCCCTCTTTGTAAAGGCGCTCCAGGGCCCTCCAGCTGTCGGCGTTAATCTGGCGCCAGTTGTCCCAATAGAAGGGAGAAGCGGGCCAGTGGATGAGATACATGTCGAGATAGTCAAAACCGAGGGCCTCCAGCGTGCGGTCGAAAGCCCGCAGAGCGCTGTCGTAACCGCGGTCGGAGTTCCAGAGCTTGCTGGTCACGAAAACCTCTTCCCGCGGGATGCCGGAAGCGCGCACGGCACGGCCGACTTCGGCCTCATTGTTATAATAAGCCGCAGTATCCACATGCCTCCAGCCGCTCTGCAGTGCACAAAGCACCGACGCTTCAGTATCTTCCGGCGCCATCTTATAGGTGCCGAAACCCATAGAAGGTATCTCAACTCCGTTCGAAAGAATCATATCTGCTGCTGTTTGCGTTTCCAGTTAAATACGGGCAGTAGGAAGGAGATGACGGCCGAACCAAGCCAGAACCAGCTGACGTAGGTAAAGTCATGGATTCCGTCGACGATATGGTTGTCAAGCAGCAGGCCGGTCACGACATTCTGCAAACCGGCAGCGGCGTATGAAGCCATGCCCACAATTCCAAGCGCGGCTCCGGTAGCCTTGCGCGGCACCAGGTCGACGGCCATAAGACCTCCGATGAAACTGATAAGCACGCCGATAGCGATTCCGAAGAGCACCATGGCAAGTATGTTGATCCATTTGGCAGGACCGCCGAAGAGGAAGAGCGCCAGCGCAATGGCTTCGAGGATACCGGCCACGAAGGCGGGATATTTCCTGTCGCCCTTGAAGAGCACGTCGGACAGCCATCCGGAAACCACCGTACCGATGATGCCGAAGATAGGATTGACGCCGATGATGGCGGCGGCTCCCGCAAGGTCATAGCCCTTCGCTTCCTGGAGGAAGATGGTTCCCCACTCGTTGATTGCATAGCGGCTCATATACATGAAGGCGCTCGAAAGGGCCAGGATCCATACTCCGGGGTTCTTGATAACGGCGCGCTGGAGCTTCTTGGTCTCCAGACGGGCGGCCTGGCGGGCGTCCGCGGCTGCGGCCAGCATGGACTCGCGGTCGCGCTCATAATCCTCGGCGCTCTTCTCGCCGGAGATGACTTCAATGGGCGGCAGGCCGTTGCTTTCGGTCGAATCGTGCAGGAAAAGCAGGATGAGCAGTACGCCCAGGGCACCCGCAAGCGCCGCGCCGAAGAAGCCCCATTTCCATCCGAAGGAAGCGACTATGGCACCTACGAAGATGAACGAAAGGCCCTCGCCTATATTGTGCGAAGAACTGAAAATGCCGTAGTAAGTACCCCTTACCTTGAGCGGGAACCAGCGTGACAGGGAGATGATGGCGGGAGGAGCTCCCATGGACTGCGCCCATCCGTTGATGGCCCAGAACACGCAGAACGCACCGAAGAGCACGGTTGTGGCGATCGTACCGTTGAGCGCGCTTACGCCCAGCACTCCCATAATCAGGTTCATCGATGCCGAAACCACCAGGCCGACAGCCATGAAACGCTTGATGTTGGAGCCGTCGGCAAGGAAACCGTTGACAAGCTTGCCGGCAGCGTAGGACCAGTAAAGGCACGCCCCGATAATACCCAGCTGCGTAGCATTCAACAGACCTGCGTCGATGATGGGCTGTTTCATGACACCCATGGAAAGGCGGCATACATAATACAGCGCATAGCCCAGGGTGGCAGTGATGAAGGTCTGGATACGTTTGCTCTTGTAAACCTTGTCCTGCTTTTCAGGCGCCACTTTCACAGCGGAGGGCTCGCTTGCCCGGAAAAAGTCCAAAAATCCCATAGATAATTGATTTAAAGTGTATGACGTCCCTTACTGACAAGCCAGTCGATAAGCAGCTGGGGCCTGTCGGTCTGAATCATGGAGACGCCCTTGTCAAGGTATTGCTGATACACGTCGCCGGGATTCGCGGCCACGTATGCCGCATCATCGTCATTGCCGTCACCCCCGCAGAGCGACGCCCAGATTGTGTTCACCCATATCTTCGAGCCCTGGTCGAGAATTTTGCGGCAGGCGTCGTCGAACGCACCGTCGTCGTTGTTCTGCCAGCAGACTTCGTATGCCAGGGGCACTACCCCTTGCTCCAGATAGGAGTTGAAAAGTTCAATTCCGGCAGGGCGCTGGATGTCCACTATGGGCATATACATCATATTATGCTCATAGGCGGCTTCATGAGCGGCCACGACATCGATGGGCTTCTTGCCCTTGATCAGTATCTGGCCGGTGACTCCGAGCTCCTCGGTAATGGCCAGTACTTCGTCGTAAAATTCATAGCCCTGGTCCACGTTTACGCAGATACGGTCCTTGCAGCAAAGCAGCGCCTCGCGCAACGTGGGCATGTGAAGGGTGTCAATTGCGATGTTGTGCGCCCGCTTGAGACTCAGGCGCTTTATTTCGTCCAGGGTGAGGTCGCTTACGCGGGCGCTCTTGCCCGGCTCGCCCTTGAACACGCTGCTGAAGTTGGTGCAGCGGCTGACGGTGGCGTCGTGGCTGAGCACAAGCACCGAATCCTTGGTCATCTTGAGGTCCAGCTCCATAATGTCGGCACCCATGCGGATGATGCTCTCGATAGCCGGAATGGAGTTTTCGGGGAAATTGCGCCAGTCGCCCCTGTGGCAGGTTACCACCACATATTTGGAATGCGGATCGTGAATCTGGGCTGCAATCGCCTCGGCACGGTTGGCATACTTGGGCGAGGGCGCAGTGCATGCGGCAACGCTGAAAACAGTCAGCAGGACAAATAATACCTTTTTCATAATGACCGTTGGTTATTCTTACAAATATAATTATTATGTTTGTAAAAACTGACAGCCAATGAAAAAATATCTCCTCCTTGCCATTGCGGCAATCGTAACCGCATTGTCCCTTGATGCACAGAATCCACGGGCGGCCGACGGGGCTGCCGTAGTATGCGGCGACGCACGCTTTACAGTGCTGACAGACAGGCTCATACGTATGGAATGGGCTCCGGGCGGCAGTTTTGAAGACAGAGCCAGCCTGGCCATCATCAACCGTGAACTGCCGGTACCGCCGTTCAAGGCGGATTCCCGCAGCGGTGGCGTGACCATCAAGACGGACAAACTGACTCTCATATACAAAGGCGGCAGATTCAGCCCCGATAACCTGAGCGTGAGTTTCAAGATGAACGGCAAGACGGTGACCTGGCATCCCGGCGACAAGCCTTCGGGCAATCTCAAAGGCACCACCCGCACCCTTGACGGCTGCGACGGATTCGACAGGCTGAGCCACACGGAGAAGGAACTCGAAAACGGCATACTATCGCGCGACGGCTGGGCGATTGTGGACGAGAGCGCGCGGCACCTGCTCCAGAAAGATGATTCCGACTGGGGAGAATGGGTTGCCGAGCGTCCGGAAGGAGACAGGATCGACTGGTACATATTCGCCTATGGGCATGACTATCTTACTGCGCTGCAGGACTTTACCAAGGTTGCGGGCAACATTCCCCTGCCGCCCCGGTTTGTATTCGGATACTGGTGGAGCCGCTACTGGATCTACACCGACCAGGAGATTCTCCAGCTCGCTTCCGACATGCGTTCCCGCGACATCCCCGCCGATGTTTTCATAATCGACATGGACTGGCACGAGACCTGGAAACCCATGAACGAAAGGCTGGGGCCTGACGAATTCGGGCAGCGGCGCGGCTGGACGGGCTACACCTGGAACCGCGACCTGTTCCCAGATCCTGAAGGGCTTCTGGGAGAATTGCATAAGATGGGGTTCAAGACTGCACTCAACCTGCATCCCGCCTCCGGTATCCGCCCCTATGAAGACTGCTACGAGCGCTTTGTCAATGACTACCTGAGCCGCACGTCCGACTACGACGGTCCCGAGGGTTATGTTTATCCCGAGGGGGGATATAAATTCGCCGGTAACGACCAGCCGAAGGGCCAGGCCGGATGGAGGGCCCCCGTACCTTTCCGCCTCGACCAGAAGGAGTGGGCCGACGCCTACTTCAACTCCGTGATCCATCCCCTGGAGCGCCAGGGCGTTGATTTCTGGTGGCTTGACTGGCAGCAATGGAGGGAGAGCAAATATGTAAAAGACCTTTCCAATACTTTCTGGTGCAACTACTGTTTCTGGAACGACCAGGTCCGCAGGAAGACGCCCGCAAGCACCTGGCCTGCACGTCCCCTCATCTACCACCGCTGGGGCGGACTGGGCAGCCACCGTTACCAGCTGGGCTTCTCCGGTGACACCTATACGGAATGGTCGGTGCTCAAGTTCCTGCCGTATTTTACGGCTACCGCATCCAACGTGGGCTACGGTTACTGGGGACACGACATAGGCGGACATATGCAGCACAGGGAGAAGCAGGGCCCGCGCAACCCAGAACTCTACACCCGCTGGATGCAGTTCGGCGTGTTCACCCCCATATTCAAGACGCACGCCACCCAGAACGCCAACCTTGACTGCCGCATATGGATATTCCCCGAGCATTATGAGTATCTGAAGGCGGCCATCAAGCTGCGTTATGCCTTGAGCCCTTATATTTATGACGCTGCTCATCAGGCAAACGCTTCCGGCGTATCGCTGTGCCGCCCCTTGTACTACTATTATCCAGAGACCAAGGAAGCATACGACTGGAACGAAGAGTATTTCTTCGGCGACAATATCCTGGCCACGGCGATAACCGAGCCCTGCGGTCCGGACGGAACGGCATCCCGGAAGGTCTGGCTGCCCAAGGGAAGCGAGTGGTACGACTGCGCACACGGCACCCTGCTCAAGGGCGGGAAGGTGTATGATTTGAAATATACGCTTGACCAGAATCCCTGGTTCGCACGCGCCGGTGCCGTTATCCCCATGGCCCCCGAGGACATACGCAACCTGCAGGAGCAGACTAACGAACTGCGCCTTATGATAGTGCCCGGCAAGGCTGGCTGCAAGATCGTGCACTATGAAGATGACGGGGTTTCGCAGGCATACGTGAAGGATTATGCCACAACTGAGATTGTAAAGACTGTTTCCGGCCGCAAAACCGTCCTGGACATAGGCGCAAGGCAGGGCAGCTGGGCCGGCGCGCCCGACACCCGCCGCATCAGCGTAGTACTGGAGGGAGTTAACAAAGCCCCGTCCTCACTTAAAGTGAACGGAGCGGAGCTTCCCGCTTCGGCTGTCTGCACCGGCGGCGGCAGGACCGTGGTCACCCTCCCCGAAGCACCGATCAAGGAAAAGCTTAAGGTTGAATTATCTTTTTGATAATAAAACTATTAACTCCTACGCTCCCAGGTGTCGCTGATGGTACTTTTGACGACACCATTAGACACGTTTCGGGCCGTTTTTGACGTTAATGGTGCTTCATCCGGCACCATTAATAGCACATGATAAGCGGACTGCCATCTTCGCGCCGGTTCTATTGACATCAGTATGCCGAAAGCGTTACCGTTTATTAGTAGAAGCCATGTAACAAATCTTCTACTTCGGCTATGGGTATGCCGGAAACCCGTGCGAGTTGTTTGGCGTCGGAACTGAATCTGCGTTGCATCTGGCGCATTAGTTCTCCTTTCATCTCTTGATTTAAATCATCAATCGAAGCCTTCCGGAAAAGGGAATATATGAGATCGTTCATCGCCGGTTTCACAATCTGGTCCCTGAAAGAAGGAGCCGAGTCTTGCTGAACTCTCTTTCGGGCCTTTGAAGAGGTGTTAAGAAAATATAAATAACGATTTGGGGTCCTGAAGAGCGACTCAATGAACTCTATCTGGACGTAGCATCTGGGAAGAATAAAACCGCCATCCCCAATGACATATTTTTGTGGTAATTTGACATTAGTTTTCAATCTTCTGCGCTGTTCTCTTCCAGACAAATCCCCCAATCTTACACCTGCCGGCATAGAGGCATTGAAAAAAACGTTTCCTGTGCCCCACGGAAATAAAGACGGCGATGCTGTAATACCAGCGGCGACACAGTTCATCTCAGTATATGCGATTCCCCTATGCAGGGACTCATCTTCTATTTTAAGTTCCCTTAAATCCACTCCAAGTTTTCTAAGGAAGTCCCTGACGCCGTACTTATTGTGGTAGTGGTGTCCGTAAAGCTGCTTGAACTTGTTTATAAATTCCCAGGCCTCACGCTCCGTACATTGCAAGACAAAATGCATGTGATTGGACATCAGGATAAATGACAGAATACTGACTTTTAAGAGAAAGGCTGCAACGGCGACATAGTTCATTGCAGTTCGGAAGTCATCATCATCTCTAAACAAGAGACAATCATCAAGGTGATCAGTAGTGACTAAAAAGAATCTCATAGTATTAATCGTTTATGGTCTCTGCAAACATAATGTAAAAGTGGAATAAAACCAAAATAAACTGTTCCAGGCGTCATTAATGGTTCTTTTGACGACACCATTAGACACGTTTCGGGCCATTTTTGACGTTAATGGTGCCTGATGAAGCACCATTAACAGCAGCAAGCAACCTTCGCGATCACGTATACGAAAGACGGCCTCGGACTTGTGCGTGCCGCGGCCGTCTCAAACGTACGTAGTCGGTTACGGGATAGTAAAGAGCCCTACCTGTCTTCAGCCTGGTGGCCGGTGCGGTCGACCTGGTGATAGAATTGGGTGTAGGGCACGTCGGTGCGTCCTGCACCCTTTTTCATCAGGGCTACGAGATCGGCAAAATTGGTCTTGTAGATATC
>JAFZBM010000090.1 GCA_017561765.1 Bacteroidales bacterium | reverse complement strand
CAGAAGTCGCTGCCCAGATGAACATGGGCAAGTAAGACTCATAAGTCTTATCCGAAAGCACCCCGTACGGTTCAGTTCCGTACGGGGTGTTTTCAATTTCCGAAGAAAACCGCCTGATCCGGTCATGTTTCCGGGTCAGGCGGCTGTTCTTTTCCAATGAAAAATTATTCGACTGAAATCATATAATAGTAGACCGGCTGTCCGCCGCTGAACACATTGACCTCCGCATCCGGGAAACAGCCTGCCATAGACTCGCATGCCGTATTGGCTTCTTCCTCGGTGACATTCTCTCCGTAATATACAGTGATAAATTCGGGAGAAAACTCATTCAGTGCCCAGTTGAGCTCTTTGAATAGCGTGCGGATATTTGTATAGCTGCCGAGAAGCGCACCGTCCAACAAAGCTAGATACTCGCCTGCGTGAATGGCATGGCCGTCATAGTCGCTGTCCCGTGCGGCATAAGTGATCATGGCGGTGTGGACTTTCTTAATGGCTTCCGTCATTCCGGAGATCATGGTTTCCTCATCGTTCTCCGGATTGAAGTTCAGCATGGCGGTAATTCCCTGGGGTACGGTTTTCGTCGGCATCACGATCACCTTTTTCTCTGTCAGAGGTGCGCACTGCTCCGCCGCCATGATAATATTCTTGTTGTTGGGGAAGACAAACACCGTGGAAGCCGGCGTCCGGTTGACCTCACGGAGAATATCGTCTGTGGAAGGATTCATTGTCTGGCCGCCGGTGACGATCCTGTCCGTCCCCAGTTCACGGAAGAGCTCCTCCAGGCCCTTGCCCGCACAGACGGCTACCGCGCCGTACTGTTTTTCGGGAGCGGCAACCTGCTGCTCCTCCTCTTCCATAGCTTCCAGTTCCTGCTCAACCTGTTCCAGATCATCCGTGGAACGGGGCTTGCGGCCTGCGGCGACATCCTCGTGCTGTGTGCGCATGTTTTCAATCTTGGCAAGCTCCAGCGTGCCGTACTTCTGGGATTCCGTCAGTGCGACGCCGGGGATGTTGGTATGGACATGTACTTTGAATTCCTCGTCCCCCTCACTGATGACAAGAGAGTCTCCGATGGAGCCGAGATAATCGCGCAGATCGTCAAGATTCACATCAGGTTCCGTCTTGCGGACGATATAGACGGTATCATAGGCATAGGTGATTTCTTCCGTATCAAAAGCGCCGAAGACATTGCTCTCCTCCTGTTCCGGAACCGGTTCGGACGCCTCGCCGGACAGCACTTCACCCTTCAGGGAAGCGAGCATCGCTTCCAGAATAACGATGTATCCCATACCGCCTGCGTCCACAACACCGGCCTTTTTCAGCACAGGATTGAGATTCTGTGTGTCCGCCAGTGCATTGCGTCCGGCTTTGAGCGCGCAGATAAACACGCCTTCCAGATCAGCTCCCAGCGCAGCCGCATCGCAGGCCGCTTTGGAAGCCATGCGCGAAACTGTGAGGATGGTGCCTTCCGCAGGCTTCATCACAGCCTTGTATGCGGCGTCCACGCCGTCATTCATCGCGTTGGCGAACTCTGTGGTACCTGCGGTTTCAAGCCCTTTGAAGCGCTTGGAAACACCTCTGAAAAGGAGGGAAAGAATAACGCCGGAATTCCCGCGGGCGCCTCTGAGCAGTGCGCCGGCAACGCAGTCAGCCGTGGCGGAAAGCGTGTCAAAGTTCTTTTTTCTGAGCTCATTTGCCGCGTTCTGCATGGTCAGGCACATGTTCGTGCCTGTATCGCCGTCCGGAACCGGGAAAACATTCAGGTCATTAAGCAGTTTTATATTGGCATGAAGCGCCGCTTCGGCACAAAGGATCATTTCCTTATAGGCTGCGGCATCGATATAATCTCTCAAATCACAACTTCTCCTTACGCAATAATGGCATCCACGAAAACATCAATGCTGCTGAGAGGAACACCGGTGGACTGTTCGAGCTTGTAACTCACCTCATTGATGATGCTGCTTACAACCGTGCCCATCGGCACCCCGGTGTCAACCCCGATGTGCAGTTCAAGAGAGACAGTGCCGTCCGCTTCATTATGGACAACGATTCCCTTGCCCATGGACTCTCTCCTCAGCAGCTGCCACGGTCCGCCTTCCTTGCTGCAGGCGACCATGCCCTTCACACCGAAGCAGCTGGTGGCCGCTTCGCCGGCGAGGTTCCTGAACACTTCATCCGTGATGCTGATTTTTCCGAAGCTGTTTTCCTGTTTTATCATAAAAGGATGACCTCCTTCAGATTTTAGGTTTACAGGTTATTATAAACTATTTGCAGGAAAACCACAAGAGAGAAAAATGTGAATATATTCTTACTTTTTGATTTACTTTTTCCCCTAAAAATGGTATAGTATATCTGTCTGTTCACAAGGCAGCAAATACAATAATTTAATGGAGATGAGTAGTAAGTATGATTGTGCGTCACTTTAAGTCCATGGACGGCAACAATGCAGCCGCCCACGTATCCTATGCATTTACAGAAGTAGCCGCAATTTACCCGATCACCCCGTCCAGCCCGATGGCTGACTATGTTGATCAGTGGTCCGCCGCCGGAAGAAAGAACATCTTCGGCAGCACTGTCAAAGTGCAGGAAATGCAGGCAGAGTCCGGTGCTGCCGGCGCTGTCCACGGAAGCCTGAACGCAGGCGCCCTCACGACCACCTATACGGCGTCTCAGGGCCTGCTGCTGATGATTCCGAACATGTACAAGATTGCCGGTGAGCTTCTCCCCGGTGTCTTCCATGTGTCTGCCCGTGCGCTCGCTTCCCACACACTCAGCATTTTCGGCGATCACACCGACGTCATGGCCTGCCGCCAGACCGGTTTTGCCATGCTGTGCGAGACCAATGTGCAGGAAGTTATGGATCTGAGCCCGGTTGCGCACCTTGCAGCCATCAAGGGCCGTGTTCCTTTCCTCAACTACTTTGACGGTTTCCGCACCTCCCACGAGATCCAGAAGATCCAGATCTGGGATTACGACGATCTGGCTGACATGGTTGACATGAAGGCTGTTGAAGAGTTTCGCGCACGCGCGCTGAACCCGAACCACCCGACCATGCGCGGTTCCCACGAAAACGGCGACATCTTCTTCCAGAACCGTGAGGCTTCCAACAAGTACTATGAAGCCATCCCCGCTGTTGTGGAAGAATACATGGGCAAGATCAATGAAAAACTCGGCACGGATTACGCTCTCTTCAATTACTACGGCGCTCCGGATGCCGACCGCGTCATCATCGCGATGGGTTCCATCGTCGACGTCGCGGAAGAAGTTATCGACTACCTCACCGCACACGGCGAGAAGGTCGGCCTTGTCAAGGTCCGTCTGTACCGCCCGTTCTGCCCGGACAAGCTGCTTGCAGCCATCCCGGCAACAGCGAAGAAGATCGCTGTCCTCGACCGTACCAAGGAGCCCGGCGCTCAGGGCGAGCCTCTCTATCTCGATGTTGTAACAGCTCTCGCCAATGCCGGCAGGACCGATATCGCCGTCATCGGCGGCCGCTACGGTCTCGGCTCCAAGGATACTCCTCCCGCATCCGTCTTCGCTGTATACAATGAGCTGAAGAAGGACGATATGAAGCGCCTGTTCACTCTCGGCATTGTGGACGATGTCACCAATCTCTCCCTGCCTGAGACAAAGGCTCCTTCCACCACCGCGGCAGGAACCATCGAATGCAAGTTCTGGGGTCTCGGCGGCGACGGTACCGTCGGTGCCAACAAGAACTCCTGCAAGATCATCGGCGACCACACCGACAAGTATGTTCAGGCATACTTCCAGTATGACTCCAAGAAGACGGGCGGCGTCACTGTCAGCCATCTGCGTTTCGGCGACAAGCCCATCAAGAGCCCCTACTACATCAATCAGGCTGACTTTGTTGCCTGCCATGTTCCTTCCTACATCATGAAGGGCTTCCCCATTGCCCGTGACGTAAAGCCCGGCGGCATTCTGCTGATCAACAGCCAGTGGGATTTCGAAGAGCTCAACCATCACCTTGATGCAGCTTCCAAGCGCTATATTGCAGAGAACAATGTTCAGCTTTACCTGATCAACGCTATTGACCTTGCCAAGAAGATCGGCATGGGCAAGCGTACCAACACGATCCTGCAGTCCGCTTTCTTCTCTCTGGCAAAGGTTCTGCCTGAAGAGGAAGCCATTAAGTACATGAAGGATGCCGCTCTCCACTCCTACCTCAAGAAGGGCCAGGATGTGGTCGACATGAACTACGCTGCCATCGACGCAGGCGCCACCGCCTATGTCAAGGTTGAAATTCCCGAAGAGTGGAAGACCGCTCAGGACGAAGTGAAGCCGAGCAAGCACACCGGCGTTGCCGCAACCGTTGAGATGGTCAACAACATTCTCGATCCGGTCGACCGCATGGACGGTGATTCCCTCCCGGTATCCAAGTTCCTCGCACATGCTGACGGTACCTTCCCGCTCGGTGCTTCCGCCTATGAGAAGCGCGGCATTGCGGTTTCCGTACCTGAATGGAACGCCGAGAAGTGCATCCAGTGCAACAACTGCTCGTTCGTCTGCCCGCATGCAACGATCCGCCCGTTCGCGCTGACGGAAGAAGAGGCTGCCGCGGCTCCCGCTCAGGCCAAGCTTGCTGAAATCAAGGTCGGCAAGGGCAAGGGTGTCTACAAGTTCACGATGGCTGTCTCTCCGATGGACTGCATGGGCTGCGGCGTCTGCATCAGCCAGTGCCCGGTCGGCGCTATCGAGATGAAGCCGCTTGAGAGCCAGACAGAGCAGCAGGAAGTCTTCGACTACATGGTCGCAAAGGTGTCCGAGAAAAAAGATATGGTCGGCGGAGATGTGAAGTTCAGCCAGTTCGCCCAGCCGTATCTCGAGTTCTCCGGTTCCTGCGCAGGCTGCGCCGAAACCTCCTATGCGCGCCTCATTACCCAGCTCTTCGGTGATCATATGATCATCTCCAACGCAACCGGATGCTCCTCCATCTGGGGCGGCCCGGCTGCAACCAGCCCGTACACCATCAACAAGGAAGGCAAAGGACCCTCCTGGGCCAACTCCCTGTTTGAAGACAACGCCGAGCACGGCCTTGGCCTGCATCTCGGCCAGAACAAGATCCGCGCTGACCTCAAGGCAAAGGTTGAAGAGCTGATCGCTCAGCCCTCCTGCTGCGAAGAGCTCAAGGCAGCCGCCCAGGCATGGCTTGACACCTACAGCGACGGCAACAAGAACCAGGAGCCCAGCAAGGCCCTGATCAAGGCTCTGGAAGAGAGCATCTGCAGCATCGACGACTGCATCGGCTTCCTCGGTTCCGATATGGCAAAGACCATCTTCGGTGACGGACAGGCTGCTGAGCTTGCAGCTGCCGAAGCCGCAAAGGCTGCCGGCGAAACCGTTTGCACCTGCAGTGCATGCCAGCTTGCTGCTCAGATCCTCGCCAAGAAGGATTACCTCAACAAGAAGTCCGTATGGATCTTCGGCGGCGACGGCTGGGCATACGATATCGGCTACGGCGGCGTCGACCACGTGCTGGCCTCCGGTGAGGATGTCAATGTATTCGTCTTCAACACCGAAGTTTACTCCAACACCGGCGGACAGGCTTCCAAGGCTTCCAACATCGGCCAGGTTGCACAGTTTGCAGCAGCCGGTAAGGAAATCAAGAGCAAGAGCCTCGCTGAGATGGCCATGACCTACGGCTATGTCTATGTGGCACAGATCGCCATGGGCGCCAACAAGGTCCAGACCCTCAAGGCAATTGCCGAAGCCGAAGCTTATCCCGGCCCGTCTCTCATCATCGCCTATGCTCCGTGCGAGATGCACAGCATCAAGGGCGGTATGGAGAACTGCCAGAAGGAAATGGACAAGGCAGTCAAGTGCGGCTACTGGAACCTCTTCCGTTACAACCCGGCAGCAGAGAGCAAGCAGTTCACGCTCGACAGCAAGGAGCCGGCCGGCGGATATAAGGAGTTCCTCCTGAACGAGGCCCGTTACAGCCGTCTGACCCGCGAGTTCCCGGATCGTGCCGAAGTCCTCTTCGACAAGTCCGAGACCAATGCCAAAGAGCGTTACGAGCACCTGCTCAAGCTCAAGGCCATGTACGAATAATCCTGGCAAAACCCTATTATACACCACAGCCCTCCGGTCCTCCGGAGGGCTGTTTTTTTGCTCAACGTATTCAAGCAGCACAGGATGGTGATTCAGCCATCTTTTTGTCGATTTTTCCTCAATTTCCCGGATAACGATACGGTTATCCGGGGATTGTTTGTATATCCTTATAAAAACTGTTTTTCCTGTTGACAGAGGGAAAAAGATGTTGTAATATATCATCAAGTAATTCGGTAATACATTAGTTCGATAAAGTATCAAGAGGGGTAGAGAAACATGAAAGCTTTAAGTATCAGAAAATTCGGAGGAGCGCAGATACTGCCGTGGATCACATTCCTGGCCATTGCCGTGGTATGGTGCGTGCTCAGCTACGGCGGGCTGGTCGGGCCGCTGTTCGTCCCCTCGCCCACTGCCGTGTTTGATAAGATCACCTCAGGGATCCGGGACGGATCTCTCCTGCAGAACTGCTGGGCCTCCACGCGCCGCGTGATGGTGGGCTGGTTCTTCTCCGCGCTGGTCGCGCTGCCCTGCGGGATGCTGATGGCGGGTTCCAAGCGGTTCACCTCGCTGATCCAGCCGGTGATTGAATTTGTGCGCTATCTGCCCGTCGTTGCGCTCGTCCCGCTGACGATCCTCTATCTCGGCATCGGCGAGACACAGAAATACATGGTGATCTGGCTGGGGACGTTTTTCCAGCTGGTGCTGATGGTATGTGATACGGTATCTTCCGTGGACAAGAACTACCTGAACGCCGCGAAAACGCTCGGCGCCGGGAAATGGCAGGTATATAAGGAAGTGATCTTCCCCGCCTCTCTGCCGGGGCTGCTGGACGACTTCCGCCTGACCATCGGCTGGGCATGGACCTACCTCGTCGTTGCCGAGATGGTGGCTGCGAGCGAAGGGCTGGGATACATCATCCTGAAAAGCCAGCGCTTCCTCGCGACGGATGTGATTTTCATGGGCCTGCTGATGATCGGCCTTATCGGCCTTGCAACGGACTTCCTGCTCAGGCTGCTGACCAGGATCCTGGTGCCGTGGTACAAGAGGCTGAGCGACTGACGAAGCATGGAAAAACTCAGAGCAGAACACATCTCCAGAACCTTTGACGGGCAGAACGGCCCGGTACTCGCGCTGGACGACGTATCCTTTTCCGTAGAGGAGGGGGAATTCGTCGTGATCGTCGGCCCTTCGGGCTGCGGGAAATCGTCATTGCTCAATATCCTCGGCGGGCTTGATGAAGCGACGGAAGGAAACGTCTATGTGGCGGGAGAGAAAATCAGCGGCCCGGGGAAAGACAGAGGGATGGTGTTTCAGGGCTACAGCCTCTTCCCCTGGCTGACCGTGCAGAAGAACGTGGAGTTCGGCCTGAAAATGAGCGGTATTCCCCAGAAGGAACGCTCGGAAACGGCGAAGAAATATATCGGGCTTGTCGGGCTGAGCGGCTTTGAGACCGCCCTTCCGGATCAGCTCTCCGGCGGAATGAAGCAGCGGGCGGCGATTGCCAGAACGCTTGCCAACCAGCCGGAAATCCTGCTGATGGACGAGCCCTTCGGAGCGCTTGACGCGCAGACCAGAATCGTCATGCAGGAGCTGCTGGCAGACATCAGCCGCAAAACCGGCAGCACAATCATATTTATCACGCATGATATTGACGAGGCAATTATCCTGGGCTCCAGGATTCTTGTAATGAGCCGCAGGCCGGGAACGATCAGAAAGACAATCCCCGTCGTTCTCAGCTGCAAACGCGACCACACAGCATATTCCGACCCCGGCTTTATGAGCATCAAAAAAGAAATTATGGAT
>JAFZBM010000089.1 GCA_017561765.1 Bacteroidales bacterium | reverse complement strand
TTCGTTTCCGGAACCGGATACTGTTCCTTTTGGTTTGTTTGATTTTTCATACCGTTATATTTTAATAGTTAATAATTTACACAGTAAAGGGCACAATTCATCAGCGACCGGACCTAAAGGAAGGAACGGACGGAATGGATGGTTGTGTGTAACTGATTGGCCTTAAGGCGGTTATACCCCCCCCCCATCAGAGGAGTTGCCTTGAGTGCGCGTATGTGAATAATACCGCATGGTTCAAATATAGTATCTTTTTATCAAATTGACAACCTCGGAACCGTCTAATCCACATAACGGCCCTGTTTTGTGGACAGACCGCAGTTTTTCGACCATCCGTCCTCAAAAACCGCCTCTGATGTGGACGGACTGGGCAAAGTGAGGTCTTAAGGCTTCAGCAGGTGCTCTGCAGCGGCGCAGAGCGCATCGTAGAACTCCTGACCGAAGGCCTCGGTCAAAGGGCCCTTCAGGAACTGGTAGGCCCGGATGCCCTCGCGGCGGCCCTTCTCGAAGGCTGAGCGGCAAATGTCCCACTTGTGAAGGTTCAGGGCGAGCCCTCCGCCCTTGAAGCGTTTGACCCGCACGGGATAAAGCGAGCACGATTCCGGTTTGGTGCAGCCGCATTTCTCGATGGCGCATAGGCAGGAACCGTCGGGCGCGAAATGCGCAAAAGCGCAGGCGGAAGAGCCGCAGACCAGCGGAGTCACCAGCTCCCCTTCCGGATCGATCTCGAAAAAGCCGTTCAGCGCCACCGCTTCACGCCCGCTCTCCAGCATCTCCCCGCAATATTCGGGATATTCCCGTTCAAGTCCCGGCAGCTCGCACTCCTGCAGCGGCGCCCCGGCATCGCCCTCTATGCAGCAGGCACCCCGGCACGAAGCATAGTCGCACGCGAAATACTCCATCACCACATCCTCCGACACGAGAATGTCGCCTATCTGAATTATCGTACCGAAATCGGATGCGCTCATTGGACCAGGTATTCGCAGTTGCTCCTGGAGAGCGACTCAAAGAGCTCCCGCAGGTCAGCCGCACTCACCGCCTTCACACGTGCGGCACGCCCGCCGAGCAGGTCGCGCCCCATGGCATTGCGGTACAAAATGGCATCGCGCAGCACCGCCGCATCCCCATCTTCCGCAGCATAACGGTTGGTCAGCAGGGTCTTGCAGAAGGTCAGGGTGGAGGCATCCGTCTCGCTGCCCGCCAGGCGGTTGATTACCTCGCGCACGGCGTCCAGCATACGCACGGGCGACACGGGAGTCACGTCGGACGGGAGGCCCGCCGCCGGACAAGCCTTGCAGTTCACCCACAACGTGAGCCTCTCGGAAGGCAGCAGATCGGCCGAACCGGAGACGCTGCAGCGCACACCCATGGGCGCCAGGGCCTTCACCAGCTCCACCTCCAGCAGCGTACGTGCCAGTTCGAGAGTGGTGCTGCTCTCGGGGCTGAACGGATGCAGGGCGCTCAGCGACACGCTCACCCCTATCTCGCGCCAGCTGCCATGATCGTACGAAGTGCTCCAGCAGTCGCGGAGAGGATAAGTCACCCGGGGCCGCGCCACCCTGTGCTGATTTGTGCGGAAGTCGCCCAGACAGTGCGTCAGCTGCCTGAGCACAAATGCCTCGTCAAGATCGCCCACAAGCACTATTACACCGTTGCGCACGGTAGAACCTTTGAGAGCGAGATAATCGTTGATGCGGGACGGGAAATCATCGCCCGGAAGCTCCGGGAGGCTGCCTACCGCGTATTTATAAGCGGGACACATGGTGCTGTCGAGCACGGCGCGGGTCCCTTCGAGCGAGAATTTGTCGCGCACGAGCCTTATGGCCTTCTCCTCCCTGTAGCGCTTGAAAGCCGCGGTGTCCGGAGCGGAGGAATTGGCCATCGACAGCATAGCCTTGAGCACCAGCGGCAGCTTGTCGGCGGAGGCGCTGCCGGTGTAACGTACGTCGGAAAGCGACAGTTGCGGCTCTATGGAGATACCGTTCATTTCCATGAGGTCGCGGAAATGGGTGCCGCTCATTCCGGCCACGCTTTCAAGCCGCAGCACATCTTCCGCGAATGCCGATTCCGCCCCGGTGATATCCTTGACGTCGGCCCATCCGCCCTTGACCATAAAGCCGTAGCAGAAGGTCCCGCCGGCAGGCATCTTCTTGTAAATCACGCTGATGCCGTTGGAAAACGTCCACATCTTGCCTCCGCTCATGGAGTCGGTCGATGTAGTCTTGAGACGCACCTTCTTGCGGGGTGCGGCAAGAAGCAAGGTGTCGTCGACCGAAGGAATGTCGGATGCCACGGAAACCGGCTCCGACCATCCCTTGCGGAAAGAATTTTCAAGCATGTCCGCATCGAGTCCGGCCGGAGATGCGAAATGCAGATGCAGGTTGCGGCGGGGCGACAGGGCGGCGGCGATGTAGCGGTTGAGCAGCTCAGTTTCGAGGCTGATATCGAGCCTGCGTCCTTCGAAAAGCGACCTGATGGTGGCGGACGACGCAAGGTTGGCGCCGTAAAGATAAGAGGCGATGCACTTGTCCATCCACTGGGCGTTGGACATGGCGCTGTGCCCTCCGCTACGGGCATATTCGCTGCTTATCACGGCACGGGCGAACGACACCTCGTCCTTTCCGGCGCCGTCTTCGTCAAGGGACGCAAGCACTCCCGCCACGGTACCTGTGGCGTCGGCGAGACGCTCCGGGGATGTGTAAATCCGTATGATGAAATACTCGTCGCCGGCGGTCTCGGCGCTTCCCATATAACGGAAGCGGAAGTCGGCCAGCGGCAGCCCGGACGATGCGAAAGCGCTGCGCAGACGCCGCTCGAGCACGATTTGGAATTCCGATGCCAGGACGCGGCTCATCACCGGCTGCACGGTATTCATGAGCGCCCTTTCGGTTCGAGGCGAACGATAGCTGACTACCAGCTCGCCCACCGGCGATTTGCTGGTGGTAACGACCATGTCGTCCTGGGGGCGCCAGTCGTAGGAGAATGCATCGTCAAGCGGACGGCGCGCCGAAAGCGTCATGGAGAGTATCCTGATTCTCTCCTGTATGGCGGCGACGTCGATATTGCCGCTGACCACCACGGCCTGCTCATACTCTGACGAGCGGGCCATGTCGAAAATCATCAGCAGCGTGGAGTCGGACACCTCCTGGGAGGCTACCGGTACATCGGCGAAACGGAAGATAACGGCGTTGCGCGCCTGCTGGATCCAGCCCCGCTCGCCATAAGCTATTGCATTGTCGGCAAGGAAATTATAAGGTTTGCGTCCAAGGAAATGAGGGAGCTTAACGAGGTCTTCCCTGGGCGCGCTCCCCCGCTCCCGCAGGGGCTGCACCAAAGCAAAATCGGCAAAACCCGGGGAGCCTGAATTCTCGACCAGGTAGTAGCTTATGCCGTCGGGCAGCTTGCCGGTGGTTATTTCGGAAGCCTTGGCAAGGACGGGCAATTCCTGGGCCGCCAGGGCCGCAGGAAGCAGCCCGGCGATGATAACCGGGAATATGCGCCGCAACAAATGCATTTACTCGCCAAAAATCTCTGCAAGTTTGGAGCCAAGCGCATCGCCGCGCAGGTCGCGCGCCACTATAACTCCTTCAGGATCAACGAGAAGGCTGGCGGGAATAGACTTGATGTCATAGGTGTCCGAAGCCACGGTTTCCCAGCCCTTGAGGTCGGATAGATGTATCCACGGCATCTTGAGGTCCTCGATGGCCTTCACCCATGCATCCTTCTCCTTGTCGAAAGACAGACCGACAATTTCAAGTCCCTTGGGATGGTACTTTTCGTAGGCGGCCACCACATTGGGCATTTCGGCCCGGCAGGGACCGCACCAGGAGGCCCAGAAATCCACGAATACCCACTGGCCTTTGCCGATATACTCGCTCAACTTGTGCATGTTACCCTCCGTGTCGGGCTCTTCCAGGTCGGTAAAAGGCTTGCCGATGGACTCCTGCTTGGCGGCTTCGGCCGCGGCTAGGCGGGCATTGAGATCGTCGATCTTCTTCTTGACGCTCAGCGTGTAAGGATGCTTGGCGTAGGGGGCGTCGGCATTGAAGAACGCCTCCACTTCATCATCCTCCATGGTCCTGGCTATCACATTGGCAAACGCCGCGGGAATCAGGTTGTCGGGGTTCTCCTTCAGCACTGACTTGAGCATGTCGTCATAGGTATCCCAGATGGCTGCGGCCTTTTCTTCGTAGGCCTGCGCCCCGGCTTTCTGCTCTTCAGGAGAAAGGGCGGCGAACTCCTTGGAGGTAGTCTGATAACCGCGCATGATGGCACCCAGAAGGCTGTTGTAGTAGTTTATCTTATTGTTGGTTTCGGATCCGGTAAGCGCACCGTTGGACATATCAATGGCTACGGGGGTTCCGTCATTGAAGAAAAGGAACTGGCTGTGGTTCTCGTCGTTGCGTACCGACAGCAGGGCGCCGCGGTCGGCCTTGGCAGTCAGGGAGAGCTTGCCGGCCTTGGACGAAAGGCTCTGCAAGGTCTCGCCCGAGAGCATGTCAACAAGGGTTACGGTGGCTCCGTCGGAACCCGTGACCACAACGTCACATTTGGTCTTGTTGCCGGAGCAGGCGCCCAGCAGCAGCATGCACGACAGGGCTAAGAGTGTAGTTAACTTTTTCATATTCTGCATTTTATACTTTTTCTTTACGTCCGGTGCGACGGCTTCTTTCCGCCGCGAATCCCATAACGTGGCTCTCGATGGACACATCGATGGTGCTGGACAGATGGTCGGGATCCTGTTCCGCCACGGCCTCGACGAAGTCGCGTGCGAGAGGATAATCTCCGCCGCCGTGGCCGGAGCCCTTGTACTCGGGGATATCGCTCACCTTGAGATCCCACACTTTCGGCGTACGCGTCTTGAAGTCCCACAAAGTGAATGTGGTACCGTCTCCGTCGATATAGCCCATAGTGCCCATGATGCGTGTCCTGCGGCCGCCGTAAGGGGAGAAGGCCTCCATCGAGAATGCCGCAGTCTCGCCGCCCTCGAATACCATTTCGGTCACGTAATGGTCGGGCTGATCGTTATCGCAATGGTACACGCAGCGTGCATAGCTGTCGTAAGGAGGCGTGTGGAGACGCTGCAGGATAAAGTCCGGATCTTTATTGCCGTCAAGGTCAAACACACCCAGGTGCCATTTCTTGTCACAATAAATGTCGATGGCATTGTACGGGCATTCGCCTGCGTGGGGGCAGCCGTCGGTACATTTGAGGGGCGCACCTTCGGGGGCGTTTTCGGGCTTGAAGAGATGCAGGGAGCCGTCAGCCACAATGCGCTTGCAAGGCTTGTCGATGATCCAGCGGAGGATGTCAAGGTCGTGGCAAGACTTGGCAAGGATGATGGGGGTGGTCTGCTTGGAATTCCTCCAGTTGCCGCGCACATAGGAATGGGCCATATGGGCGTACTGGATAGGCTCCATGTGCTGGATGCTCACCAACTCGCCGATCGCGCCGCTGCGTACGACCTCGCGCAGTGCCAAGAAATAGGGGGCATAGCGCAGCACGTGGCACACCGCCACAATCTTATTGTATTTGTGAGCCTGCTTTAGGATGTTCTTGCACTCCCTCTCCGTGGGCGAGACCGGCTTTTCGAGAAGCACGTCATAACCCATCTCCAGAGCTTTCATGCACGGAGCGTAGTGCACGTCGTCGGGGGTGGAGACGACCACTGCGTCGGCGAATTTAGGCACCTTGAAAACCTCGCTCCAGTCGCCGAAGCGATGCTCGGGGGGAACACCGTGTGCATCAGCCATCCTGCGGCAGCGATGCTCGAGGATGTCGGACACGCCCACCACCTTGACCGCTTCGGGGTACTTGGCAAAGTAGCCGGCATACACGTTGCCGCGGTTTCCGGCGCCAATTACCACTACGGTTATCTGGCGGGAGACCTTGGGTTTGAGGGGACGTATGGGGAGAGGCATGTCGTTCAGGGAGCCCCCGGGAGTCTGGGGCGCGGCCTGCGCTCCGGCGTTTTCTGCTGCTGTCCCGACGGTTTTCGCCGCGGTCTCTACGGCAGGCAGGCCTACCGCCGCTCCGGCCGTTACTGCACCTATGGTCTTAAGGAAGTCTCTACGTTTCATAAAGTCCGGACTTTGTTCAGACTTCAAATATAAAGATTATCTCCGAAAAAGGCAAAGCCTTTATCGCCCGCGCCCAGGGGTGGTTTCGGAAATCGTACCACCCCTGGCCGCTGGCGACAGTGCTATTTCCGTTTGTAGGCTGTGAAGCGCCAGGTCAAGCCGATGTCGAAATTGTTGATGCGGTCGTGATTGTCGCGGAAATAAGCGGCGTGGAGACGGAGCTGGTCGTTGCCGAGCGGGAAATACTCGAAGCCGGCACCGCCGTACAGGAAATCATGACCGGCAGGCAGCACCAGGTCATATGAAACACCGTCCGCGTCAACGTTGGCGGCATCATTAAGCTCATATCCAACCTTCGTGCAGATATTCCACTTCCCCAGGGTCAGGATTGCTTTTACGATGAAAGACCAGTCGCTGAACAAGTCCCTCTGGGCCAGGGCGAAACGGTCTATCATGTCCACATCCACCACCAGTTTACCCATATCGAACTTATTGCCCAGAATCACCCAGTTCATCTTGCGCTGCAGCTCGTCCTCAACCAGGTTGTAGCTCCACACCGTCTTCCACCAGGGCCAGAAATGACCGTTCCAGTAGAGATTGTACGAATAAGCGTTCTGCGTCACTGGCGATATAGGCGAAGGGATGAACTGTGCCGAGATGGCCTGTCCCTCGGAAGGCGAGAAGGTGGCGGAAGCGCCGAAAGCATAGTATTGGTACAGACGTGCGCTGAAGGCGCCGTAGTAATAGACGTCGATGGGAGCCGAATCTATCTCGTAGCCACCGGCCATGATGGGCTGCTTGCCTGCCGTGAAAGACCACTTGGGCGTCGCCTGCCAGGTGAGCCACAGAAAGTCGGTAGCGTTGAACGGGTTGGCATCCTCTATCTTTTTGTTGAGACGCTGCCGCACCCTGAACGTGAGGCCCTCGGCCAGCTGTCCCTTAATATGGAGGTTGAAGTAATCTCCCTGAAAATGAGAATCATACACCCCGTCGGTAGTCTGCTGGTGGAATGTCGTACGGGCATCGAAAGAGACTTCATCGACATGGGTTTCCTGGGCGCGGAGAGCCAGGGCCGCAGCCGCCAGGATCAAACACAATACTGCTTTTTTCATAATCGGCAGCAAAGATAGCAATTATTCTTGGCTATCGGCCTCTGACATTTTGTCAGTGGAATACTCTTTGACCGGAATTAAATCGGGTCCCTACCATGGGGCCCGGCTTTATGATTATGGAAAACAAGTACGAATTCTTAAGTAAGTATGCAATCGACCTCAATGAGGCCGCAGCAAAAGGAAAGCTCGACCCGGTGATCGGCCGGGACGATGAAATACGCCGTGTCCTGCAGATTTTGTCCCGCAGGACCAAGAACAACCCTATCCTGGTTGGCGAGCCGGGCGTGGGCAAAACCGCTATCTCTGAAGGGATTGCGATGAAAATAGTCAACGGGCAGGTGCCCGAGAACCTCAAGAACCGCAAGGTTTTCTCACTCGACATGGGCGCGCTCATCGCGGGCGCCAAGTACCAGGGCGAGTTCGAGGAAAGGCTCAAGGGCGTGGTAAAGGAGGTGGTGGAGTCCGACGGCGAAATCATCCTCTTCATCGATGAAATCCATACCCTGGTGGGCGCGGGACGCACGAGCGGCGCCATGGACGCTTCAAACATCCTCAAGCCGGCACTGGCCCGCGGCGAGCTGCGCACAATCGGTTCCACGACCCTCGACGAGTACCAGAAGTACTTCGAGCAGGACAAGGCTCTCGAGCGCCGTTTCCAGAAGGTCATGGTGGACGAGCCATCGCCCGCCGAGAGCATCGCCATCCTCCGTGGCCTTAAAGAGAAGTACGAAACTCACCACCGTGTGAGCATAGAGGATGACGCGCTCATTGCCGCCGTGAACCTCAGCCACCGCTACATCAACAACCGTTTCCTTCCCGACAAGGCCATCGACCTGGTTGACGAAGCTGCGTCCAAGCTGCGTCTGGAGATGAATTCGGTGCCCGAACCCATAGACGACCTCAACGCGCGCATAAGGCAGCTGGAGATTGAAAAGGAGGCTATCAAGCGCGAGGGAACGTCGCTGAAGAGTGAGAAGATCGACTCGGAGCTCGCGGAGGCCAAGGAGAAGAAGGCCGCCCTGGAGAAGCGCTGGAACGAGGAGAAGGGCATAGTGACGGAGCTCAACAACCTGCGCACGCAAATCGAAGATTACAAACGCGATGCTGCCATTGCCGAACGCTCCGGCGACTACGGCAAGGTGGCGGAGATACGGTACGGACGTCTTGCGGCCGCCCAGCAGAGAATCTCTGAGCTGAGCGCGAAGCAGGCCGCCATCAAGGACCCCATCATCACCGAGGCCGTGACTCCCGAAGACATTGCGGAGGTGGTGGCGCGCTGGACCGGCATCCCCGTGAACCGTATGCTGGAGAGCGAAAAGGAGAAGCTCCTGCGCATGGAGGAGCAGCTTCATAAGAGAGTGGTAGGCCAGGACAAGGCCATAGGCGCCGTTGCCGATGCAGTCCGCCGTTCGCGCGCGGGCTTGAGCAACGAGCATCGTCCTATCGGATCCTTCCTCTTCCTGGGCAGCACCGGCGTG
>JAFZBM010000088.1 GCA_017561765.1 Bacteroidales bacterium | reverse complement strand
TACGCCCTCCGCGCATTCGATTACAACTGCGCCGACTACCTGATGAAGCCTGTGCAGAAAGCCGACCTTGAAAAAGCCCTGCAGCGTTGCGAGAAGCGCTTCCCGCGTCTTACCCCGTCTATGCTCAAGGATATGTCAAGCGACATCCTGCAGCGAAAGGTGAATTACCGCAAACGCCTGCTGCTGGAGCAAGGAACCCGGACGCTGGTGACGCCGGTGGAGGAAGTGAGTCACATAGCTGCCGATACCGGTGGCACCAAGGCTTTCCTGAAAGACGGCACATACGGCTACGTCAGCGGTTCGCTTTCCCAGCTTGAGGGCGAATTGAATCCGGAACACTTTACCCGTGTTAACCGTCAGTTCATCGTTGCTCTTGATGCAATTGAGGCCTTTGATGACCTTCCGGCCAAAAGGGAGTGTGCGTTGGTGCTGAAAAACCCGTACGGCGGCGTTGAAATACACATTACCATTCCTAAGCGGAAGGAGTTGTACGAAAGACTGTATTGATGTTGTTAAATCGCGGCTTGGACATAGACCAACTGTACCGGCTGTATTACAGGCCGATGTGCCTCTATGCCGCTCACACCCTTGGCGACTCCGGGGATGTGGAGGATGTGGTGCAGGATGCTTTTGCCGCGCTCTGGGACCGGATGAGCAATGGCGATATGCCCTCGAAGCCGGAAGCTTATCTGGCAACATCCGTGCGTAATGCCTGCATCGACCGCCTGCGTGCCGGGGCCGCGCATCCGGAGGCAGAGCTGACGTACCTGCTCGAAGAGTCCATCCCTGATGATGACGGAGTACTTGAGCAGTCTTTCTCGGAAGCCCGGATGTGGGATGCCATTGACCGGCTGCCGGAAGGACGCCGCCGTATGCTGCTGATGCACGTGCGGGACGGCCTCAAATGCCCGGAGATCGCAAAGCGTCTGGGTGTGTCTGAGGGAACGGTCCGCAACCAGATTTACAGGGCATTGAAAACCCTCAGGCGAAATTATTAAAAAATTTTTCTCAAATCAGTGTTACACTTTCGCTTTTCTCCGTCATTATAGTAGAAACGCGAAAATGTATGAAGAAATCATTCAAAGAAAAGCTTGAATTCGTCGCCGGGAACTACGAAGAAGGCAAGTACGATGCCGACAAGGCCCTGAACGCACTGCACACTTCTATTGAACAGGGCAAGCCCAGGCGCAAGTGGTGGACCGTTGCCGTATCAGCAACAGCATCTGCCGCTCTTGCCTTTGCCGCCGGGTTCGGTGTAGTAAGCATTGTGCGTAATGCAGAACCCGCACGGAGCATAGAAGTAAGTGTGCAGCCGGAGCAAGCAGCTGAGGCCCATCAGTTCGTCTTTGACAATACGCCTGTAGCTGACGTGCTCAGGGAACTGTCTGACTATTATGGTTGCAAATTGACTGCACCTGCTACCCGCAAATGCCTTACCGCGACTTTCAACGATGATGGTGTGGACAGTATTGTAGCCCTGATTGAGGCCACCCTTGGCATTGATATTACAGTAGAGGAATGAGACGCTTACTAATTATTATAATCCTTCTCCTGACTGGTCTTTCGGCAGGCGCCCAGGGCGGATCGACCATCCTTGACGGGATGAAGACAGTGAGCGAGCGCTTTGGGGTGCACTTTGTGTACGAATCCAGCCTGCCGCTGAATACGCATCTTGATGGTAATCCTGCCACCGGCAAGACCCTCCGGGACAGCCTGCACGAGCTGTTTGACGACAGCACCATAAGCTGGCAAATCAAAGGAAAGTATGTCTTGCTATCATCCAAAAAGCCAGTGCAGATAGGAAGCCAGCTGGACACCCTGAAGGCCGCAACCATTACCGGAATAATAGACCGCAACCAGAACTTCACCCAGACCGGTCTGACCAAACTGGACGGAGCGGCGTTCAACAGGGCTTTTGCCGTATTCAGCGCTCCCGATGTGCTCAAAACGCTGCAGGCCCTTCCCGGTGTGGCATCCGGAACCGAACTGTTGTCCAGCTTGTATGTCCACGGCGGAGACGGCACCGACAACCTGTTCCTGCTGGACGGCGTACCCCTTTATCAAATCTGCCACCTCGGAGGCATTTTCTCCTCCTTCAATACAGATGTGATTGAGAACCTGGACTTCTACAAGAGCGGGTTCCCGGCGCGTTATGGCGGCCGCACTTCCTCTGTGGTTGACGTCCAGACAAGGGACGGCGACTTCGAGCATTATAAGGGTCTGTTCTCCATCGGCCTTATAGAAGGACGGGCGCAAATAGAGGGCCCGATAGTAAAGGGCAAGACCTCCTTCAACGTGGCACTTCGCCGTTCCTGGGCGGATGCGGTGATGTATCCGGCGTGCCTGATCAATAACCGGAAAGAGAATAAAGACCGCACTAACGGAGTCAGCAGCAAAGTCTTCGGATACGCGTTTACAGACCTTAATGCAAGGGTGACGCATAAGTTTTCCAGCAGCAGCAAGCTCACTGCGAACTTCTATTGGGGTAACGATGCGTTTAATTATATCGATAAAGACAGGACAAATTATACCGAAAAGGGAGTCGGCCACATAGACAGTTTCACCAATATAAACATGAGTTGGGGTAATACGCTTGCTTCATTGAACTGGAAAAAGCAATTCTCTGATGATATGAGCTTGTGCTTGACCGGCTATTGGTCCGGGAGCAGGGCTAAAATATCGTATGTAAGCGGCTACGACATCGACATGAGCTTTCCGGATGGATACAAGCATGTTTCTGAAGAGACCCAAACACTCTCAAACCACAATGTGCTCGATGACACCGGAGTCAGTGCCGATGCAATCTGGAAACCAAATGAAGCGCATACCCTGCGATTTGGAGGTAACGGCACCTGGCATTCCTACAGGCCCGATTATTCGTACATTGAAGACAGTGTTGATAATGGAATTAAAGGCGGGTACTCACAGAATGATACCGTGCGTGTGTCCGGCTGGGAAGGAACGCTCTACGTTGAGGATGAGATGCGTATCACTCCCTGGCTGCGGGCAAATGTTGGCCTGAGGAATACCTTGTATGGGGCCTCCGGCAAAGTCTGGAACTCCTTTGAGCCCCGCCTCGCGCTGAAAGTACAATGCTCTCCGGACGTCAACATAAAGGCTTCATACTCGGAGATGAGCCAGTTCTCGCATCAGGTGGCATCCACCTATCTCGACCTCCCCACCAACTGCTGGCTGCCCTCCGGAAATCGCGTCGCTCCTATGCGTTCACGGCAGGTTGCCGCCGGAGTCTATGGAAAGCTGCCGTGGAATATGCACCTAACAGTAGAAGGCTGGTACAAGACCATGGACAATCTCATCGAGTACACAGGAATGAACACATACTTCCCCCGCCTCGACGATTGGGAGGAGAATTTTAAGATAGGCAAGGGCCGCTCGTACGGTATGGAAGTGGACTTCGGCTATGAGACGGAAGCGCTTACGCTCAACGCCTTCTATACCCTTTCCTGGAATGAACGCCTTTTCGAAGACATCTGGCCGACCTGGTTCCGCGACCGCAACGACAACCGGCACAAGATCACGCTCCAGGCCAACTGGCGCATAAACAAGAAATGGGAGCTCTACAGCGCCTGGAACTATCACAGCGGCAACAGGATGACGGTGCCCACGCATTACATCCAAGGAATGTACTACGGCACTCAGGACTATCAGTTGCGCTCGATGTGGGTTTACGAAGAGCCCAACAACGTGAAGATTCCCGATTATCACAGGCTCGATATAGGCGCCAACTTACACGGCAAGACCAAGCGGGGACACGAATACATTTGGAACATAAGCATTTACAATGTCTATTGTCGCATCAATCCAATCTATGCCTCCGCTGAAAGAAGAGGCGTTAAGAGAGACGACCCCACATTTGATCCCGGGTACGTATCATTCGTAGGAAAAGGATACGGCATAGTGCCGATAGTACCCACGTTCAACTATACCATTAAGTTCTGACAATGAGAAAGATAGAATATATTATAGGCCTGCTGGCGGCCCTGTCCCTGACAGCTGCCTGCGAATGTGCGGAATTTGACATTGACATTCCCACTACGCCGAAGCTTGTGCTTCTTTGCTGCCCGGGTCCTGCAGATACGACTATATTGCAGTTGTATAAAACGATACCTGTCGGCAACACATATAGCGGATATCCTTTTCTTGAAGACGCGAAAGTCGATTTCAAGGTGAACGGTGCGCCTTTGGAAATGACCTATGCAGCAGAACAGGTCGGATCGGTGCCGGAGGGCTGCTGGTTTGTACCTAGGGGGTTCAACGCCGGGGACAAAGTGGAAGTGAGCGCTGCTGCGGATGGTGCCGGCAGCATTTCCGCCAGCACCGTACTCCCTCCAGAGCCTCCCATTTATGAGTATCAGTTTGCCATT
>JAFZBM010000087.1 GCA_017561765.1 Bacteroidales bacterium | reverse complement strand
CGTGTGACATTTATTGATATCAATTTGAGGACGGGCTCGGCGAGACCAACGCTGAGGTTTACCTCCGGAGTCCAAAGCGTCACCAGCGGAATGCCTCCGCCGTAGTCGCTGTCGTTCATTCCCAGGTAGTTGCGCTGGCTGAAGCCGTTATTCACCGGGAGCACCCAGTCCAGGCGTTCAGCAGTTGAGCTGGGCTGCAGGCTCCAGATTTCCGGGCCCTCGACGCAGATGCGCGACGTCTCCATGGCGCCGACTTCCAGCGGCCTGCCGGAGTTGTTCACGAATGCCACTTCCCTCAAGGTCATGCCGGAGAATCCTCCGGGCGTACTTGTACTGACAAGCACCTCGACGCCGTCCAAGGCGGCGCCACGGGGAGACAGCAGCCTGTCGGAGGGAACGGAACAAGAAGCGGCAAGCAGTATTATCGATAACAGGGCGACTCGTTTCATATCCTTCAGATTTTCAAGTCTTGACCGAAACGTGAAAGGCAGACGTCCCTGACCGCCTGGAGCGATGTAAATGCCCCTGTTCCGCCGGCGGCAGTAGTGTTTACTGCACCGGTGAGATTGCCCGTACGCTGGCATTCTTCAAGCGGCAGTCCCTTGACGAACGCCGTAACGAAACCGGAATTGCAGCTGTCGCCGGCCCCAATCGCATCGACCACTTCGGTATTGAGGAATGCGGGAAGGAAGACGCGGCTGCCGTCCTTGCGGACCAGGACAGAGCCGTCGGAGCCGCATTTAAGCACCATCGCGCCGCCCAGGTAAGGGAGCACCGCCGCGATTGCGGACTCAATGTCGGAAGTACCGGTAAGGCACTGCAGTTCCTTCTCGTTGGGCATGAAAACGGTGACCTTGGGGAGTACTGACTTATAATCCAGCTTCCAGGTTTCCATGGGGTCCCACTGGGTATCGAGCGAAACGGTGACGCCGTTTGCAGCTGCGGCATCCAGAATCTTATGCACGTCCCGGAGCAGCCCGGACTGCATGAAAAGGGAACTCAGGTGAATGTGGCGTGTCTTTTCAAACACCTCTGCGGGGATATCTGCGAAGGTCATCACATCCATGGCGCCCTGGTAGGTCAGGTTGGCGCGGTCTTCGCCGTAGCTCATGCAGATGGTAGCTCCCGTAGGAGTGTCCCCTTCCACCAGATAGCGGGTATCCACCCCCCTGGCCTCAAGGGAACTGCGCACCAGGGCCCCGAAAGAATCGCGACCAATCATGCCCACGAAACAGACCTTGCTTCCCAGGGCGGCGGCATTGGCGGCAAAAATAGCCGTGGAGCTGCCAAGGGTAACGGTCATTTCCCGGGCGAATTTCTCTTTGCCTATCTCCGGCTCGGACTCGATGCCGTTCAAAATGATGTCCACATTTAGTTCGCCTATCGCGGCAATGTCGTATTGCTTCATCGTTATCAGTTTTTAGCCTTACAAATTTGGTAATAATATTTCAATTTCGCTAAAAAATGTTTCGTTTTCGAAAGAAAAAACAATTTCGTTTGGTTTCGAATGATTTTTTTATTATATTCGCAGCCATATTTATCACATAAAAATGAACATTTACGACACTGTACAGGGAAGACGGTCCGCGATACTCCAGCGGCTCCGTGAGAATTCCTCCGTCACTGTCGCACAATTAAGCGAACAGTTCGGGGTCTCCGAAGTTACTATCCGCAAGGATCTTACTATCCTGAAGGACCGCAAGTTGCTTATCCGCGTTCACGGCGGTGCAATCATGGAAGCGTCCATTCCCCAGGAAGAAGTCGAGTCGCATGACATAAATGTCAAGAAGTTCATAAACGTGAAGGAGAAGGAGGCTATCGGCCGTGCCGCTGCTGCCCATATCAAGGATGGCGACACAATCATGATAGACTCCGGCACCACGGCCCTGGAAGTGGCCCGCAACCTTCACAAATTCCGCGACCTGACCATAATAACCAATTCCGTCAACGCCATGCTCGAGGCGCTCAAGTACAACAGGTTCAAGGTTATACTTCTCGGCGGCATAGTCCGCGGCGACAGCCTTTCGACCGTCGGGGCGCTTGCTGAATCGAACCTCAAGCTCTTTTACTGCGACAAACTCTTCCTCGGAGTTGACAGCTTCAGCGTCGAAGCCGGGCTGTCCACCCCCAGCGTAGAGGAGGCCAGCACCAACCAGGTCATGATTTCCCGCGCCCGAGAGGTAATCGCCGTTTTCGATTCATCCAAGATCAACAAAAGGTCATTCGCTTTCATCGCCATGCCCGACAAGATCAACACGGTGATCATTGACAGCAATCTTTCCCCATCGATCCTGAGCCAGCTCAAGGGGATGAACATAAATGTTGAAATTGTCAATGTTTAGAAGCAATATTTCACCTATTTTAGTATTTATAAATTATGACATTTAACACCCACAAGGAGATTCTTCAGCAGCCGCGTGTCTGGCGCAAGACCTATGATGTGGTCCTTTCCCGCAAGGATGAAATCAAGGCGTTCATAGACAAATACATGAACGACGGCTACCAGGTGGTTCTGACCGGTGCGGGTTCGTCCGCATACATCGGCGACGCACTGGAATGCGCACTGGCCGAAACCCGCTTCCGCGGAGCAAGGTCCATTGCCACCACGGACATCCTTTCCTGCCCCGGGCTGTATTTCAACTCCGCCAGCAAGGTTCTCCTGATTTCTTTCGCCCGCTCCGGAAACAGCCCCGAGAGCATCGGCGCTGTAAAGGCCGTCAACCAGACCGCCGGCAGCGCTGCGCACATTTTCATCACCTGCAACGCGGAAGGAGAGCTCGCCGGTATCAAGGGAGACAATGTCCTCTGCATTCTTCTGCCTCCCGAGACCAACGACCTTTCGCTCGCCATGACCAGCAGCTGCACATCCATGCTGCTCGCCTGCTCTCTGGTTTCAAGAATAGCTGAGATCGAGGCCCAGAAAGAATACATCGACATCCTGTCCGACTGCGTCCAGAAGGCCATCGGGCGCTATGAAAGCGCTCTCGAGCAGATAGCGGCAAAGAACTTCAAGCGTGCCGTATTCCTCGGCTCCGGCGCCCTCAAGGGCATCTCCGAGGAGTCAAGGCTCAAGCTCCAGGAACTCACCGACGGCAACATCATGTGCGCCTTCGACGCCTTCCTCGGCTTCCGCCACGGTCCCAAGGCCGTCATCAACAAGGAGACCCTGATAGTTTACCTGGTCTCCCCCGACCCGGACGTGAGGCGCTATGAGATGGACCTGATGCGCACGATTCGCGAGCAGGGCAGGTACATCGCCACCGTGACAATATGCCAGCAGCCCACCGAATGCCCCGAAACCGAGCTCATGGTCGAGACCATGCTCCCCGGGGGCTTCCCGATGATCTACGGATGCGTTTCCTACCTCTTCGTAGCCCAGCTGCTCGGATACTATAAATCCATTGCTTTAGGGCTCAGCCCGGACTCCCCCTCCGCGGACGGCAACATCTCCCGCGTGGTGGAAGGCGTAACACTGTACATTTAACCAATCGTTATAACCTTATGACAATTACTCCAACTCGCATTCTGACCGTGCTTGCATCGCTGGCACTGTCAATTACGATGTCCGCCCAGAACGTGTCCATTTCGGGACAGGTCCTGGACGCTTCCAACGGCGAGCCCGTAATCGGCGCAGGCGTCCTGGTCTCCAGCGGCGGCGGCACTGTTACGGATTATGACGGCAAGTACGTCATCTCCGCTCCCATGGGCGCCGAACTCACATTCTCCAGCCTCGGTTACAACGAGATCAAGGAGATCGTCGACGGCCGCACCGTTATTAATGTAAGTCTTCATCCGGACACCGAGCTTCTCGATGAAGTCGTGGTCCTGGGTTACACATCACAGAAGAAGGCCGAGCTTTCCAGCGCCGTGGTATCCATGAGCGGTGAGAAATTGCACGATGTCACGACTCCCGACGTGGGCAACATGCTTCAGGGCAAGGTTGCCGGCGTGGTTGTCATGAACTCCAGCGGACAGCCCGGTACCAGCGCCGATATCCGTATCCGCGGTACAGGTTCCATCACCGCCGGCGCAGGTCCCCTTTTCGTTGTGGACGGTGTTGCGGGAGGATCCTTCAACCCTAACGACATCGAGACGCTTACCGTCTTGAAGGACGCTTCCGCAACCGCGCTCTATGGTGCTGCGGCTTCCGGCGGCGTCATCGTCATCACCACCAAGAGCGGTTCCCAGGACAAGACCGAGGTCAATTTCAAGGCCAGCGGCGGTATCAAGAAAGCCCTTACCGGACGCTTCCGCCCCATGACCACGCCTGAGCTCTACAAATTCGAGAAGAGCATGTTCTCGCAGGTTGTTTTCAACAACAGCTATCCCGAGGAGCTCCTCAACTACGATTTCGACTGGGTCAACAACTGCTTCAAGCTCGGTAACGTGCAGAACTACTACGCATCCGTTACGGGCAAGGCAGGCAAGGTAAACTACTACGTGAGCCTCGACCACTACAACGAGAAAGGTACCCTCATCAATACCAACTTCAAGAAGAACGCGGCACGCATCAACCTGTCCCTCCCTATCACGGACAGGCTCAACATGAGCGCCCGTCTCAACTACTCGAAGTCCTATGACCAGGGCACTTCATCTTGGCGTCTGCTGGAATATTCCTACTACGCAATGCCCTGGGACATCCCCTATGTCATCGACGAAAACGGCAAGATCACGAACGAACTCATCTACATCACCGACGACAAGACTCCGCGTTCCGACACCGGCGGCAAGTGGTACACCCAGAATCCTTCCAACATCCTTCACAGCGAGCAGTACAACTACTCAAAGGGACACGGCGAGAGCCTGACCGGAGACCTGCAGCTTGTGTGGAACGTTACCGACTGGCTCACCCTTACGTCCATCAACCGTTACGACACCTCCTACTCATACTGGGAGTCATACGTCGATCCGCGCACCTATGACGGATCCGGCACCAACGGTTCGCTCGACAACAGCGACGGAGAATGGAACGGATGGGGCACGACCGACCTCGCAAAATTCTACAAGACCTTCGGCGACCATGATGTAAACGCAATCGTAGGCTGGGAGTATGGCGAGGGTTATTCCCGCGGCCTCGCTGCCGGAGGAATCAATTTCCCCGCCGGCCAGAGGTCTCTTTCCAACACTATAATGAGCAGTATTTCCGGCTCCGATTACCATTCCCGCAGCTGGGCGGTACTCGGACAGGCACAATACTCTTACCTCGGCAAATATATTGCGACTGCATCAATCCGTTATGACGAAACCTACAAGTTCGGTCCTTACAACCGCGGAGGCTGGTTCCCCGGCGTTTCCGCCGCCTGGATCATCTCCAAGGAGGACTTCATGAGCAGCCTGCCTTCAATCACCTTCCTCAAGCTCCGCGGCGGATACGGTAAAACCGGTAACGACAACATCCCCGCATTCCAGTATCAGGACACCTTCTCGCTCAGCGCACAGTATAACGGCAACAGCGCCGCCGTGCTTCAGCGCCAGGCCAACTTCTATCTCGGATGGGAAGAAGCGTACATGACCAGCCTCGGTGTTGACGCTACCCTGAACAACAACTGGAACATCACCGTCGACCTTTACCATACCATCAACTCCCGCATCCTCCTTGAGGCTCCGCAGGCCCCTTCGTCCGGTTTCTTCGCCAAGTTCGACAACGTCGGCAAAGTCAGGAACATGGGTGTAGAGCTTGCTGCCGACGGTGCAATCATCAACACCAAGGACTTCGGCTGGACCGCTGGTATCAACCTCGGATTCAACAAGAACCGTGTTATGGAGCTGCCCGACCACAACGATATGGTCATGACCAAGAGCGAAGTATCCCAGATCCTCCGCGAGGGCGAGGATGTTTACTCCTGGTACATGCCCAAATGGGCCGGAGTGGAAACCTACTACGATGATGACGAAGAGGAGTACTACGGACTCCCCCGCTGGGAGAAAGTCAACGAAGACGGCTCCGTGGAATACGTCAACAAGTACAACCAGGCGACATTCCAGATTGTCGGCAGTGCTTCTCCCTGGTTCAGCGGCGGTCTCAACACCGGTCTCCGCTGGAAGAACTTCAACCTCACCATGAACGGAAGTTACATGGTCGGCAACAAGATCTACAACAAGACCCGCGAGGCCATGGATGCCGACGGCGCATACACCAATCTCAACCAGATGTCCATCGACAACGGTCTCGGCTGGGTAAGATGGGACAAGAACAAGAAGAGCACCTGGGAAAACGCCACCCATCCTGAGCCTGTAGCCGGCCGAAGCGACGGTACCAACAAAGCATCCTCACGTTATCTTGAGGACGGCAGTTTCTTCCGTCTGCGCAACGTTACCCTGTCCTATGACCTTCCCGGCAATCTTATCCAGAAGATTAACATGGGCGGCGCCAGGGTTTATGTGTCCGCCGACAACGTGCTCACCCTTTCCCGTTTCTCCGGCATGGATCCTGAAGTGGGAATGGATTCCGACACCTACCATCATGCAGGTCTTTACTCAAGCAACTACCCTGTCCCTATGTCCGTAGTCCTGGGTATCGACGTCAAATTCTAAACAAGAGAGCAATTATGAAGAAGATATTATTGATCGGCTTCGCAGCCTTGTTCATGGCTTCCTGCAACATGGATTTCTATTCATCCGATGCCATGACCTCTTCACAGCTCGCAGACAACCCTGCATCCGCTGTTTATACCACCGACGGAGTTTACTCTCTCTTCAAGGACTTTCTGGCATACAAAGGCGAAAGTGCAGATTACCCTAACGGCCGTAACCAGTATCTGCGCCACTATTACCAGATTACCGAGCTCCGCAGCGACAATGTAACCGTATCCGGAACCACTTCCGACCCCTTTATTCATCCCTATGATTTCCAGGATGTCCCCACCGAGGAGAACATCTATTACACCTGGTGGCTCGCCTACAAGGTGATTTACGGTGCCAACTCCAACATAGATGCCATCACCCCCGGCGCATCCGCCGAGAGTGACCATCTGCTCGGCGAGAATTATGTCTTGCGTGCATTGGGTCACTTCCAGCTTGTCAACTTGTTCGCCATGCCTTATGTTTATTGGAAAGAGCATCAGGATGCACTCGGCATAGTCGAGCACCGCGGCATGGACACCTACAGCGGAGAAGTCAAGCGCGAAACCGTAGGCAAGATATATGACGGCATAGTGGAAGATTTGATCGAAGCCCAGAAATACCTGGGCGGAGAAGGGACACGCTCCGACAGGGGCTATATTTCCATGGATGCCGCCAAGGCTCTGCTTGCCCGCGTATATCTGTATATGGAAGAGAACCAGAAGTGCCTTGACATCTGCAACGATCTTATGGGTCACGCACCGTCCGCAGTCACTTCGGGTTACGACTATGCAGGTTTCCCTACCAAGACATACGATTTCGACGAGACCATCTGGTGCGTACGCGCCAGCTCCATCGACAAGTTCTACACAACCCATCCGACATCTTCCATCGCCTCGATGTACTATTCCGATTCAGACCTCAAGCGCTTTGACGGAGACAAGGGATGGGGCGAGCACTACTGGAGCGAGGAACTCATAGACCTGTTCCAGCGTTATCCGCAGGACAAGCGTTTCGAAGCTTATTTCGTCCAGCCCGGAGCCACCAACGACGGCAAAGTGATGGTCACCTTCCCCATCAAGACCAAAACCGGCAACACCTATTGTTCAAGTGCCATCATCCATGGCCTGACACAGAACGGTGACGGATCCGTCGACTTCACATACAGCGGAAAGACGTTCAAGGCCGAGCCTACCGTAGTGAACGGATACACTCAGTATATCGTCAACGATGCCGGCTTCGTGTCGGGAAAAGAAAGCGCATCGGTCCAGAAGCGCGTATATGTACGTCCCGACGGCAGCGTCCGTTCAAACGGCGGCAACTACCCTATTTACTTCAACACTAAATTCAGCGGCCAGGAAGGCAAGAGCAACCTTACTTCTCCCGCTATCCTCCGTTGGGGCGAGCTGGTGCTGAACCGTGCCGAAGCCAAGGCGAAACTGAATGACGAACAGGGAGCCCTGGACGACGTGAACATAATACGCCACCGCGCCGGCCTCACGGGAGACGCCGACATGACCCTGGCCAATTATAAATCAAGAGGCTATGCCAGCGTTCTGGATGTAGTTCTTGACGAGCGCCGCATGGAGCTTTGCTTCGAGGGTCTCCGCTACTTCGACCTGATCCGCAACCGCAGGGATATCGACCGCCGATATGTCGGATTCCATGAATTCGGCATAATCAAGTGGACTGATCCCCGCATTGCACTTCTCATCCCGCTGGACGAGATTAATGCCAGCCATATTCCACAAAACAGACAGTAATTAACTAACATCACTTTTTATTAACTTTAAATCCAACAAAAACATGAAAAAAGTATTAGCATTGATGGCTCTTGCAGCCACGTTGTTCATCTCCTGCAACAAGAACAACGATCCCGACGATCCCAACAACAATGGTGAGAAGGAGTATGTTGCTCCCATCAAGATCGACGGAACTTTCGACGACTGGGCAAAGCTGGATGCCAGCAAGGTCCAGGTTCTGAAGTGCGCGGATCCCACGACCAAGACCGACCTTAAACTCGCAAAGGTTTATGCCGACAAGTACTATGTGTTCATTTATGTCGAATTCGACTACTCTGCTTACGGCGGAGAGGTGAGCGATTCCCACTTCGATATCATCATCGACGGTGACGCCGACACTTCCACCGGCGGTTACAAGGGTCCCTTCGATCAGGGCGAGACTCCTTGCATCGACCTCCTTATCCAGGGCGATGTCATTGCCGGCGGCGAAGTTCAGTCCGCATATGATCCGTTCGTAGGCACCTACAGCGGTGCTGTCAATGACGGTGGCGCATGGGCCTGGACAGAGGTCGAAGGCCTTACCGGATTCGTCGAGGGCAAGGGCGACAAGAAGACCTGGGAGTTCCAGATCACCCGTGAGCTCTATCCTGCAGGCAAACTTGCAAAGGAATTCAACATGGGTATATTCGCTTCCGTCAACGGATGGAATGCTACCGGAGCCCTTCCCAACGCCAAGGTCGATGATGTCAACCTTTCCGGCGAAGCTCCTCTCCTGAAAGTCAATTACAATAAATAGTCGATTCTTTTAAGGAGTCAGGCCCGGGAAT
>JAFZBM010000086.1 GCA_017561765.1 Bacteroidales bacterium | reverse complement strand
CATCCCCACGTTGTCCAGGACACCACACATGTCAAAGGCGTACCGGTAATCTATTCCATGGGCAACGCCGTATCGAACATGAGCGTGGAGAACACGCGGCTGGAGCTGGCGGTCACGCTCCGCTTCATATATGACCGCAATTCCGACAGCAAGTCGATGCTGGAGCCGCAGCTCGATTTCATGTGGTGCACGCTGCCTGGCCGCCTGACCGACAGCTATGCCACCATATTCATAAAAGAATGGGCCACCCGCCGCAGCGAATGGCTCACTCCATCTGATTTCGACAATATGACCGCTTCCCTCGAACGGGTCAAGCAAATCACCGGCATCCGTTAACTACTGCGCAGTTCCGGCAGCGACGATAGCCGCATACTTATCGTACTTCTCCTGGAATTCAGGCTCAGTGCGGAAGCGGAAGCAGGCATTCTTGAGATACTCTGCCACGGCGACCTTTGTCGCATCGTCGGTCAGCACGCCAAGGGCTTTCTCGAAAGGCTCGATGCAGGCCTTGAGGCTGTTCTCGAACTTATCCACCAGCGCCATGTACTTGGCATCGTCCATCTCGTTGCTGGCATCTTCAGAATACTTGATGGCCTGGTTGTAGAACATCTGGCCCTTGCCGATATATCCGAAGGCATAGTTGGGATCGATGGAAGCGCACTGGTCATAAGCCGCGACCGCTTCGTCGATCTTGCCCAGCTGGTTGCAGATATTGCCCTCGACATAGTAGAGAGATGCGTTGTTGGGCTCGTTCTTCTTGGCCTCGCCAAGCAGTTCGAACAGACGGTCGGTGCTGCCGTTACTGGTGAGGTAATAGTTGATGAGACCGACCAGGATGCTCTGGCTCTGAGGGAACTTCTGGAAGCCTTCCTCAAGATAGTCCTTGCTCTCCTCGTGGTTGCCGCCCTTTTCGGCTATGTCGGCCAGCTTGGCGAACACTTCGCCGTCATCGCCGTAGTAGCCTATTTTCGCGCTCTTCTCGAAGAAGGTCTTTGCGCGGTCCATATTACCGGCAAGCCATGCGGTAAATCCGGCGTTGTAGATGGAATTGCTGTCAACCTGGGCTACGGGCTCAAGGCTGTTGGCATATGCCGATTTCTCGAAGTATTCGGAAGCCTTTGCAAGATCGCCGAGGGTATAGGCAGTGTAGGCCTCGTCGACATACTTTCCGGCGATGGAAAGAATGGCTCCGGTAATATCCTTGGTCTTGGAATGCTTGACATCCAGCTCGTTGGCCGTCTTGTAGGCGTCGAGAGCCATGTCAAGGGCATTCTCATAGACAGGCTTGGTGATTTCGATCAAGCCGAGGTGGCCGTCTTCGGTAAAGTAGTAATTCCTGGTAGGATAGACTTCCTTCACCCAGTTGGCTCCTGCAAGAGTCACGTTCTCCGAAGAGACGGGCTTCTCGTTGTTGGTCACGAGCTGCAGCTCCTGACGCGTAGCATTGATCCAGCCGGCTCCGGCAGGTGCATCGTAAGCATCCATAAGGGCCTTGCCATACTTGATCCAGGGGGCGAACTTGGTGTTCTTCTTAGGATTCTCAACATCCTTCTTGGCATTCTCGACCGCGTTCTGGGCGGCGGAAATGGACTTAACCTGCGCATTGGCGGAGGTGATTACCGCAAGAAGGGCCAAAACTGTAAAAATTCTTTTCATCGCTATAGGGTTTTTAATTATTCAACACTCTCTTCACTAATGGTTTCCGATTCTTCCTGGGAATCCTCGGCTCCGGCTACCGGGCAGACTGCTGCAATCGAGTCTCCCTCGCGTATGTTAATCAACTTCACGCCTTGCGTAGCGCGGCCGGCCACTCTAATGTCCTTCACAGACATCCTGATGGTGAGGCCGGACTTGTTGATAATCATCAGGTCATTGTCTTCGGTTACAGACTTTATTGCAACAAGCGGGCCAGTTTTGTCGGTGATGTTGATGGTGCGCACTCCCTTGGCTCCCCGGGCTGTCTTGCGGTACTCAGTGGGATCGGTCCTCTTGCCGAAGCCGTTCTCGCTGACTACCAACACTGTACGCAATGCGGCATCCTCTGCGGAAGGGTCGCTCGAGATAGCTCCGACGACCTCGTCGTCCTCGTCGATATTGATTCCGCGCACACCGCTCGACCCCCTTCCGAGAGAGCGGAGTTCAGACTCGTCGAAGCGGCAGCAGCGGCCTTTGCGGGCAGCAATCATAATCTCATGCCTGCCGTCGGTAAGAAGGGCGTCCAGCAGTTCGTCTCCCTCGCGTATGTTGATGGCTATGATGCCCTTGTTGAAGCTGCGGGAATTGGTATAGTCGGCCAGGTCGGTCTTCTTGATCACGCCGCGCTTGGTGACAAGTATCACGTAACGCTCGGCATCTGCGTCTGCATTCTTCGGCAGAGGGATGTTAAGATATGTCCGAATCTTGTCTTCCGGATCGATGGAAAGCAGGTTCTGGACGGCGCGGCCCTTGGACGTGCGGGTTCCCTCGGGAAGTTCGTACACCTTCTTGCAGTAGCGCACGCCCTTGTCGGTGAAGAAGAGCATCACCGAATGCATGTTCGCCACGTAGATGTGCTCTATGAAGTCCTCGTCACGGGTGGAACTGGCCTTCTTGCCCACGCCGCCGCGGCTCTGGGTGCGGAATTCGGTAAGCGGGGTACGCTTGATGTAGCCCATGTGGGAAATGGTTATCACCACGTCCTCGTCGGGATAGAAATCCTCGGGATTGAATTCGTCGGCGCTGAGGGTAATCTCGGTGCGGCGGGCGTCGCCGTACTTGGCCTTCATCTCGGCAGTTTCCTGCTTCACTATGCCAAGCTGTTCGGCCTCGCTTGCAAGTATTTCGCGGCAGCGGGCGATGAACTTCTCGAGATCGTCATATTCGGCCTGCAGGCGGTCTTTTTCGAGACCGGTGAGCTGGCGGAGACGCATTTCGACTATGGCTGCAGCCTGGATATCGGTGAAGCCGAAGGTGGCCATGAGTTCGGCCTTCGCGTCATCGACGCTCTTGGAATGGCGGATGATTGCCACTATTTCGTCGATGACGTCAATAGCCTTGAGCAGGCCTTCCAGGATATGGGCGCGCTTGAGGGCCTTGTCGAGTTCGAACTTGGTGCGGCGCACCACGACCTCGTGGCGGAATTCCACGAAGTTCTGAATCATCTCCTTGAGGGTCAGGGTACGGGGACGGCCCTTGACCAGCGCCACGTTGTTGATGGCGAAGCTGGACTGGAGGGCGGTGTACTTGAACAAGGTGTTCAAGACCACGTTCGAATTCGCACCCATCTTGAGCGGAATCTCGATACGTATGCCCTCGCGGTTGGTCAGTTCAAGGAGGTCGGCGATGCCTTCCACCCTCTTGTCGCGCACCAGTTCACCTATGTGGGCTATCATGTCGCGCTTGTTGACCATGTAAGGGATTTCGGTCACCACTATGGTCTCGCGGCCGTTGTCGGCAACTTCGATTTCCGTCTTGGCGCGGACTACGACGCGGCCGCGGCCGGTACTGTAAGCGTCCACTATGCCCTGGCGGCCCATAATGATGCCTCCCGTAGGGAAATCGGGGCCCTTGACATGCTCCATCAACTCCTCGACTGTAATGTCGGGATTGTCGATATAGGCGCAGATCGCATCGCAGATTTCCCCGAGGTTATGGGGCGCCATGTTCGTGGCCATGCCCACCGCGATACCGCTGGAGCCGTTGAGCATCAGCAAAGGAAGCTTGGTGGGCAATACGGTGGGCTCCTGGAGGGAGTCGTCGAAGTTGAGCGTCATATCCACCGTATCCTTGTCGATGTCGGCCAGGATATCCTCGGTCATCTTTGCGAGCTTGGCCTCGGTGTATCGCATAGCCGCCACCGGATCGCCGTCCATCGAACCGAAGTTGCCCTGTCCGAAGACGAGAGGATAACGCTGGTTCCATGGCTGCGCCAGACGTGCCATTGCGTCATACACGCTGGAGTCTCCGTGAGGATGATATTTACCGAGAACCTCACCCACTATACGGGCTGATTTCTTTGTTTGTCCGGAAAAATTCAGGCCCAGGCCGTCCATGCCGAAGAGGACGCGGCGCTGAACCGGTTTAAGCCCGTCCCGCACGTCGGGAAGGGCACGCGACACTATGACGGACATCGAATAATCGATGTATGCAGTGCGCATTTCGTGATCAATTTCTACAGGCTCTATGTAGCCGTGCACGATTTCTTCACTATCCATAAATGAACTATGATTATAAACATACAAAGTTAACAAAAATTTGCGAAAAATTGCCATCTTTGTACCATGGATTTAAGCATTTCCGAAGATTTTCTGAAAGTTCTTGAATATAGTCGCGACGAGGCGCTCAGGACGGGCTGGCACAACGTCTGTCCGGACCATATTATGCTCGCCGTCCTGCGTGACGGGGACAATCCTGCATGCGCCGCGCTGGAAGCATGCGGGGTGAGTTCCGGCCACCTGAAAACCCTCATCGACGAGGCCCTGTTCGTGAATGAGCAGGTGCCCTGGGAGGAACGCGAGTCGGTGCATCTGAGCGAATCTGCCGTCTCGGCCCTCCAGGCCGCTTCGCTGGAAGCTGCGCGCTGCCACTCTGACATTATCGGGCCGGTCCATTTCCTTCTGGGCGTCTGCCGTGTCAGCGGCAGTTTCAGCCACGACGCCCTTTGCGACCTGGGTATAAGCCTGCGGGCCCTTGTCGAAGCCTCCGGCATGGACTGGAACGCCTACGGGCTGGCGCGCCAGCCATCAAGCGCAGGCAACGTCACTCCGGTCAGCGACCGCAAGTCTCCCGGCATCCCCGACCCCGCGCTGATGGCCGCCGCCATCGAACAGCGCCTGAGGGAAGGCTACTCCACCGACAATCCTATCGCAAGTTAAACTAACAGATAACGGATGCGTCCGGAGAGAGAGGCTTCATCGGCCATCCCCCCCGGACGCAAGTCCTGTAATTCTATAACCGTTTATGCGGTCATGCGGTCAAGCGCCAGCTGAACCAGTTCCGCCACGCGCGGCTTGTAGTCGGTATTGGCGTCCTTCAGATACCTGTGGGCAATGGCGCAGCACACAGTACCCGCATTGTGGCCCAGTTTGGCGGCCATGCCGGCGAGGGCCGAACCTTCCATCTCGAAATTGGTAATCTTGTATCCCTTGAATTCGAAGCTCTCGAAATCCTCCAGCATGTTGGGCATTGCAAGCCCCTGGCGTACGACACGGCCCTGAGGACCGTAGAATCCAGAAGCGGATATAGTCATGCCCTTCACGGTGCAGTCTACGAACCTGTCGATAATCTTCTGGCCGGCGCGTACGAAATAAGGATCGGGGAGATGCTTGTTCCAGTGGACATGCTCCTTGAAGGCCTCTTCAAAGTCGAGAAGGGCAATGGAGTCGCGGTTCTCGTACCAGTTGAGAAGTCCGTCGCAACCCACTGAAATATGGGAGAATATGAAGGATCCGAGCGGAATCTCGGGTTGTATGGCGCCGCAGGTGCCGATACGGAGAATGTTCAGGGCCTTGTGCTCGGGCTTCTCTTCGCGTGTAACGAAGTCCACGTTGGCCAGGGCGTCAAGTTCGGTCATGACTATGTCGATATTGTCGGTGCCGATACCCGTTGAAAGAGCTGTAACCTTCTTGCCGTTGTAAAGGCCCGTAGCCCACACGAATTCGCGGGATTCGCCTTCACACTCGATGGAAGAGAAATAAGACTTGACCATGGCCACGCGGCCGGGGTCGCCGACGAGGATAACGGTGTCGGCCAGCTGGTCGGGACGGATGTGCAGATGGAATACGGAGCCGTCGCCGTTGATGATTAGTTCAGATTCAGGAATGCGCATATATTTGAAATTTTAGTGTTTGTTGCGTTTTGAGGAACGGAGCCTGGACGAACTCCGTACCAGCAGTTCGTCCGCCCAGATAGCCCGCGCGGCCAGGATGTCGAGAATAACAGCCACCAGGGGGAAAACCGCCGGAACGTGAAAAATGGGGTCGTTGCCCGTGACCAGGAAATCCACCACCAGCCAGGCCTGGAGCGCAAGGGTGAGCAGCGCGGAGAGCACAGTGGTCCGCACCTGGAACACCCTGATACGCCAGGTGGTGAGAGCCAGCAGGTTAAGCAGGCTTATGAGAATTATCAGCACGAGGTAAGGCCAGTAAGAAACGAATGAAATATCACCCGCCTTCCTGCAGAAGAAAAGGGCGGCCACCAGGGCTGTCGAAATTGCCAGATACAAGGTTTGAACTCTCTGCCACATAATCAGACTCTTGAATTGAAGCGGGCAAGCACGGCCTGCTCGTAAGTTTTGGATACCGGAATCTGGGGAATGGAATCGCTCTCCAGTTCGAGGCTGTAGCCTTCACGCTCGCTCCGGAGCAGGCGCACCCTCTGTATGTTAACTATGTATTTCCTGTGACAGCGCACCAGATTACTGTCTGCGAAACTGTCCTCAACCGTCTTGAGGCGGCACCGGAGCATGTATTTCTTCATCTCCCCGGTGCTGTCGGTATACCAGACCTGGATGTAGTTGTCGTCGGATTCTATCAAGTACAGGTTCTCCGAATTGATGGAGAACTTGAGCACCCCGCTGTTGTCGAACAAGGTGATCCTCTTGTCCTCGACAGGAGCCGGAGGGATGTCGGAAACCACGTTGTCGTAGTTCATCAAGCGTATGGTATTGTTCTTCTCCTCGATAAGGAAATACTGGTAGCAAAGGATGTAAGGGATGGCCAGGGAAATGAGGGTATACAGCACGGCGCTCAGGAGCATGGGCCAGAAGCGGTTGCTCTTCAGGTTGATTATGCCGAATTTGTCTCCCTCGATTGTGAAGAAGGTATACAGCAGGGCGATCACCAGGACCTCGGCTATATTCCACAGGATATAATGCAGGAAAGTGAAGTTCCTGGCGTTGCGCATCATGTGCAGCCCCACCTTGCTTACGCAGATGATAGACAGGGAAATAAGGTAGAAAACAACGGTGAACAGGAAAAGCTCCCCCCGTCCGAGCTGGAACCACGCGTTGTGGGTATAAGGGATGCTGATAAGCAGGAATACCAGCGAGAAGAAGGCCGTGAAAAGGACGGTCATTATAAGCTGGTGCTTGCCTAAAAGAGCCCTTGGGTACTGGTCCGTGAGGGAATGCATAATTACTGCAAATATATGAAAAATTTGTATATTTGCCGCCTAATGAAAAGAAGCCTATGAGCAAAAGAGTAGCTATAACCGGCCTTGGTGTGATATCCTGCATCGGCAACGATGTAAAGACTTTCTGGGACAGTCTTGTCAACGGAGTCTGCGGCCTTGATTATATAACAGAATACCCCATGGAAGGCCTTCCCGTCAAGATCGGAGGCAAGATCCGCAATTTCAATCCGGAAGACTATGGCATGGACAAGCCGTTCATCCGCAAGCAGGATCCCTTCACCGTCTACGCCATGGCATCAGCCTTCCAGGCGATGAAGGATTCCGGCCTGGTGTCGGGAGAGAACATCAGCCCCGACCGCCTCTCCACCTATGTGAGTTCCGGAATAGGCGGATTCCAGACCATTCAGCGTGAGGTTTCCAAAATGGTGGAAGATCCTACAGGACAATGGATTTCTCCCCTGTTCGTCCCCACCATGATCGCCGATATGGCAGGCGGGCAGATAGCCATCAAATACGGGGCGCAGGGCTCCTGCATCGGCATAGTAACCGCATGCGCCACGGCCACGCATTCCCTTGGAGAAGCTTACAGGGCAATCAAGCACGGCTACACCGACGCCGTGATCGCCGGAGGCACCGACCATTGCGCCATTCCTATCGGCGCCGCTGCGTTCGGCAACGCCCGCACGCTTACCCGCGCCGAAGATCCCAAGCATGCCAGCCTTCCTTTCAACGCCAACCGCGGCGGTTTCGTGATGGCCGACGGCTCGGCGGTGCTGATTCTGGAGGAAATGGAACACGCCCTTGCCCGCGGTGCGCACATTTATGCGGAGATGGTGGGATACGGCAGTTCCTGCGACGCCTACCACGCAACGGCTCCCAGGCCAGACGGAAGCACCCAGGCTCACTGCATCAGGGAGGCTCTTGACGAGGCCGCCTACAATCCCGCGAAAGACAGTGTTTACGTGAATGCCCACGGCACCGGCACCCAGCTGAACGACGTGGCGGAGACAAAAGCGTACAAACTGGCATTCGGCGACGCCGCCTATTCTATACACATCAGCAGCACCAAGTCGATGCACGGTCACATGTTCGGAGCCACGGGCGCAGCGGAGGCGATTGCCGCCGTCCTCGCCCTCAAGGAAGGCATAGTCCCCCCGACCATCAACCTTGACACGCCGGACCCGGAGTGCGACCTTGACTACACACCCAACAAAGCGGTCGAGGCCCAGCTGACGCTGAGCCTCTCCGATTCCTTCGGCTTCGGCGGGCACAATGCCTGCATAGCCTTCAGGAAAGCATAACGCGGGTGCAATTATTCTCCGGCCTCTTTCAGTCGCTCGGCGTTT
>JAFZBM010000085.1 GCA_017561765.1 Bacteroidales bacterium | reverse complement strand
TCGTGTCGTGGAACTTAGGATCAGGAAGTAGAATCCTCTTCTTAGGCTTTGACTTTCTCATTGTTTTGAAAAATTAAAGATTTAAACACCCCGGGCTACTTCTTGGGCCTCTTGGCGCCATAAAGGGAACGGGACTGGGTCCTGCCCTCTACGCCAGCGGTATCCAATGCGCCACGAAGGATGTGGTAACGTACACCCGGAAGGTCCTTCACACGGCCTCCGCGGACGAGCACGATGGAGTGCTCCTGGAGGTTGTGACCCTCGCCGGGGATGTAGGCATTGACCTCTTTAGTGTTGGTAAGACGTACACGGGCAACCTTACGCATTGCTGAGTTAGGTTTCTTAGGGGTGGTTGTGTAAACCCTAAGGCATACGCCACGCTTCTGAGGGCAAGCATCCAACGCGCGGGACTTGCTCTTTACTTCGACAGTCTCGCGTCCTTTGCGGACCAATTGTTGAATTGTTGGCATAAGTGTTTGTTAATAAATAAAATATACAGTACCCCTTTAAAAAGGGGCTGCAAAGATACAAAAAAATCGTTAATTAGCAAGCGTAGCGAACTCAATATCGTTCGCAGCCCTGTCTCCGAGAGCCTTGTCGGCTGCCGAAGCGGCCTCCAGACGCTTCCTTGCCTCGGCGGCCTGGCCCCTGCGGGCGGCCACGATTGCGCGCAGGTATTCGGTCCTTGCGCCGTCTCCCTTGAGGGCGGCAGCGGCGCCGTCCACATTGCCGTTGAGCAGCATCGCGATGGCGGCATTGTCACCCGTAAGACCTTCAGCGGACTTGGCGGCAGCGGCGTAATCGCCTTTGCGTATGTTCATTACGGTCTCGTTCTCCTTGGATATGGCACCGGCTTTCTCGAAGCAGTCGGCCGCCAGCTCGTAGTCGTCGTTGCGCATGGCAACCACGCCGGTGGCGTTCAGCACTTCCTCATCGGGCTCCTTTATCTTGCTCAGGTAAGCTCCGCCCAGCGAGGTCTTGCCCTGGTCGAGATAGAGCATCGCCAGGTTGTAGCGGGCCGTATCGGAATTGAACTTGCTGATGGCGTATTTGTAGAGGGTTTCCTTGCTTTCGGGGGTCTCGGCAAGGGTCGCCAGCCTCAGCACGGAGGGCTCGTCGAAGCGGTCAAGTCCCTTCTCGTCGGCCAGCTGAAGCAGTTCCTCGTCGTTGTAGTTGCGCCATTCGGTGCTGGTCACCAGGCGCGCCCTGCGGAGTTCGGGGAATACTTTCTTGTTTATTTCGGAGTAGATCTGGGAGAGATTGCGGATTTCGCTTTCACGCACGGCGGGATCGCTGTACATCGAGAGTACGCGCAGGATGAGGTCCTTGTCCTCGATGTTGGACTTGGACACCGCCTCCTTGAAGCCGTCCCAGTCCTGTCCGATGCTCTTGACCTCGGTGCCGGTGAACTCCACGTCGGCGGCCACCTTGTCGAGGGCCTTCTGGGCGGTGTCGGCGCGCTTGTCGGAGAGCTTGGCGTTGTATTCCTTGCCGCCCTCGGGTGAAGCGTAAGCCACAATCTGGGTGCCCTTTATGGTGGTGCGCTCGTCTTCTTTCAGATAGTCCAGGGAGTTCTTGTAATTGACCATGGAGTTGGTCTCGAACTGCTCCTTGTTGACCTTGTCGGAGTTGACGTCATAGAGAATCCTGCCCTCGGTGGTGCGGTACAGGATGGGCTGGTAACCGTCGGGCTTGTTCTCATAGACGCCGCCCAGGTCGGCCAGCATATAGGTGGCGAGACAGCCGTCGGCAACTTTTATGGCATCGACGGGATAGTCTTTGTCCTTGAAATGAATGACGCTGCGAAGCTCCAGACGGGCCTTTTCGCAGCCGGGCTTGTACGGGAACACCAGTTTCTCGGTGATCGTGGCGCCGTCGGACGACACTACCTTGTAGTTGTCCTTGACTTTGTCGCCCTGGTACTGGAGGAGACGTCCTTCAAGCTCTCCGCCCTCGTATACGAGCACGGGCTGGACATCCATGGTGGCCTTGGGATGGAAATATCCCTTGGGGCAGGTGACGGACACGGTGGCGGGAATCTTCCCGGCCACTATCTCAAGCACCTCGGGAGTGCACTTGATGTCAATGTCCTTGGCAAGTTGCATTTGCTCCAGCCTGGACTTTGCGCAGGATGAGGAAATGAGTGCGAGCGCGATCAGCGCCGAATATGTGAGTATCCTTTTCATATTTTAATAAATGTTACACTGCAGAAATGCAAAGATAAGATTTTTTCATAACTTTGCACGGTTATGGATGCACAAGAGCTTCAAACGCTGAAAAACAGATACGACATCATAGGAAACGACCCGGCGCTCAACCGGGCCCTGGAGACCGCGGTGGCCATCGCGCCCACCGACCTGACGGTGCTCATCGAGGGCGAGAGCGGCACCGGCAAGGAAAATATACCCCAGATAATCCACCAGCACAGCCGCAGGCGCACGGGACGCTATCTTGCGGTCAACTGCGGAGCCATTCCCGAGGGCACCATCAACGCCGAACTATTCGGGCATGAGCGGGGAGCCTTCACCGGCGCCGTAGGCGAGCGCAAGGGCTACTTCGAAGAGGCGAACGGCGGCACCATCTTCCTGGACGAGATAGGCGAACTGCCCAAGGAGACGCAGGCGATGCTGCTCAGGGTGCTGCAGAACGGGGAATACATGAAGGTGGGTTCGTCCAAGGTTGAGAAGACCGACGTGCGCGTCATCTGCGCAACCAACGTCAACCTGTCCTACGCAGTTGCCACCGGCAAGTTCCGCCAGGACCTGTACTACCGAATCAATTCCATACAGATTCAGATGCCGCCCCTGCGCGAACGCAAGAGCGATATCTACCTGCTGTTCCGCAAGTTCGCCGCCGATTTCGCACAGAAGTACGGCTGCAGCCGAGTCACCCTCGACGTGAATGCTATCTCGCGCCTGTCATCCTACCGCTGGCCGGGCAATATCCGCCAGCTCAAGAACGTGGCCGAGACCATAAGCGCCATTGAGAGCCGTCCTTCGCGGGGTGGTGCCGAAAGGATAGAGCTCGGGCCCGAGGTGCTGGGGCGCTATCTTCCCGACGAGCAGGACTCCCTGCTGCCCGCGCCCCCCTCTGCCGGTGCCCCCGGCGGCACTCCCTTCGCCGATGAGGACAAGAAGATGATAATCAAGGCGATACTTGACCTGAAGCAGGAGGTTGACACTCTCAAAAGTCTGGTGCACGGCGGCGCTCCGGCGGTTGCCGCTCCATCTTCGTCCATGGTCGTGTCCCCGTCATCTTACGAGCCCGAAGAGCAGATACCCTCTTATGAAGAGTCAGCCGGGCAGGACATGAACATGCGTCACATGAGCGAAGAACTTATAGAACGCGCCCTCCAGAGGCACGGGGGCAAGGTCAAGGAAGCCGCCCGCGAGCTCGGCATTTCGGAGCGCACAATATACCGCAAACTGGCGGAAAAGAAGAAGAACTCATGAAACGGCTCATCCCCATATTCGCCGCCCTGTTCCTGCTGAATTCCTGCGGCATATATTCCTTCTCCGGCACTTCCATACAGCCGGACGTCAATACCATTACCATCAATTTCTTCGAATACAGGGCCCTGAGGGTCAATCCGTCGCTGAGCAACGATCTCACCGAGGCCATCAAGAACCAGTTCCGCCGCATGACGCGTCTGGAGCAGGTGGATCTTGACGGGGACATGGAAATGAGCGGCCAGATCACCGGTTACGACATAACTCCTGCCGCCGTGACCGCCGACGAAGTCGCCGCCCGCAATAAGCTTACCATCACCGTCAAGGTGCAGTTCTCCGACAAGAAGCACCCGGAAGAGGACTTCGACAAGAGTTTCTCGGCCTATGCCGAATACGATTCCACCAGCACCATCGATGCCGTGGAGAGTTCGCTTTGTGCCGAAATAATAGAGAAACTGGTGGAAGATATTTTCAACGCCGCCGTGGCCCAATGGTAAGGAGCATCGACATAAAGCGTCTAAACATGGACGAGTTGCTGGGGGTGGTGAGCATCTATCCCTGGTACGCCGGCGCCCGCATGGAACTCTGCCGCCGCCTGTCTGAGGCGGGTACGCTGGGTATGGAGCAGGTGAACCAGGCGGCGCTCTACGTGTGCTCGAGGCGCCTTCTGCGCGATCTTATCAGTTCCGGCCCCGCCGATTATTCCGACAGCGAGGTAAGCACCCTGCTCAAGAGCGTGCTGGGCGGGGAAGAGCCGCAGGAGGCAGTCGTTGAGGCTCCCGCAGAGGCTCCGGCCCGGATCTTCGTGGTGGGAGGCGATTATTTTACCGCCTCGCAGTACCGTGAAGTGCGCCGTTCCGACGACTCCGTCTTTTCTTCCTTCGCTTCCCGGGAGAAGGAAAATCTGGAATTCGAAGAGCCCGGAGAGGACTTCGATTTCTGCACCGAAACCCTGGCCAGAATCTATGCCGAACAGGGCTATCTTGGTGAGGCAAAGCAAATTTATTCCAAACTAAGTTTGCGATATCCGGAAAAAAGTGTTTACTTTGCAGCCCTTATTGAAAAATTAGACAAAAACTGAGATATGAACGCACTTTTTACAATTTTGACCATTCTCGTAGTTTTAGCGGCCGTCCTTCTGATTCTGGTGGTTTTGCTCCAGAACGGCAAGGGTGGTGGAATGGCCAGTAACTTTGTGGCCGGCAACCAGACTTTCGGTGTGCGCCAGACCGCAGACATTCTTGAAAAAATCACCTGGGGCCTTGTGGCTTTCATAATTGTAGTTTCCGTCGTGGCATCCTTCGCCACCGGCACCAACGGCACCGGAGTCGACGTGACCGACCGTATAGAGAATGTGGCTACCGACGAGCAGCCTTCATTCCCTTCCGCTCCCGTTGACCAGACCGAGCCCAGCACTGAAGCCCCCGCCGAGTAACCAAGGCATTTCAGAGAATGCTTAAAGTCTTGCAGGCCTCCGCCCGCAAGACTTTTTTTTCGTTACTGCCCTTCGCTGGCGCTTCGCCTCCTCCTCGGATGCTTAATCTGGCCCAATCATCCACAAAATAGGCCTGATTTGAGGATAAACGACCTGAAATGTTCTATTCATCCACAAACAGCCGGGGATTTGTGGATGAATTGCGTTGTTGGAGTTGTTTATCCATAAGAAGGGCTTGTTTTGTGGATGAAATGGTTATATTTGCGTCAAATAAACGGACTATGAAAAACTTATCTTTTCTTGAAAAGGAGCGCCTTTGTGAACTGGCCTTTGAAGAGAATGCTCCTTACTGGCATATCGCCACACCAGGTCAATCAACCGAAATTCTTTTTACCAATGAGGCAGACTATCGCTTCGGTATGTCCCTGATGGCGGAAAGTGCTTATTTGTGTAACATTAGAATTTTCTCTTTCGAACTGATGTCTAACCATTTGCACAATGTGGCCACGGCCCGTTGTAAGCAGAATTGCATTGACTTTCTCGATCATTTCCAGCGCCGCCTGAAACGTGTGGCAAAACTGGCGGGCAGAGACCTTGACTTGTCCGGGTTTGTCTGTGAGCCGATATTGATCGACTCCTTGCCATCATTGAGAAACAATATGGTTTACGTTGACCGCAACGCCTATGTAGTTAATGCTGATCATACCCCGTATTCTTACCCGTGGGGCTCCGGACATCTCTATTTTGGCAGTAATCCTACATTGCTTTCCTTGCGACCGATAAACGAGTTGACTATTCGTGAAAAACGGGAATTGTTTAAAACAAGGGACCCTCAATACCCTGATTACTTTAAAGTCAAAGATGGATATATTGCGCCCGAAAGTTTCGTTGACTGGCGGACAGGACGTACTTTCTTCAGGGATGCCCATCAGTATTTCAATATGCTTACTAAGAATTACGAGGCTTATGCCGAATTCGCTAAAATATTGGGAGACAAAACAATACTTACTGATGAGGAGATGTACTCGACAATCAGTTCCCTGGCATATAAAAACTACCACTTGTCAAGACTCGGGGACTTGAATGACAGGCAGAGAATAGAACTTGCCAAAAGGATGCATTTTGACTTCTGCGCAAACAATTCTCAAATCCGGCGGGTTCTCAAACTTGACCCGGGACTTCTTCAGGAGTTATTTCCTGTCGCAAAATAGCCTCGCTCCCCGTTTCATCCACATATATGGCCGAATTTGTGGATAAAACGACGTTTTAGGGATGTTTGTCCATGAAAAGGACTTGTTTTGTGGATGAAATTGGGGAGGGCTATCCCGGAAGTTTATTTCTGGCTGATGGCGATGCCGTCGGGGCCGGCGTCGACCAGGATCGCGGACTCCTTGTGGATGTTGCCTTCGAGAATTTCGCGGGCGAGGCGGTTAACCAGCTCGCGCTGGATGAGCCTCTTGACGGGCCTGGCGCCGAAGTCGGGGTCGTAGCCGTTGCGGACCACATAATCCTCGAATGCCGGGGTGTATTCCAGCGACACGTTATCGTCTTCCAGCTTCTTCTGGAGCAAGCTCATCTGTATCTTCACAATCTGCCTGATATCATCGGGCGTGAGGGCGTCAAACTTCACTATCTCGTCGATACGGTTGATGAATTCGGGCCTCATGCGTAGCCGGAGCTCCTCCTCCTTGAGGTTGGATGTCATGATGAGGATGGTGTTCTTGAAGTCGACGGTGCGCCCCTTGTTGTCGGTCAGACGGCCGTCGTCAAGCACCTGCAGCAGGGTGTTGAAAACATCGCTGTGGGCCTTCTCGATCTCATCCAGCAGCACCACTGAATAGGGCTTGCGCCGTACCGCCTCGGTGAGCTGTCCGCCCTCATCGTACCCGACGTATCCCGGAGGAGCGCCCACCAGACGCGATACGGTGTGGGCCTCCTGGTACTCGCTCATATCGATACGGGTCATCATGCTCTCGTCGTTGAAGAGGAATTCCGCCAGCGCCTTCGCGAGTTCCGTTTTCCCGACACCGGAAGGGCCGATGAAAATAAAGGAACCGATCGGCCGCTTCGGATCTTTCAGGCCGGTCCGGGATCTGCGGATGGCGTCCGAGATCGCCCGAATGGCTTCCTCCTGTCCGAT
>JAFZBM010000084.1 GCA_017561765.1 Bacteroidales bacterium | reverse complement strand
GTCTCGTCCGCACCGCATAAATGCCCCGCAGAATGGTCTGTAGGGCATTTTTCGTCATCGTGTGCAAATAATGCGACTGGTTTTATGAAGATCCGTCATTATATTATCTGTTCATCATTGTTTCTTGCGGGATTTGCAGGAGTCGCTTCCGCACAGAATGTCTCGTTCTACGCTGGTCGCAGTAAGACCTTGTATGACAGCCGGTACTATCCGGCCCTTTTCGGAGAGGATGTAGCTCCGGCCTTTCCGACATTTGATGTCAAAGTGGGATGGACCGATTATAGTCCGTCACCCTACGCATCGATTTGCAAGCATCCTGAGGTCGGAATCGGCTTTCAGATTGACGGCCTTGCAAGCATTCAGGCCGCGAACGGGCCGGGCATGGGCAATATATACAGCTTATACGGATATATCGACCGTCCCCTGCTCGTCTTTCGTGGTTTCAGCCTGGGTTACAGCGGCGAATTCGGAGCCGGCTTCATGTTCAGCAGCCGTTATGACCCTGTTACCAACCCTTGGAATGTAGTTATCTCATCTCCGGTCAATGCCCACATATCTTTGGGTTTGCAGGCACAATATGCCGTTACGCCCAGATATGATGCCGGCATAGGATTCTTTTTCAACCATCATTCGAACGGAGCAGTATCTTTCCCGAACTATGGTCTGAATGCATTCGAACTCGCGTTTCGCGTTGGAATGAAAGCCCCTCACAGCGGGGAGGATTTGCACCGCGAGCCAGAAAACGACGGGTTCAAGCCTGGCTTTCAGTTCGGGGTGCAGGTGTCAAGCGGCATCATGAGCAACGAGGCCAACTATTGGAAAAACATTGAAGAGAACGGCACCTGGGTCAACGACCGCTATTTCAAATACGCCTTCGAGGTAAACGCCCTTTACAGGTACTGCCGCACGCACGCTACCGGTCTGGGCTTAGACCTGTTCCTGACCCCCTTTTGTGACAGGATAGCGGAAAGTGACGGCCGTGGCGAGACGTACGATCCCGTTTCATATGGATTTTCCGTCCTGCACGAGTTGAGTTTCTACAATTTCTCGACAATGGTCGGTCTGGGGAAATATTTGCATCATAACGACGGCCTAGCCAGGAATAAGATTCTTTATCAGATGGTTACCGTCAAGTACTACTTCCCGCAACTAGTGGATGTTTACACGGGAATCATTCTGAAGGCGCACAAGTTCAAGGCGGCGGAGAGCATTCAGATCTGTGTCGGCAAAAGATTCTGATATGTTGCCGGGGCATTCTACTTAAAGATCTCGGCGAGTCTGGCATCCAGGGCATCGCCGCGAAGGCCGCGGGCGACGATGGTGCCCTGCGGATCGATCAGCAGGTTATCCGGGATGCCGTCGACGTTGTACACCTCGCGCGCCCTGGTATCCCAGTACTTGAGATCGGAAAGATGGATCCAGGGCATGTCCCACTCCCGTATAGCCCTTATCCAGGGATCTTTCTCCCGGTCGAAGGAGAGGCCGACGATGTCGAAGCCTTTGGGATGATACTTCTTGTATGCTGCTACGACATTGGGCATTTCTGCCTTGCAGGGGCCGCACCATGAGGCCCAGAAATCAACCAGGACCCAATTGCCTCGACCGACGTACTCGCTCAGCTTGTGCATCACACCGTCCTTGTCGGGCTCCTCGAGGTCCCGGAACTTTTGTCCGACGAAGGAACGCTGCCGCTGGGAGGCCGCCAGACGCTGTGCGTCGGCCGCGGCCATGCGGCGCTTCATGTCAATCACATACGGATGGTTGGCAATCGCAGCGTTTGAGGCGAGGATCTCGTCGAGTTTCTGCTCTCCCAACGCTTTGTTCCAGTTGTCTGCGGCGGACACTACTGAGGGAAGATGCTCGACAAAGGCGACGGGAATGAGATTGTCTTTGTTCTCCTCAAGCATCCCCACAAAGAAATCAGCATATTTGTTGATGGCCTTGCGATACTTGGCCATCATCTCCATCGCTTTCTCTTCAGATATGTTCTCGGACATGGATTCCATCTCTTCTATGAGACTGTAATACTCGGTATATGCCGCCTGATTCCTTTGGCTGCATTCTGACAGCTTCGTGTTGAGCGCGGAGCCGCTCATCGTCCCTTCAGCGACATTCAATTCGATGGGCTTCCCATCATTGAAAAAAGGAAACTGTCCCGCCCGGCAGAAGGAATGCTTCACTTCAAGACCGTCGATAGCGATTGCCAGTAAGGCGTCCTTCTCCGCCTTTCCCTTCATCTGGAAGGCTCCGGAGGAAATGACGGCACTGTCGATGGGCGCCAGGCTGACCTGGTCAATCAGGTACACAATGGCCCCGTCTTTCGGAGCGCCGGTCCCCTTTATATCATATTTAACTTCGTCTGCGAGGCAAGGGAACGTGCCTGCAACGGCAAATGCCAGCAAAAAGAATACAATTTTTCTCATATTCCGTAGCGTTCTTCGTATTGATTTTGATTATATGTTACTAATATAATGGTTTTTTTCGCGACAAATGCGTACATTAGGACAATTAAACGCTAAAACCAATCAATTCCTTATTATGAAGAAACATTTCCTTTTGGGGCTGTGCGCACTCCTCCTGGGGTCTTCCGCAGCCTTTGCCCAATTCGGGGGTTTCCGTCAGCAGCCGATTACCAACGGCATGAAGGACACCTACAAGGACTATTTCATGATCGGAGTTGCGGTCAATAACCGCAATGTCACCGATCCCGACCAGATGGCCCTCATCAAGAGGGAGTTCAACAGCATCACTGCCGAGAATGCGATGAAACCCCAGCCGACCGAGCCCGAGAAGGGCGTGTTCAACTGGGAGGAAGCCGACCGTATCGCCAATTTCTGCCGTGAGAACGGCATCAAGCTCCGCGGTCACACCCTCATGTGGCACAGCCAGGTCGGGCGCTGGATGTACATGGACGACAAGGGCAATCTCCTTCCCAAGGAGGAGTTCTACGCCAACATGAAACATCACATCCAAGCAGTCGTGAACCGCTACAAGGATGTGGTATATGCTTGGGATGTCGTCAATGAGGCTGTCCAGGACAGCCCGGTGCGTAACGGCCAGTCTCCGATGCGCCAGTCGCCTATGTTCCAGATTGCAGGCGAGGAGTTCATCTACAAGGCTTTCGAGTATGCTCACGAGGCTGACCCGAACGCCCTGCTGTTCTACAATGACTACAACGATTCCGAGCCCGGCAAGAGCCAGCGCATCTTCGAGCTCGTGCAGAGGATGAAGGCCGCAGGCGTTCCTATCGACGGTATCGGTATGCAGGGCCACTACAACATCTACAGCCCTACCGCCGAGGAGATTGACGCCGCCATCACGAAGTATGCTTCCATCGTGAAGCATATCCATATCACCGAGCTCGACATCCGTGTCAATACTGAGCAGGGCGGCCAGCTGAACTTCAGCCGCGGCCAGGGTGTGCCGGTGGCTTCATGGCAGAACACGCTCCAGACCGACCAGTATGCCAACCTCTTCAAGGTTCTCCGCAAGCACAAGGACGTGATCGACTGCGTTACCTTCTGGAACCTGAGCGACCGCGATTCATGGCTCGGTGCCGCGAACTCACCGCTCCTGTTTGATTCCAACTACAGGCCGAAACAGGCTTATAATGTGGTCAAGAACTTTGACCCTGCTCAGGACAATGCAGTCGTCCGCGAGGACTTCCGCCCTTCCGAGCTGAACCAGCCTGGCCAGCAGTATCCTATGGTCAACTCCCAGGGTTATGCCCGCTTCCGCGTCGATGCCCCTAAGGCCCAGTCCGTTATCGTGAGCCTCGGTCTTGGCGGTTCCGGCGGCACCGTCCTCCATAAGGACGCCGACGGCTACTGGGTGGGCACGACCTCCGGTCCCATGGACGAGGGCTTCCATTATTATCACCTGACTATCGACGGGGGAGTGGTAAACGACCCAGGCACCCACAACTACTTCGGCTCGTGTCGCTGGGAGAGCGGTATCGAGATCCCTGCCCACGACCGCGCTTTCTATGAGGAGCGCGACGTGCCGCACGGAACCGTACAGGAGGTTCGTTTCTGGTCCAAGAGCCAGAACAAGCTCCTACGTGCCTTCGTCTATGTCCCTCCGACCTACGACAATGCCAAGAAGAAGCAGAAATTCCCTGTCCTCTACCTGCAGCATGGCTGGGGTGAGAACGAATATGCCTGGTTCAACCAGGGCCGCGCCAACCTCATCATGGACAACCTCATCGCCGAGGGTAAGATAGAGCCTTTCCTCGTAGTGACCACCTACGGAATGATCAATGACGTCCCCATGGGCCACATGAACGATTATACGGCCGAGGATTTCGAGACCGTCCTCTGCGACGAACTCGTCCCGTATATCGAGTCACACTATAAGGCCCGTACCGACAAGTTCGGTCGCGCCATGGCTGGCTTGTCCATGGGCGGATATGAGACCACTATCATTACCCTGCGCCGTCCCGAAATGTTCGGCTACTACGGTCTCCTCAGCGGCGGTTCGTACTCGCCGAAGGATATAAAGGATCCCAACCAGGTGAAGGGTATCTTCATCGGATGTGGTAGCAAGGAGAATGGTGACGCAGTCACCAAGTCCGCCGCTGATCTGCGTGCGGCCGGCATCAACGCCCAGTCCTATGTCTCTGAGGGTACCGCGCACGAGTTCCTGACCTGGCGCAGGATACTCCGCGAGATGGCCCCTACGCTTTTCAAGTGATCCGGGATTCAGTATAAATCAGAAAAATGCCCTTGCAGCGTGTCTGTAAGGGCATTTCTGTATAGTAGTTCTGATGTCAGTCGGAGAGGTAATGCACGAATTCTGAAGGGAGACAGCCGTATTCGTCCCTGAAATACTTTGAGAACTGCTTGGGTGAAAAACCTACGCTCCATGCAATCTGGGAAATGGATGTCTCTCCGTTCTCCAGCATTGCGCGTCCCATTTGCAGGCGTTTGAAGCGGATGTACTCAAGCGGCGCCCTGCCGGTCAGGTATATGAGTTTCTTGTAAAGGCCGCTGCGGGAGACTCCGAGCTTGGCGCGCAGCATCTCGATCGTGTATTCGCTGTCCTGGATATTCGCTTCGATCTCGGCATCGATACGGGCTAGGAGTTCGCGGTCCATCTTGCTTATCTTCCTGCCCGGCTGCCAAATCTCTTCGGCACCTTTTGCCGTTGAAAGATTGTCTATATCATGAGTATCAGAATCGGGACTCTCCCTGTCGCTGTCGACCGCTTTCCTGTCTGCAGATGCTTTGTCCGGACTGTCGGCCGTGGTCGTTTGGCCCAGGATCCGTTCAATGTTGCCCTTCATTCTGCGGGTTTCAAGCAGAATCCATATCTGTATGACAACCGCAACCAGCAACAGAATGGGAAGGACAAGCCACCAGGGATTGATGGTCAGGGGAGGCAGTATGTGAAAATGGAGAATCATTTCCGGTGATCAACTGCATAAGTCTAGTCATTACAAAGAAAGTTAATTTTTGTTACGCAAGAGTTCCGATTTTGTACAAATGAGTCCTCAAATGTGTATTTAAGACAGATAAAAAACTGCCCCGGATGCTCTTATTAAAGCATATTGTCAGTTTTGTTAACATTGGCGGATAAATTTGAAACATTTTGCTTTTTGTGGATAATAAAACAACTATGCCCCAGGGATTCACTGAAAATTTGTGCTTTAGGATAAAAAACCTTATCTTAGAACAAATTATAACACCAATAACCAATTTTATATTATGAAAAGATCATTGATCCTTGGCCTTTGTGCACTTTTGGTATGCCCTTTCCTGGCCTCTGCCCAGCGCAACAATGCCCCGGTGGTCCTTACCGATGGCCTTAAAGACGCCTACAAGGACTATTTCATGATCGGTGTAGCCGTGAACAACCGCAATGTCACGGATCCCGACCAGATGGCCCTCATCAAGAGGGAGTTCAACAGCATTACGGCTGAGAATGCTATGAAACCCCAGCCGACCGAGCCCGAAAAGGGCGTGTTCAACTGGGAGGAAGCCGACCGCATCGCCAATTTCTGCCGCCAGAACGGCATCAAGCTCCGTGGACATACCCTCATGTGGCACAGCCAGGTCGGACGCTGGATGTACATGGACGACAAAGGCAATCTCCTTCCCAAGGAGGAGTTCTATGCCAACATGAAACATCACATCCAAGCAGTCGTCAACCGTTATAAGGATGTTGTTTACGCTTGGGACGTGGTGAACGAAGCTGTCCAGGACAGCCCGGTGCGTAACGGCCAGTCTCCGATGCGCCAGTCGCCTATGTTCCAGATTGC
>JAFZBM010000010.1 GCA_017561765.1 Bacteroidales bacterium | reverse complement strand
TCAAGGAGAAACTCGAGAAAGGCGAGTAATGATCTTTTCCGTAACGACAATGGGCACGGCTTCGGCCATGCCCATTTCCGATAGGAATCCAAGCGCCCAAATGCTGTCTGCTGGAGGGCGCTTGTTTCTTATTGACTGCGGTGAAGGTACTCAGCAGCAGATGCGCCGCTGCCATTTTTCGTTCGTGAAAGTAGAGGCCATCTTCATATCCCATATTCACGGAGACCATCTTTTCGGACTTTTCGGCCTTCTCAATTCGATGGCAATGTACGGCCGTACCGCGCCGCTCGATATTTACGGACCGTCCGCCCTGGGCTCCGTGCTTAACTTTTATTCGTCTTTTTTCGGCTCCGACGATATTTATGAAATACGTTTCCATAAGCTTGAATGCAAGGAGCCGGAGTTGATACATACGTCCAAGCATCTGACCGTCAGCGCTTTCCCCTTGAATCACAAGATTGAGTGCTACGGATTCCGCTTTGACGAAACCGTGACCGAAAGGCACGCTGCCGCAAATCCGGACTACAAGGCAAAGTCCTATGCCTATTGTTCCGATACGGCTCCTTTCCCTGAACTTCCCGGCTGGGTGAAAGGCGTTACCTGCCTCTATCACGAGGCTACCTATCCCCGGGAAATGGCGGACAAGGCGGAACACCGCTTCCATTCAACATCGGAACAGGCGGCCCGCTGCGCGCTGGAGGCCGGTGCCGGACGGCTTATAATCGGCCATTATTCTTCGCGCATAACGGACTTCGATGCATTGCTTGCCGAGTGCCGGACCATTTTTCCCGACACGTATGCTGCATCGGATTGCGATGTCTTCGATTTTTAGTATATTTAGGCCGTGAAACGAATAGTTGTACTTTTATCGGCACTTGTACTTTTCGTCGCGGCAACGTCGGGGCCGTACGAAGATTACATAAAAAAGTATTCGTCCGTCGCGGTGTCGGAAATGCACAGGTCGGGCGTTCCCGCTTCCATTACCCTTGCGCAGGGGCTCGTGGAGTCGGCGGCGGGCCAGTCCACGCTTGCTACGAAAGCCAACAACCATTTCGGCATAAAGTGCCATTCCGACTGGAAGGGAAAGAAGACCTATCGTGACGACGACAAGGCCAACGAATGCTTCAGGGTATATTCGAACGCGGCCGCTTCGTTCAAAGACCATTCGGATTTCCTGCGCTACCAGGACCGCTATAAATTCCTGTTCGACCTTGATCCGACTGATTACAAGGGCTGGGCAAAGGGCCTTAAGAAGGCCGGCTATGCAACTGACAGGCAATATGCCGACAAACTTATCAAGGTTATCGAGGATTACGAACTCTACCGTTTCGACACCGAAGCCGGAGAGTTGCCCGAGCCTCCGAACAGTATCGAAGCTCCTGAAGAGGTGGCTCCGGTGACCGTCAGGGAGGAAATCCGTTTCTCGCTCGCGCGTAAAATTTATAAGGTAAACGGAGTCGCCTGCGTTTATGCTGTCGAGGGCGATACCTATGAATCAATCGCCGCTTCAAACGGCCTGTTCACAGGCGAAATACTGCGCTACAATGATCTGAAGTCCGCAGAGGATCTCTCTGCCGGCGAAGTGGTGTATCTGCAGCCTAAGAAGAAGCGTGCCGTGCGTGGTATGGACAAGTACATTGCCGGCGAGGGAGGGGAGTCCCTGCGCGATATCGCCCAGCGTTTCGGCGTGAAGCTTTCGTCAATCAAGAAGTATAACAAACTCCCCGACGATTATGTGCCCCTTGAGGGTGATACAATACGTCTGCGCTGATGAAAACCATTCTGAAACTGCTTGTACTCCTGATCGGCGCAGTAGCCATATTGGTTGGCTTCAACTGGTTCAGGGACAACAAGATGTCCAATTTCTACGGGAAGGCGGACTTGTATGTTACCGAATCCACCACCCCCGATGATGTAATAGAATCTCTGAAAGGACAGCTGAAGATTCTCAGCGAGCGGCGCTTGAGGAAGGTATTTGCCGAGAAGAATGTGGCTGAATATATCAAGCCCGGGCATTATCGCGTAAGCAGCACCAGCACCAGCGTATATGTGGCGCGAATGCTCAACAACGGCTGGCAGACTCCCGTGAGTTTCAGCCTGGCCGGTTCGCTTCGCACCAAGGCTGAAATTGCCCGCAAGATTTCCCGTCAGCTCCAGCTCGACTCTGCCGCCGTTTATGCTGCGCTGGAGGATTCCGCATTCCTGGCCGCATACGATACTACGCCCGAAACCTTCTTCGAGGCCTTCTTCCCGGCCACTTACGAGCTTTACTGGACGGCGTCGCTTACCGACGTGCTGGACCGCTGCCGCAAGGCTTCCGACGCCTTCTGGACCGATGAAAACCTGGTCAAGGCAGCCGCTGCCGGCCTGTCGCGCCGTCAGGCGGTGATACTCGCATCAATAGTAAAAGGGGAATCGCATTATAAGCCCGAACTGGCCAAGATAGCGGGAGTGTACCTTAACCGCATTTCACGCGGAATGCTGCTGCAGGCCGATCCTACCGTGGCATATTGCTACGATTATGAACTTAAGCGGATTCTGTTCCGGCATCTGGAATTCGATTCTCCGTATAACACATATAAGTATGCCGGCCTGCCTCCCGGCCCCATCTGCGTACCTGACAAGGAATATCTCGAAGCTGTGATAAATCCCGACTACGGCGGCGGCAACCTGTATTTCTGCGCCAGCAAGAATCTCGACGGCACCCACGTATTCGCCAAGACCCTTGAAGCACATAACCGCAACGCCAAGGCGTTCCAGAACGCTCTAAATAAACGATGATTCATTCATATTCTTTTCCAAATAATTTGAAAAATAAATAGGAAATCAATAAATAATTATTATATTTGCAAAAATATTTAATGAAAAACAATATGAGAAGAGTTTTGATTTTCATCGCTGCCCTCTTTGCGGCGGCAACCATCGGAAACGCGCAGAACGCGCTTCCCAACGATCCTGCCGTAAAGGTCGGCAAACTGGACAACGGAATGACTTACTACATCCGTCACAACGACAAGCCTGCCCAGCGTGCCGAGTTCTACCTGGCCACCCATGTCGGTGCAATCCAGGAAACCCCCGACCAGGACGGTCTCGCCCACTTCCTCGAGCACATGTGCTTCAACGGCCTTAAGAATCTTCCCGGCAAGCAGATGCTCGAATATCTGCAGAGCATAGGCGCCGAGTTCGGCCGCAACATTAACGCTTCCACCGGTGTGGAGTCCACCCAGTACATGCTCAACAACATTCCCGTCACCCGTGAGGGTATCATCGACACCTGCCTCCTCGTCATGCATGATTATTCCCATTTCGTGCTCAACGAGCAGAAGGAGATAGATGACGAGAGGGGAGTCATCATCGAGGAGCGCCGTACCCGCCGCAACGCTTCCTGGCGTATGTCCGAGCAGGACAAACAGTACATGTACAAGGGTTCGAAGTATGCCGACTGCACCATTATCGGAAGCCAGGAGAATCTTGAGACCTTCAAGAGGGAAAGCCTCGTGAATTTCTATGAGACCTGGTATCGTCCTGACAATCAGGCTCTCATCGTGGTCGGCGATATCGATCCGGACCAGATTCTCTCCAAGATCCAGACCCTCTTCGCCGACATCCCCGCCCCTGTCAATCCCAAGGCGAAGGATGTCATCAAGATCCCCGACAACAAGGAGCCTATAGTCGGTATCGTCACCGATCCCGAGAATCCCAATTCGGAGGTTATGATACTCTGGAAGAGTGAACCTCTGCCTTGGCAGTACAACAATACCGATGTCGCCCTGCTTACCGATCTCCTCAAGGACATCATCGGCAACGTGATGAGCGAGCGTTTCCAGGAAATCACTTCCAAGCCTGATGCTCCGTTCCTGAACGGAATGATGGGCTGCACCCAGATTTGCGAGACCTGCGACGTGCTTTTTGGTGACGTGGCATTCAAGGAGGGCGAGGTCGTCCCTGCCCTCACCGCTTTCTACACCGAGGTCGAGAAGGTGAAGCGCCATGGCTTTACCGACAGCGAGATACAGAGGGCGAAGGATGCCATTATCAGCCACTACGAGAAGAGTGCCGAGGGTGCCGACAGCCGCAAGAATTCCGAATTCGTGCGTCCCCTGATCAACAATTTCTTCAACAACAAGCCTTACATGGTGCCCGCGACCGAACTTCAGGTTGTAAAGTCCATCATGCAGATGCTTCCGGCCGCAGCCGTCAACCAGGTCGCCCCTCAGCTGATTACCGAAGACAATATGGTCATCATCTACAACGGCCCCAAGAAAGAAGGTCTTACCGATCCCACCGAGGCGCAGCTGCTTGAAGTAATCGGCTCCGTCAGGGCTTCCGAGATTGCGGCCAATGCAGAGGAGCAGATCGCAAGCGAATTCGTGGATCCCGCCAAACTTAAGGGCGGCAAGGTCAAGAAGACCGCCAGCCTGGTAAAGGGCATCACCGAGTGGACCTTGTCCAACGGCGTAAAGGTGGCTTTCCTTCCTACCGACTACAAGAAAGACCAGGTGCTCATCCGTCTGGTCAAGGATGGCGGTACTTCCCTCATCCCTACCGAGGACCTGCCTTCCTTCGAGGACAATGTATGGAGCCTGTTCCTGAACAACGGCGGTGTGTCGAAATACTCCGCTTCCACCGTCTCCAAGATGCTTGCAGGCAAGCAGCTTAGCGTCACTCCCTATCTTGAGAGTATGACCCATGGTATATCCGGCAACTGCCAGCCCAAGGATCTCGAGACCGCACTGCAGCTGTTCTACCTGTATTTCACCGATCCCCGTTTCGATCCCGACGAGTTCAACGTAGGCAAGCAGCAGATAGAGGCCGTCCTGCCCAATATCCTCAAGACCCCCAACTTCAAGTTCCAGCAGGAACTCCAGAGGACCATTTCAGGAGGCAACCCCCGTACCGTCATTCTCGACGAGGACGTGCTTGCCAAGGCTGACGTCAAGGTAGTGGAGCGCAATTACCGCAAGCTCTTCAAAAATGCGGCGGGAGTGGTCGTATATATAGTAGGTAATGTTGACGAAGCCACCCTGAAGCCCATGGTTGAGAAGTACTTCGGCTCTCTGCCCAAGGGCTGCAAGCCGCTGAAGTGGAAAGACGACGGACAGCGTATCCCTGCAGGCCGTGTGCTCAACGAGTTCAAGGTTGACATGCAGACTCCCAAGACAACCGTTTTCCAGTTCTATTCCACCTATGATGTTAAGTACAGCGTGGCTGAGAAGGTCAACCTGACTGCTGCCGAGTATATCCTGGACATGATTTTTACCGAGACTCTCCGCGAAGAAGAGGGTGGTACCTACGGAGCCCAGACCATGACTTCCAGCAACAAGTATCCTGTTGACCGCGCAGTTATCCAGGTTTACTTCGACACCAACCCCAGTTCTGCGGACAAACTCCGCGAACTTGCGACCGCCGGTCTGAATAAACTTGCTACTGAGGGTCCCACTGCCGAGCAGATGACTCGCGTGAAGGAGAACTTCAAGAAAAACGTGCCCGAAAAGCGCATCCAGAACAACTACTGGATGGATGTCATCAACCACTGGTATCGCTTCGGCAATACCGACTACGATGCCGAGTATGAGTCAGCAGTGAACGCACTGTCCGCTGAAGGCATACGCGACGCAGTTGCCAAGATATTGAAATCCGGTAATTTCGGAGAGGTTGTGATGTCCCCGGACAAAGCTGCCGAAAGGGAATAGCCGCTATTTCTTCCTGCCGGTATATGCCGTGCCTTTGACATGCAGGATTACCGGCTTGTCGAAGACTGAAAGATAGACAGTAAGGGTCTTGTCGAAAGGATAAGGCCCTTCGTCGTTTGAATAAGTCACCTCTATGGTGCCCTTTTCCCCGGGTGCGATGTCGGTACGGGTCCATTTGACGGAGGTGCAGCCGCATGTGGTTACCACCGCGAAAATGTTCATGGATTCGCTTCCGGTGTTGGTGACCTCGAAAATGCAGCTCACCGCACCGTCTTTGGTATTGATTTTGCCAAAGTCGTGAACCGTACGGTCAAAACTGACCAGACCGCCGAAGTCTTTCTGCGCCGCAGCGGGAAGAACGGCGAGCAGAAGGAGGGCAAGCGTGAAGATGTGCTTTTTCATGGCTGCAAATATAAAAATAAATTCTCTGCTACTTGATTATTCAAATACAATACCGTAAATTTGTGTGTTTTAAAAAATCAGAAGACTATGGCTTACAAAATTTCTGCAGACACCTGCGTCGCTTGCGGCACCTGCCAGGGCGAATGTCCTACCGGCGCCATTAAAGAAGGAGATGTTTACACCATCGATCCCGATGTATGTATAGATTGCGGCACTTGTGCCGACGCCTGCCCGATGGGCGCAATCGAACCGGGAGAATAAATCTCGAATGATTATTAAGGGCCTTGCAGGGCCCTTTTTGCGTATTATGACAGACAAACGTAAAACTGAAATGCTGCCGGACTATATGGCTCCGGCAAGCGAGAGTGTCCTGCTTGATTGCCAGGACCTGTTGTGTCTCTCGGTTACGAACGAGGACATTGGCCAGATTGACCCGTATGACGGGTGGGACAGTTAAGAGGAGGAAAGAGTTATGAAAAAATTGTTGTTCATTGCACTTGCCGCTTCTGCTGCGGTCTTAAGTTCCTGCGACAAGGAATTAGTTATCGACAACCCTGTCGGGGGAAAGGATAATGTTGCTTCTTCAGGGGAACTTGTGGAATTTTCGTTCCCTGCTTCCCGGGAGATGACGAAGTCGCATATTGACGGACTGTCATTCGTCTGGGACGACGGCGACGAAATAGCCCTCTGCTACGGCGCTTCCGTCCAGCGTTTTACATATGACGCGGCAGCCGGTACTTTCAACGGAACTATCGATGCTTCCGCCACGGGTCCATTCTATATAGTCTCGCCGTACAGTTCCTATATCTCCCTTGACGGCAGCGGAAAAGTCATTACCAGCCTGCCTGGAGTCCAGTGCTGTCCTTCGGGAAAATTCGCCGATCCCGCAGCCTTTGTGGCTGTCGGCTCGGCTGCAGACAAAACAGCCCTTGAGGGCGGTGTGAATCTTAGGAACGTATTCAGCGTGGTTCAGTTTACCATCACCGATTCTGATATCGCATATGTGGCATTTGAGGGAAATATAGAAAGTTATGAAGCAATTTCGCCTCTTGTCGCCGGTAAGATTACGGTAAATGCCGCAGACGGCAGTATTTCTTATGCCGAGGGCCGTACTACCGCCGTGACCATTTGCTCCGAGAATCCTACCATGGCGCCCGGAACATACACGATGGCTATCCTTCCCAGTGATTTCCAAAAGGGCATGAAGGTGATTTACAAACGTGACGGTGAGAATAAAGCCTACTACCGCATTGCTTCCTCCCAGGTCTCTTTTGGCCGCAACAAGGGCAAGTCTTTCGGATCGGTGGCGATGGCGGACCTCGCAAAACGCTGCTACTACATTCAGGACGCGTATGATATGGACGTCTGGAACAAGGCTGCCGTATCATCTGACGATGTGGTGTTCGTGGGCGCCGATATCGACCTGGACGGATATCCCATGACTCCTGTAAAAGATTTCGCCGGTACATTTGACGGCCAGAACCACTATATCTACAATTTGTGCATAACTTCCGATCAAGATGCCGCCCTGTTCGCTTCTACTTCTGCAGAAGGCACTCCTTTGATAAAGAATGTTTACCTTGGCACCGATGATGGCAGGAATTGGGACGGGGAAAGCTGCATCAAACATTCCGGAAGCACCGATACCGACAACTGGATGTACGTCGGCGTGGTTGGTAAAGCCAACGGCGCCACCAGCATTAAATATGTATTTAACTCTTGCAGGATTATGGTTGCCGATGATGCCCTGTCTAAAACCAGAATAGGCGGTATCTGCGGCAACTGGAATTCAACCGGATGCATGTATGGCTGTTTCAACTACGGCGCTGTGCGTAATGAAGCTGCAACTGCAGGCAACAAGAATGTAATCGGCGGTATAGTGGGCCAGGCAGATGGCACAGGTGAAATTGACTCCTGTCTTAATTATGGCCAGATTGTCAATGAAAACGAGCAGACCAGTTTCATAGGCGGAATAGTCGGTTGTACTGCCAATGTAGAGAATACTGTCAAGGACTGTATCAATTCCGGCGATGTCTATGCAAGCAAATTCAGAACCGATGCCTTCGGTGGCGTAGGCGGCATTGTCGGTTACATTATCAAGGGTATTGTGCGCGGGTGTTATGCTTATGGCTGCGTCGTGTCCAACGCTGCTGAAAGCGACACCTGGAAGGTTAATACCGGTGGAATAGCCGGCTATCTTGAGGATGCGACGCTCAAGAGCTGCGTGGCGGAAGGAGCTGTGGTCACGGCGACCAAGTCGTACGACGTCGGCGGTATTGCCGGCATTACCGAAAACGCGGCCAAGATAATCGATTGCAAACTGACTGATTATACACGGGTTTTCGGCGCCAACAGGACAGGCGGTATCGTCGGTTATATGATGGGCAAGACGAACACGACCATAAGCGACTGTGTCGTTTCCGGGTCCGAGATAAAGGGGACACTGAATCTTGGCGGCATCGTCGGATGGCTCGATACGGGTACCATAGAGTACTGCACCATAACGGACGGTTCTCTGATTAACGGTTCCGGCGACGGCGTAGGCGGAATTGTCGGCCGCGCCATATCAAAAGGTGGCACCTCAAACCTGATCAACGGATGCGTCATCGATGGCGATGCGCTGGTGACCGGAGCTTACAGTGTCGGCGGTATAGTGGGTTATGAGTATCCCGATGCCAACGGCCCTGTGGATATATATAATTGCGGTGTTTATAAAGCCATTGTACAGGCAACTTCATGTGATACCGGCGGAGACCCGTCCAAGGGTGACTGTATGATAGGCGGTATTGCCGGATGGGTCCGTTGCAAGGACAACGCCAGCACATTCAAGATAGTCAACTGCTGTATGAACGGCGAGATTGTCTGTGAACCGGCCATGGCTCATCCCTCGGCCGGAAGTATGGTCGGTTATTGCTCCCTGAGTTCTGCCGGAACAGGTCTTATTGCAAACTGCTCTACCAACATCACCGCAGCCGGCATGCAGGTAGGCGGCTCTCCCGTCTCCGGCCCGACAACCTTCTATGGTGCACTGTTCGGTAATCTTCCCGATACTGGCGCTATCACAGTTCAGAACTGCTATTATATAGATAATCTGAAGATAGGTGCCGTGCGCAACTCGGATAACGACGAGATGGACTTGAGTACGGTTTCGGTTGTTTTTGCCGACAATGAGGCCGTTGCCGAGGCGACTTTCAAGGACGGCACCACCGTTCCCGGCTACCTCAATACCTATGCGTCCGCTTATTCCGGATACACCCTTTCTTTGTGGGACGCGGATACAAGCGGTTTCCCTTGCCTTAAGTAGTTTTTCCGGATTATTGCAAAGGCCGGTCACATAATCGTGACCGGCCTTTGTCGTCTATAACGGTCTCACAGATTCTCCGCTGATGAGGGTGGGGGAAAGGCGGAGCTGGGATACGCCCGGGGAAATACCCTCGATACGATCGAACAATATCTTGGTGGCAAGCATGGCCATGTCTTCCACCGGCTGGCTTACCCTGGTTATGGGAGGTTCCATATAGTCCATGTAAGCATAATTGTCGAAAGAAACGAGGGAAATGTCTGCGGGGATGCGGAGTCCTGCTTCGCGAAGTGCCTTCAGTACTCCCAGCGTTATGTTGTTCGATAGTGCGAACACGGCAGTGGGGCGGTCGCGTCGGGAAAGCAGCAATTTGGTCTCGAGATAGCCGTTCTGTATGGAGAACTCGTTGCCCGCCACAAGCGCCTCGCCGCTGAGCCCGGCTTCTCCGAGGGCGTCCATGTATCCTCTCACCCTCTCGTTGTTGGGCGATGAAGACCTTACGCCCTGGATGCAGGCTATTTTGCGGTGCCCGGCATTCAGAAGCAGACGCGTGGCGTCGTAACCGCCTTTGTAATTGTTGGTTGTTACATATGGAAGGGGAAAGTCTTCATAGTAGCGGTCGATCAGCATGACCGGCACCATGTCGCGGTTTATGCCTTCAGCCGCTGAAGGGTCCTGCCCGCAGGGCACAGCTATGATGCCATCTACCTGACGTGCAACCAGTTGCGTCAGGCCTTCGTTGAAATTGCCTTCATTTTCCATAGTGTCGATGACTATGGTAGTATAGCCGCGGTGGTGCACTTCCGAGATAATGACGCTGGACATCTCGGCGAAATATGGATTGGC
>JAFZBM010000083.1 GCA_017561765.1 Bacteroidales bacterium | reverse complement strand
TGCTTCCATGCGTGGGACAATATGTACTCGCGCTCGGCGGCGGGGTAATAGTCATAATCGTCGGAGAACGAGATGGCCGTACCTTTGCCGGAAACGGGATCGAGTTTCTTGATGGCCGACGGGGTCAGCATGAATAGCGATTTGCCGTCGGAGGACGGGAAGAAGCGCCCGTTGGCGCCCTTCTCGAGCACTTTTATCGATCGGTCCTTGATATCGAGCTGGCACAGGTCGTTGCCCTTTTCCAGGCGCTGCACATACAGCAGTTTGGTACCGTCGGCATTAAGATAATGGTCTCCCAGACGCCCGGAAGCTCCGGTAAGCCGCACAATCCTGTCGTTCCTGTTGGCCAGGTCGAGTTCAAGCTTGTCAATCTTGCCCTTTTCGGCCTTTATGCTGTCCTTGGCCTCCTGTTTCTTTGCCTTCTTGTCATCTTCGGTGAGCAGTTTCTCTATATCGTCCTCTTCTTTGTCACGGGTGAATTTGTAGTACGCTTCGCCGTCGAAGAACATTATGTAAATGTCCCTTTCAGAGCCCCAGCTGCCGTGACTGCGGTAGCCGGCCTTGTCGGAGGTCCAGGTCATGGCCTTGCCGCCGAGGGCCCAGCGGAAGCCGCCGTCGGAGTAGCCGCTTCGGGTCAGGTCGGTGACTTCACCGCTGTCTATATCAACCAGGGCCACATCGGCGTTGTTCCAGCCGCCGTTTGCCTGATAATCGCTCAGCAGATAGTGGCTGTCGGGGCTCCAGGAGAAGCTAAGGTCGCCGTCGCGGTAGGAGTAGAAAGCATCGGAGAGCATGGTCTTCTCCTTGCCTGACTTCAAGTCGCGCACCACCAGCTCGCTCCTGTCCTTTATGTATGCCAGATGCTTGCCGTCAGGCGAGACTGCCGGGTCGGCGCAGGTGACTCCTGGCGCCGTAACCAGCTCCTCGGTAAAATCGAAAGTATAGGTGAAGTACTTGTCTTTCTTCGAGTTAAGGCTGGTCTTCCATATCCCCCAGTGACCGTCGCGCTCGGCGGCGTAATAAAGCTCGCGGCCGTCGGACGAGAAGCTCACGCCCCTTTCGCGTCCGGGGGTACAGGTTATGCGGCGGGTGGTCTTGTAATCGACGGAGGTCACGAAAATATCGCCTCTGGACTCAATTGCAATCTCTTTTCCGTTAGGGGAAACTGCGATGTCGGAGGCGCCGGAGGATATCGTACGGCGTATCTTGTCCTTGACGAGCTTGTCCTTGCTCACGCCGATCTGGAGCTTCGCGGGTTCGGTCCCTTCGCGGCAGGTATAGAGGTCTCCGTTGTATGAGAACAGCATGAGGCCGTCGGAAGAGATGCTCAGGTAGCGCACCGGATGGACGGGGAGAGATGTGATTTGGACGGGCTGCGACGACAGGTCGAGAGGGGCCTTCCATACATTGAAATTGCCGCCCTGCTCGCTCAGGTAATAGAATGACTTGCCGTCGGGAGCGAACACGGGATTGCGGTTCTCGCCCTTGAAAGTGCTGAGTTTGATGAATGTACCGTCCGCCGACAGGGGCTTTGCGCCGCGGTAGCACCAGACGTCGCGGGTGACGGACGATGTATGATGTTTGCGCATCGGGTCCTCATAGCCCTTGTAATCCTCATAGAGTACGGTGCCGTCCTGAGCGATGCTGAGGTCGGATACGGTGAGGGAGCTCAGCATTTCCACCGGTCCGCCCTGGATGCTGACTTTGTAGAGCTGTGAGCCGCCGGGGAATTCGGAGCACAGGGCATCGGGCTGGATGTTTGACGTGAACAGCACATCGCCGTCCCGGGTCACGGCAAGCGGCGTCTCCGCTCCCTGATAGGTGGTCAGGCGTTTGGGGGTGCCGCCGGTTGCCGGGACGGCCCAGACATCTTTGCTGCCCTCCCTGAAAGAGCTGAAAACCAATGTTTTGCCGTCGGCGCTCCAAAGAGGGTTGGATTCATATTCGGGGGAACTTGTAATCTGGCGGGCCTCTCCTCCGGCGACTCCGACAGTGAAGATGTCGCCCTGATAGGCGAAAGCCACGGTCTTGCCGTCGGGTGAAATGACGCTGCGCCTGAGCCAGCGGGGAGTTTCCTGGGAGGTTAAAGACAATGAAAACCAAGCAATTAATGCAAATGCCAACAATAATTTCTTCATAATAAATAATATGTATATGATTACAAATTTAAGAAAAATTACTATCTTCCGCAGATTTTCGTATTGATTATGAAATTATATAACCACGTATTCTTGACAATGCTCGCGGCGGCCTGTCTGGCCGTTGCTTGCAAGCAGGAGCCAGTTGCACCGGAAGTGCCTGGTCCTGCGACAATTACCCTCACCCTGGGCGCAGAACAAAGCCCTCTTCCCGGCAGCCGCGTCTATTTCGAGAACGACCGCAGCTTCCGGTGGCAGGAAGGTGACCAGGTGGGAGTATATATGTATTCCAAAAGCAAGAAAAATGTCCCGGGCTCCTATGGGGTCGAGGGCGAGTACGGTCCATGGATGGCGCCGTTCACCCTCATCGGCGGAGCGGGCACTTCCACCGGCGAATTCTCATTCCATCTTTCCGAAGGGAACGACGAGGCCGTGGGCCATGTGGCCATGTATCCCCGTACGGATGGCTCCAGCTACGACGAGACAACCGGCGAACTCACCTTCAACCTGCCGCAGTACTGGACGGGCATTTACGATTTCAACCAGGTCCGCATCCCCATGGCCGCGAATCTTGACTCGGACGAGAATCCCGTGATGTTCAAGCATGTAGGCGGCGCCGTCAAGGTGACGGTGAACAACGTTCCCGCCGGGGCCCGCTACTTCAAGCTTACCGCGGACAAAAACATCTCCGGCGCCTTCAAGGTCAAAGTCGCGGATCTGGGCACCGCAGTGCTCGAGGGCGAGGGCAGTTCGACAATGGTTGAGCTGCAGCTTGCCGAGGGCGCGGGCGTCGAACGAGAGTCGCTGGTGATCTACTTCCCCGTTCCCGCCGGAACCTTCACCTTCGGCCTGGGAATCTACGGAGACGGCATAACCTACCTCGAGAAGCAGGGCGTGACTGCCAATACCATCGGGCGCGGAACCATTCTCGGACTGCCCGCGGTGGATCTGGCAATCGATTACGGCGAGTACGACCCCAACCTCGCATCGGAGAAGAAACTCTCCGGCATCACTTACCAGATGAACGTCTTCTCCTTCGCCGATTCCGACGATGACGGCATCGGTGACTTCCAGGGCATAATCGACCATCTGGACTATCTGGACGCGCTCGGAGTAACAGCAATCTGGCTGTCCCCCATCCATCCGGCGCAGTCGTACCACGGCTATGACGTGACCGATTACAACACCATCCGCAGCGATTACGGCTCCATCAGGGCCTTCAAGAAGCTGGTCAAGGCCGCTCACCAGCGCAATATGCGCATCTACCTCGACTACGTCATCAACCATTCGGGCAACGAGCACACCTGGTTCCTGGACGCCAAGGAAAACGGTCCGTCCAGCCAATACTGGAACTATTACGCCATCTCCGCCGATCCGGAAGGTGACAGCCGCGCCGGCCGCATCGACCAGATTCCCGCAGGATGGTACGACGCGGGCAACTGGTTCAAGCTCAGGGAGAACGATCCGGAAGACCCGTACTACTACTATTCCCAGTTCGGCACGGGAATGTTCGCCGATTTCAACTATTACCACGGATGGAACTGTGCCGAGTCACCCGCCTTCAACGCTGTCACCCAGGCCATAGCTACCTGGCTTGCCTGCGGAGTGGACGGCCTGCGCCTGGACGCCGTGAAGCATGTGTATGCGGATGAAGCCGGCGAGGAGAACATTCAGTTCTGGCAGACCTTCTACAACACTGTGAACTCCTACTACAACACTTACTCCGAATTCCGCGAGGACCTTACCGGCAAGGCCGACGAGAACATCTTCATGGTGGGAGAAGTGCTGTCGGGCGAAGATGTCTGCCGTCCCTTCTTTGCCGGCCTTCCCGCAGTGTTCGACTTCCAGTTCTGGTGGGACCTCAAGGGCGCCCTCAACTCGGAGAACGGCAGCGGCATCTGCAGCGGCATCTGCGACCGCTACTGGAGGCACAAGGACGTAAGGCCCGATGCCATCTACACGCCGAAGTTGTCCAATCACGATGAAGATCGCACCGCCAACGACCTTGGCGGCTACAGGCCGAAGATACGCCTGGCCGCGGCCATCCTGCTCACCAGCCCCGGACGTCCCTTCATCTATCAGGGCGAGGAATTGGGTTACTGGGGCAACAAAGGTGTAGGCGACGGCGGCGACGAATACGTCCGCACTCCTATACTCTGGAATTCCGACATTAGCAGCGCCGCCCTGGCCGGAGTCAACGGCAAGTACGACCCCGACATGCTCAAGGCTCCCATGGATGTGGCGTCACAGAGTGCAGATGAAGGTTCGCTGCTGAACCTCTACCGCCGGTTCGCGTACGCCCGCAACATCAACCCGGCCCTTGCCGACGGAGCCCCCGGCTATGACTCCAAGACCGACGGCAACACTTCGGTGCTCTGCTGGTATCTGAACGCCAACGACGGAAGCGGCAAGGCATGCCTCGTGATGCACAACATCACCCGCCAGGCCCAGACCGTCGAGCGCAATGCCGAAGACAATCTCTCCCACATCCTGGTAGCGAGCGACAAGGTTATCGTGTCCGGCAACAATGTCACCCTCGCTCCTTATTCCTCCGTAGTATTTGCACTTAATTAATTCGAAAGGCCATGAAACTCAGATATATAACTCCTGAAAGCGAGGCTTTGCAACTGCAACTTTCATATTGTCTTCTCGAGGATAGTCTATTGAATACCTACTCCGGAGAGGATGCCAGTTTTGTGGAAGGCGAATGGTAAACGATAAAGAACTTTTAATATGAAACTTAAGTACAACGCACCGGTAGCAGAGGAAATACGGGAGCTCCTCGCTGCGGATCTTCTGGACGGCTCCCTTGATGGAAACCTCGAGTCTTACGGCGATGCCGAAGACTTCACCTGGTAAGGAGGACTGCTTTATGAAGAAAGCATTATTCATCGCAAGCGCACTTCTTGCCCTGGTTTCCTTCGCTTCCTGCGAAAAGAATGCACGGGAATTCGATACCTACACCCTCACAGTCGAGGCAAGCAGGGACGCATCCCTCTCAAAAGCCCTCTCGCTCAGCGGCAATACGCTCAACGCAGTCTGGGCCTCTACCGACCAGGTTATTGTTTACAATTCTTCCAATACCAAGATCGGCACTCTGACACCCCAGAGCACCGGTTCGGCCAATGCGGTACTCAAGGGCTCAATTACCGCCTCCGGTATCAGCGCCGGTACCAAACTCCGCCTTGTCACGCCCCGGGAGAACTGGCTCTATGAGGGCCAGGAAGGAGATTTCGCCTCCGTTTCCAAGAAGTTCTGCTACGCTTCGGCAGAAGTGACAGTATCGTCGGTCAACGGCTCCAATGTGCAGACCAGCGCTGCAAGTTTCGCCAACCAGCAGGCAATTGTCAAGTTCACGCTCATCGACAGCAAGGGCGCACCCATCAATCCCGACGAGTTGACCATCACCACCGCCAGCAACAGCCTGGTCAGGAGTTTCAACGCCAAGATGGAACCGCTTAAGGGTGATATTCTGGTCATCCCTTCCGATGATACCAACGAACTGTATATAGCCCTGCGCAACGAATCCAAAACCGCGGACACGTACAATCTGACCGCCACAGCCGGCAAATTCACCTACAAGGCCACCAAGTCAGGAGTGAATTTCCAGAACGGGAAGTACTACGCAGGCACCGTGAAAATGGCAATGCAGGAAGATACCTACACCGTCGCAGGCGCGCCGGCCGCATTCTTCGGAACAGAGTGGGACGCCACCAATACCAAGAACGACATGACACGCCAGGCCGACGGCACCTTCCTCAAGGTTTACAACGTGACGGCCGTGACCGACGTTTCGTTCAAAGTGGCCAAAAACCATACCTGGGGCGCCGCAGGGGTCAACAACTGGCCTACGGACGATATTTCCCTTACACTGGGCGTGGGCGAGTTCAAGGTGATGTTCGATCCTGAAACCAAGAAGGTGACCTATAAGTATGTCGATCCCGGTACCGTTACCAGGATTTACACGGTCGCCGGTGCAGCAAACGGCGAGACCGCCGGCGGTAAGGACGACCCCGTCTTCGGCAAGACCTGGGCTCCAGACTATGCTGCCAACGACATGACCAAGCAGAGCAACGGCACATATACCTGGACATCTGCGAGCACTGTCCCTGCCGGCACTAAAGTCCAGTTCAAGGTAGCGGTCAATCATGCATGGACCACCAGCTACGGCTACAACGGCGGTTCAGGCAACGCTTCCTACGAAATGAAGGCGAACAAGAAGCTCACCATTACATTCGACGAAAAGACTCACTATGTAACCGCATCGGAGAACTGATCCGATGGGCGCATTTAAATGGCTTGCCGGCCTCGTCGGCTGGGCCGCTTTCGGACCCATAGGCGGACTGCTCGGATATTTTGCCGCTGCTTTTGTCGAGAGGACTCTCGAGACAGTCATGCAGATTGGCTCCGGGCAGTCCGATGCCTATGAGGAGACGGGAAGGTCAGGGAGGTACGGGGGATCCGGGACGTACGGTAGTTCCGGCAGCAACGGACGATACGGGGGGGCAGGGACGTACAGTAGTTCCGGCAGCAACGGACGATACAGGGGGTCAGGGACGTACGGTAGTTCCGGGCAGTCCGGGCGTTATTCTTCCGGTGGCTATAGCGCCACGGAGCAGCGGAACAGCTTCTTTATCAGCCTGCTGGTACTGTCGTCGGCAGTTATCAGGGCCGACGGTCGCACACGGCAGGAGGAGATCGACTGCGTCAAGGATTTCATCCGCCGCAACTTCGGGGAGCAGGCGGTTACGGAAGCCGTCCGCATTCTGGATCAGCTGGGACGGAAAGACCTCAATATCTATTCAGTAGGGGGCCAGATTGCGGATAACATGAATTATTCGCAGCGTCTGCAGCTCTTCCATTATCTGAACCAGATTGCCGCTTCCGACGGAGACTTCAGCAAGGCGGAGAAAGATGTTCTGGAGTCGATCGCTTCTGCCATACGGATTACATCTTCCGACGCATCCTCCATCATCGCGATGTTCTATAAGGATCGCGATTCGGCATACGCCGTGCTGGAACTGTCACCGTCGGCATCGGACGACGAAGTCAAGAGCGCCTACCGTCGCATGGCAATGAAATATCACCCCGACAAGGTCGCCACCCTGGGCCCGGAGGTCCAGAAAGCCGCTTCCGAGAAGTTCCGCCAGATCCAGGAAGCTTATGAGACAATCAAGAGACAGCGCGGGATGAGTTGAGGGCGGCTCTGTTTGCTTTTCTCCGGAAATCTTCCCATCTTTGCATCACTACAAGTCTGACACACCGTAGTTCTAAGAGGCTACAACGCGAGTTTGGTTATATCGTACCGGGCTCGCGTTGTGCGTTATAAAGTTAAACTATTGATAAACTTATGATTATGTACAACTATCAAAACACTTATGACCAACCGGTTTTCGACGGGACCATCTTTGGAGAAGCCCCCGTAGGCATCCTGCACTCCCCGCAGATCAAGCAGCTCTCGCACAACTCTATCTGCAGATACGTCAATATCCTTATTGACAAATGGTTCAAAAAGATTCTCGGCGCCGAGAAGAACAAAAAGGCCCTGCTGGATATCCTCCGCGAGCTGATTCCGGAGCGGAATATCGTTGATATCAAATATGACCGTAAGGGAATGCGCAAAAGGAATGCTTTCGAAGGGTGTCACGATGCGGTTTTCGACGTGGAATGCATCGATGTCGACGGGACCCGCTTTGTGGTGGAGATGCAACGGACGGAACAGGCCCACTTCAACGAACGCGCACTCTTCTATTCCACTTTTCCCATTCAGGAACAGGTGATTGCCCGCAACAGGAATCAGAAATTGAACCACGATCTGCATTTTGACTATCCTCCGGTATATATAATTTGCTTCTTGAACTTCTCTTTCCACCCGCTGTCAAACCAGATCATCCACCGGTACGACCTGCGTGAAAGAGAGAGTGGAGAACTGATGACAGACCGGATAAACTACATCTTTATTGAAATGACCAACTACAAGCGGGGCGACGAGGAGCCACACAATGACGATTCGTTCGTCGAGAAACTGTCCTGGGCCTTCACGCACATGTCCTCGCTTACCGAGCGCCCGGCATCGCTTATGGAAGAAGTCTTCCGCGCCATTTTCGACGCCTGTGAAATCCGGGCCCTGGATGAAAACGAACAAAAAGAATACGAAGCTACTATGACTACACAATGGGATCTTGACGACCAGATGACTACGGCGTATCTTAAGGGGGAGGCGAGAGGGGAAACTAAGAAAAGGAATGAAATAGCCCGCGCACTATTGTCTTTAGGTGTTTTTGAAGACATTATTGCCAAGGCGACGGAAATGACACCAAAAGAAGTCGAAGCCCTTAAATATCCGGAACCGTGATGCCTTGCTGTTGACCAATGACATCCTGACGACTTTTGGGCAATAATCCGTCAGCGCCCCATCTGCATTTCTGACGAGAAAATGGTCAAAACCCGTCAGAACGATGAGAATACATTCGTTCCTGACGGGAAATAGGTCGAGAGTCGTCAGGACAGCAAGTACTGAAGGCCTGAGCGAGTGAATTCGGGAGAGAAAACGCCGATTCCTCTCCCAAATGGCTGCAAAAATGTCGAGGCTGGAGAGAAACTGCCATTAATTCTCCCGATTTCCGATAGGCTGACAGCCACAATTAGTTCTTATGGGTTTCTGCGACGGGTGCATAAAAAAGTGGCGCTCCACTTGGGGAACGCCACTCAATATCAGGTAAATAAGCAGGTTTAATTACTCATATAAAGCTTTATCTCCGCTGTAATTAAAGATGTAGGCCGTAGGCTTATTCAAGGAGCCATCCAAACCAAACCACCTATCTCCGTTATGCACCTTATATCCGGTTGCGTTAATAGGCAATGTTGTGGTATAGATATAAAACTCTTGCTGTTGATTATCCCAGTAATCACCAACGGATTTAAAAACTATTTTTCCAGTATCAGTAAGGTCCGCATCTCCGTTGTCGATTCCTTCTCCCCAATAATGTACCTGAAAGCCTGAATGGAGTTCATCAAGAAGATAGGAAATAATGCCCACGGTTACCTTGATTGAGTGTTCGATACTGATTTCTGGCATTACAAGTATTTCGCCTCGATTAAGATCATTTTTTTGAGCTTTAAGCTTTGTCTCCCAAATCTTTGCATTGTTCTCGTTATACATCTGAAAAGACAACTTGGGCTTCGAAATCGGAGGAACAGGGAATAAGAAAACCATATTGGCATCTTCTTCAAGTGCAGGGAAATTAAGCCAGACAGTATTCTTTGTGAAATCGGGGTTTGTGAATTTAATAATTCCATCGCTATCGTTCCCGGCATTAGAAGAACTTATTCCGTCGCAATCTCCCCATATCTGCTCATTAGCAACAGTCATTCCAATTGAATGGGCACCTTTAGGGACACTGCAAAGCGTTACTTTTACTGCGGCTCCGACATGCTTAAAATGCATTTCTGTCGGATGGGTATCATCTCCGGCCATGTTTGCGAGCATGGGAAGTACTGACTTTCCACTTGTATAGCCATAATACGAAGCAGGAAGTTTGAAATACATCGTCCCATTATACGCATTATTGTCGCTAGTATAAAAATTGTTGACCTGGCCACCAGAGCCATTCCAAGGGAAGAATGCAGCAATATTCCACTTGTCTGTATCATTATAGGTGGTTGTAGAGGTGAACGTTGCATTTGTTGTGCCGGCTCCGTCATCCTCTTCAATATAGCATTCCTGATTAGTATACCAGTCATTGGCTCCATTAGAAACCACCAGACCAACCTTGTCGTCAGATGACCATACGGTGGCAAATTGATCATTGAGGGTGGCTTTGGTCGTGGGCTCAGTGAAGGCTTTGAGGACAATGGGACCTCTGGAGTCAACAGTATTCTCTTTCTCGCATCCCGCGATAAAGAGGGTAGCAGCAGCTACGATAAATAAAACTTTCTTCATAACCATTCCTCCTTTATTCATCTTCATCCCAAGACCCTGCGACAGTACGCATTTTCTCTCCACTGGCAAGGAAGATGCTTCCTGTGCGAACTATTACGACTCTCACCTGGGGAGCTTCATAAGTGTTGATTTCCATAATATTATAGTTATTAATCGTTAGTTCTGTCATATCCGTCATAAATACCATAACAAATCGGCCGCTTATAACGGGATTTATGCAAAGATAACAATCATTTGAATATTACAAACTTATTTATATCCTCTTTTAACAACCACCATCTTATGCTACCCAAGTATCGCGATCTACAACATAAAGATCATTAATCGTTTTACCCCAAATACTAGTTGCTGGGAACTCCATTGTATAGTACTTGCTTCCGGCCACTATCTTCTCCTGCCTTTCTGACGGAAAAGCAGTCGATAGTCGTCAGAACAGCGAGAATACCTTTGTTCCTGACGGAAAATAGATCGATAGTCGTCAGAACGATGAGAATACCTTCGTTCCTGACGAGAATATTGTCGAAAGTTGTCAAGACAGCATGTGCTGAAGGCTTGAGCGAGTGGATTCGGGAGAAAATACGCCGATTCCTCTCCCAAATGGCCGAAAAACGTCAATTCGGGAGAAAAATGACCAATAACTCCCCCGATTGCCGTTCTTCCGTCGCTTTTGGTGCTCCGCCCGGCACCATTAACGTCAATATAGGCCTAAAACGTCTTTAATGGTACTGGATTGCGCACCATTGGCGACAGACATCCTAAAACTTCTGTCCCCAGAAACCACGACCACCAAGCGCACATGAGCCGGAAAAATGTGGCACAAACAGCGCCGCGGCGGGCAACCGATAGTCACAGCGAGTAATAAGAGTGGTAGCTATGTCGTTTGCCTGCAGTTGGATGCGCGGGCAAACAGCATTTCGGCCCGTTTTTGCCGTTTGCCTTCACATAGTAGAACCGGCAAACGACAGTGCAAATGTAGCCAGGATTGTGCACCATTGGCGACAGACCATATAAAAACTTTTGTCCTCGGAACATTCGCGTTACCTCTTCGAGGCTACACGGGAGCAAAATGGTACGATTCTCTCCCGCAGGACAGGAAAACTTCCGTTTCGGGAGCAAAAAGAACCGATTCTCTCCCGTATGATAGA
>JAFZBM010000082.1 GCA_017561765.1 Bacteroidales bacterium | reverse complement strand
CCCAACAAAGCGGTCGAGGCCCAGCTGACGCTGAGCCTCTCCGATTCCTTCGGCTTCGGCGGGCACAATGCCTGCATAGCCTTCAGGAAAGCATAACGCGGGTGCAATTATTCTCCGGCCTCTTTCAGTCGCTCGGCGTTTTCCGCTATCTGCAGCTGGTCAATACAATCCTGGATATCCCCGTCCATAAACACTGGAAGGTTGTACATTGACCAGTTGATACGATGGTCGGTGACGCGCCCCTGGGGATAGTTGTAGGTGCGGATCTTGGCGCTGCGGTCGCCTGTGCTGACCATGGTCTTGCGCTTGGCCGCGATGCCGTCCAGATATTTCTGGTGCTCCAGATTATAGAGCCTGGTACGCAGTTCCTCGAACGCGCGGTCCTTGTTCTTGAGCTGTGAACGCTCCTCCTGGCACTGCACCACGAGTCCTGAAGGGATATGGGTAAGGCGCACTGCCGAATAGGTGGTGTTGACGCCCTGTCCTCCCGGGCCGGAAGAGCAGAAAAGATCCAGCCTTATATCGTCCCAGCTGAGGTCCACGTCGAATTCCCCGGCTTCCGGGAAAACGGCCACGGATGCGGCTGAAGTCTGGATGCGGCCCTGGGTTTCGGTCTGGGGGACGCGCTGTACGCGGTGCACGCCGGATTCATATTTCATGACGCCGTACACTCCGTCGCCGCTGAGCTTGAACACTATCTGCTTGAATCCGCCGGACGTGCCGGGAGCCTGGTCTGTAACCTCAAGTTTCCAGCCGCGGTTCTCGGCGAAATGCTGGTACATGCGGAACAGGTCGCCCGCAAAAATAGCCGCTTCGTCGCCGCCGGTGCCGCCGCGGATTTCCACGATGGCGTTCTTGCCGTCGTCGGGATCGGCCGGGATGAGCAGCAGCTTGATTTCCTGCTCCAACGCAGGCACTTTGGGCTCAAGCTCCGCAATCTCCTCGCGCGCCATCTCCCTGAGTTCATCGTCCTTTTCGTTCAAGAGTATATCCTTGGCCGACTGAACATTGTCCAGCAGCTTCTCATACTCGTGGCCTTTGGCGATTATGGGTTCCAGCTCCTTGTAATCCTTGTTGAGCTGGACATATTTCTTCATGTCGGACATCACGGACGGATCCGACAGCTGGTCCTGGATGGATTTGAATTTTCCCTCGAGTGAAAGTACTTTTTCAAGAAGCGTATTCTCCGCCATAAATCATTCTCCTATTTTCTTGATATAGCAACGGCGCCTCATGAAAGGCTCGTGCTCGTAACTGTTCCATATGTTCACCGCGCTGTTGGACTCCACCTGCGGGTTGGAAATGGCCCAGCGGTTGCCCATCTTGGCAGCCTTGTCAGCCATCTCCTTGTAATAAACCGCAGAAACTCCCTTGTTCTGCCATTCGGGCACGGCGCCGTTTATCATCAGGTCCGTCGTCTCGTAGTCCTTCATAGCCTTCATCAGATGATACCAGCCGAACGGGAAAAGATGCCCGCGCGCCTTCTGGAGGGCCTTGGAGATACTTGGAAAGGATATTCCGAAGGCCACTATCTCATCGTGTTCGTCGAAGAGCACGCAGCTGACCTTGTCGGAAATGAAACGGCGGGACATGCGCGCCTCCTCCTCGATTTCCGCATCGGTGAAAGGAATGAAGTTATATACCGTCTGTGAGAAGCTGTCGCTGTAAACCCGGAAGAACTTGTGGATCATCTTGCGGTCCTTGCGAAGCTCGTCGAGACTTCCGAAATGCAGGTTATATCTTTCTTCCACCAGCTTTGCCACCCTGCGCGCCTTGTCGGGAACGCCGTGGTTCGCCACCATCTTGTACTGCAGCCAGTCACATTCCTTCACGAAGCCCAGCCCGGTCATCAGGTCGTTGTAATACGGGAAGTTATAAATGCAGTTGAAGGGCGGGATGTTTTCATATCCTTCGACAAGCATGCCCTGCTTGCCCAGGGTGTTGTAATACAGGGGACCGTGAATCTCGTCCATGCCTTCGCCGGCAGCCCACTTCTCGGCTGTGGATATGAGCAGACGCGCCACTTCAAGGTCGTTGATGCAGTCAAACCAGCCGAAGCGCGCCCTTTTAGTGCCGTAACGCTCGTTGTAGCGGGGGTTGATGATGCCGCAGATACGGCCCACTGTCTTACTGCCGTCCTTGACAAGCCACATCTTCCGCTTGCAGTATTCGAGGCTCGCGCTCTTGGTGAGCGAATGCACCTGATCGAAATGGAGAGCCGGGACATACTGGGCGCAGTCCTTGTAAAGCTTGTCGGGGAACTTGATGAAATCCATCAGTTCCGACCTTGTTTTAACTTCCTTGACAGTAAACATAACTTGCAAAGTTAGCAATTAACTTCGATTCCTACAATATGTTGGACCACAGCCTGCGCGCATACGCATCCGAAAACCGCCGGGAGATAGGACACGGTGCCGGTCTGCGACTTCTTGTTGCGGCTCTCTTCAAGCACCACGGACGAACGGTCGGGCCGTTCCGTGGAAAACACCGCAAGAAAGCCCGTAGTGATGCCCAGTTTGTGCAGGCGCTTGCGCAGCATGTGCGCCAGCGGGCACTGGAATGTGGCCGAAATGTCGGCAAGGCGGACCTTGGTGGCGTCGGTCTTGGAGCCGCTCCCCATTGAACTCACTAGGAACAGCCCTCTGGATAGGCAATACTGGATCAGCGCAATCTTGGGACTGAGCGTATCGATGGCGTCAACCACGCATACGGGAGCCGCAGCATCGAGGATGCCGGGGATACTCTCCTCGTTCAGATAATCTTCGATGCATGTCAGGTCAAGGGCCGGATTGATATCCAGCAGGCGCCCGCGCATCACGGAACACTTGCTGCGGCCTATGGTCGAGTGAAGAGCAGGCAGCTGGCGGTTAATGTTGGTTTCGCTGACAGTATCGGCGTCTATGAGGACAATATGCCCGACGCCGGCCCGGACAAGCATCTCGGCGGCCATCGCTCCGACGCCGCCCAGACCGGCCACGGCAACCCGGGCGCCGGAGAGTTTGTCAAGCCCTTCAGTTCCAAGTAAAAGCGCGCTCCTTTCCTGCCAGTTTTCCATCAATGCATCCAGCGGTCAAGCCAGTCGAAGAAAGTCCTGTGCCAGTACAGCGCATTCTGCGGCTGGAGAACCCAGTGGTTCTCTTCGGGGAAGATCACAAGCTTGCTTGGCACGCCCATCATCTGCGCCGCATTGAAAGCCGCCATGCCCTGCTCATAAGGGATGCGGTAATCCATCATCCCGTGGATGCAAAGTATGGGAGTATGCCATTTGGTAACCATCGACATGGGCGAGCTGG
>JAFZBM010000081.1 GCA_017561765.1 Bacteroidales bacterium | reverse complement strand
GCGTCGAACCTCTCGTAATGACTCAATCCGAAGAAACCGTCGGGCGAGAACGGGCCGAAGGCAAGTATCCCCTCGGAAGTGGCCTGGGCAACTGCGGGAATAATAATATCCTGCTCCTCGGTACCCAGGAGACCGCCGTCGCCGCTGTGAGGATTTAGGCTGAGCACGGCGATCCGGGGCTGGTCGATACGGAAATCTTCCTTGAGGGAACGGTCCATCAAGCGCAGTTTGCTGATTATTTTATCTTTGGAAATGGAGCCTGCGACATCCTTCAGGGGGATATGCCCCGTCACTACGCCAAGGCGCAGCCTGTGACTGGTCATAAGCATGGTCACGTCATGGACACCGAACTGCTGCTGCAGATACTCGGTATGCCCCGGGAAACCGAAGCCCTGGCCCGACATGGCCTTTTTGTTGATTGGGCCCGTAACCAGCACGTCGAGAAGCCCGGCCTTGATGTCTTCAACGGCGCGTTCCAATGAAGTGATGGCTGCCCTTGCCGATTCCGGCGTGGCTTGCCCCGGTTCAGCGAACACATTGTCCGGCAAACAGTTAAGTATGTTTATGCGCTTGGGCTTGGCATCCGCCGCAGAAGTGATGACGTTGGAGTCGAGCTGCTCTATTTCGGGGATCATTTTCTTGTAAAAGCCGAAGAGCTTCGATGATCCGTACACCACAGGAGTGAAAAACTCCAGCACCCTGGGATCCGACAATGCCTTTATGATGACCTCATATCCTATTCCGTTGGAGTCACCCTGGGTAATTCCCACAATTGGTTTTCGCTTTTGCATATATCTTGATTCAAATTTATGTATCCTTCATCGGCCGGCAGATCGGGCTTGGAATAAGCCTCCACCGCCAGTGTATCGCAACGCTCGTTCTCAGGATGTCCGGCGTGCCCCTTGATCCAATGGAACGAAAGCCTGAAACCGGACGCAAGAGCATCGAAACGAGCCCACAAATCGCCGTTCTTTTTGCGCTTCCAGCCCTTGGTAACCGTATTGACCACATATTGAGAGTCACTCCATACCTCCACCGTAGCCCTCTCCCAATTGATGGCTTCGAGGCCTTTTATTACTGCCAGCAGTTCCATGCGGTTGTTGGTAGTGAGGGCGAAACCGCCGCTCATCTCCTTTCGCAAAGTCCCGCAGCGCAGCACGGCGCCCCAGCCGCCGGGGCCGGGATTCCCGCTTGCCGCTCCGTCAGTATAGAGATATATAGTCTCTGATCTGGTCATATTCATATCCGCGCGAGAGCGCGTACTTAATAAGCTTCAATTTCTTCTGCGGGTCACCCTCGAGACTGCGCGCCCTGGCCTCCAGCAGCCTGCCAAGTTTCGCTCCGGCCGGTTCAGGATCAAGCGATGCAAGCGCATCGTCGATAACGGAAGGCTCGATCCCCTTCCCGCGCAGGGCGAAGCGTATTTTTACCGGGCCCCAGCCGTCCAGGCATGCCTTTTCGCGGGCAAAAGCGCCAGCGTAGCGGGCGTCATCGACAAAACTGTCGGTTACCAGCTGTTCTACCAGTTCCTCCGCCGCTCCGGCATCGCCGTCCATAGCCTTGAGCGCCTTGGCCCGGATATCTTTCCGGCAGTATTCCCGCCTGGAACACAACGCCTCAAGACGATTCAGGATCTTTTTCTTCCCCTCGTCCATACTAGAAGTCGAAACCGAACGAAATGTAAAGTCCGGTGTCGTTTTTAAGCGAATGGAAGCGGTCGGACCAGGTGCCAAGCACCTTGATAGGACCGATAGGGGTTGTGTATCCTAATTCGAAACCGGCGCCCAGCAAAGTAGGCTCGAACGAGTCGAGGAAATCAACCACCGTATTCGCTTCGCGGAAATAGCCTCCCGTGGCAGTCGCAAAAATGTGCCTGCCAAAACGCAGACGAAGTCCGAGGCCGGCGGTAAATGCGTAAGTGCCGGCCTGATAGACATCGCCGAAACCTATGAACGGAAGCTGCCCGTCGATATAGCGGTCAGCCAAAAAACCGCCGACATAATTCTGGTGGGCAATAGAATATGCCGGATCGACCGGGCTCATGTCGTCAGGCTTCGAGGGACTGCCGAGCAGCACCCGGGCATGCGCGTCGGGCACGAGCGCAAGCCAGCTGGTAATAGGCCAGACTGCGCTGTAGTTGACATAGGCCGTCTGCAACGGAGTGAAGTTGTCAACGCCTATCTTCTTGAAATCGTAATCGTAACCGAATACGAAATTGGTTCCACGGGTGGGATAGTAGGAACGGTCATAAGAATATATGGCACCCGTTCCGAAAAATCCCAGATAGGCTCCTGTCGCCAGGTCATAGCTGATGTCATATACCGAAGCCCCATACGTGGTACCGTAAGGCAGGAAGAATTGTCTGTACTGGGCTCCGGCCTTGAAATCCACAAATGACCAGCTCATATTCGAAAGGTAAACCTTCTCGGTATGACCCCACCAGCGCGCCTCGGAACCCACCTTGTCCAACTGCGTGTACAAAGTGGAAGATACATTCCTGACGGAAGCTTCAAGGTTGATGGTAGGAAGCCAGGTAAGGTCGAGGGCCGTGCGTATGCCGAATCTCTGGTTACGACCCACCTTGGCGTCTATATCCATCTTGAAGCCGCTGAGCTTATAAGCATTGAACCCTACGTTAAAGAGGAAGGCCGGCCATTCTTCGGTATCGAAACGTATGCCCATGCCGAACTGGTGGCGGGGACCTTTGGCACAGTCGAATACCAGACTGTATGGTTCCTCGCGTCCAAGTATGCTGTAGGTCACCTGAGAGAAACTCCCAGTCGCCTGAAGCATTGACATAACATGATCCATCCTGGCTTTGTCCACTGTCTCACCTGCCTTTATTTTAATTTTACGCTGGAGAAGGCGGGACTCGGCATTGGTCAGGCCCTGGAATTCCACGGACTGAACCGTCACGGGAGTTTTGTTGATGTCCACGGCGGGAGGGCCCTGGAGTGTGGTGACGGCGCCCTTGGTGAGTTCCTTGACCTCGGCAAGCTCCTCCGCTTTAAGGCGCGCGGCAACATAGCCTCTGTGGATCATGGTATCGATTGCTTCGGGGGTGAAACTCAACATGTTATATCCGGTGAGCACGGGCTTGATGAAGACGTCCGTCTCCCCTACATTCTTGTCGAAAGTGGTCTTGCCCAGCATGGAAACGAACTGCATCACTATATCGCCCAGGTTGTTGACAAGTGAATACGAACGCTCCTGGTCGGACAGGTCCACGCCTATGACTATGTCGGCCCCCATGGCACGAGCAATGTCAACCGGGAAATTGTTGCGTGTGCCGCCGTCCACCAGGATGGTACCCCTGGAACGGACGGGCTTGAACATCACCGGAATACTCATTGTCGAGCGCATCGCTTCCTTTACGGAGCCGGACGACCAGTTCTTGGCCCTGAGGCTGACCATGTCGGCGGCGACGCAGAAGTAAGGTATGGGAAGTTTGTCGAAGGTCATGTTGTCCTGATATCCAACCGAGAGGCTGGACAGCAGATTGTTCACATTGAAGCCGTACACATATCCCGAAGGCAGGGAGCTGGCGAAGTTGTTCTCGCCGAAAGGAGTACGGGATCCGGTACCGTAATACTGGACCTGCTCGTCTATCCTGGACTGGAAATCACGCTTGGCATAGTGGAACGGGATAGACACCACGTAGGTTTCCTTGTAACGCTTGCGGGTATAGGAGAAATAGGACGGATCTATCTTGTCCGTCAGCGTGACGCCCCAGTCCTGGTTGCGCAGGAGGGAGTCCATGAATGCGGAATTATAGCCCAGCGAAGCGATACCTCCCACGAGGCCGCCCATACTGGTGCCGCATATCATATCCACAGGTATGCCTTGTTCTTCAAGATAGCGGATAACGCCCACATGGGCGGAACCTTTGGCCCCGCCGCCGCTGAGCACCAGCGCGACGGTCGGCCTGTGCTGGGTCATGTGGATGGAATCCATACGTTCGCGCATACGGGCAATGATAACGGCGTCCGCCTGCGGGTCAACGCTGTCGATGGAAAGGCCGTTGGGATATTCCTGACCGCCCGAAGGAACGGCAAGAAACAATGCTGCTATTGTTGCGAATGCTGTCCGGCAAGCATTCCGCAGGCCGCGAGAATGTCCTCGCCTCTTGAAACTCTTATGGTACATACTACTCCGTGATTGTTCAATCTGTTCTTGAATTCTTCCATCCGTATATCCGGCGCACAGTCATACGGGAAATCCGGGATCTTGTGAAAGCGGATGAGATTCACCCGGCACTCCAGTCCGCCGAGCAGACGTATCAAGGCGTCCGCGTGACGCTTGTCGTCGTTCCAGCCGGCAAACATGGTGTACTCGAAACTCACCCGGCGCTGTCCGGAAAAGTCATATTGTCTGATGAGCTCCACCACATCTTCCAGCGGCCATGCCTTCTGGACAGGCATAAGCGACAGGCGCTCTTCGGCAAAAGGATTGTGGAGGCTCACCGCAAGGTGGCAGCGTTCCTCGTCAAGGAAACGGCGGAGAACGGGAAGCACGCCTATAGTGCTGAGCGTTATGCGCTTGGGGCTCCACCCGAAACCGTCTTCCGCAGTCAGGATATGGATTGCCTTGCGCACTTCTTCATAGTTGTCCAGCGGCTCCCCCATCCCCATGAAAACGGCATTTGTGAGTCCGGAGGATTCCGGGATGCTGATGAACTGGTTGAGTATGTCGGCGGCGTCCAGGTTCCCGTGCCAGCCCTGACGGCCCGTCATACAGAACTTGCAGCCCATGCGGCATCCGGCCTGGGAGCTGACGCACAGGGTGCGCCTGTCCTCGTCCGGTATCATTACGGCCTCCACAGACTCGTTTTCCCCGACGGGAAACAAATACTTGACGGTACCGTCACGGGATACCGCAGATGCCGAAGGAGCCGAGGTCCCGAGCTCGAAATTCTCCTGCAGACGGGCTTTGGAAGCTTTGGATATATTGGTCATCCGCTCCCATGTGGAGGCCCTCTTTACATAGAGCCATTCTGCAAGCTGACGGCCCACAAAGGGCTTCAGTCCGCATCCGGCTGCAAGGACGGCCAACTCGTCCGGAGTTTTTCCGAGCAACTTTGTTTTCATTTTACAAAAATAACGATTTTTCTCTTATATTTGTAATCGTAAATATTAAAACCACACGTTATGGCTAAAGAAATTGAAACACAGGCCTCCGACGTCAATGCCGCCAAATTGAAGGCATTGCAGGCCACGATCGACAAGATCGAGAAAGATTTCGGAAAAGGAACGATTATGAAGCTGGGAGATCAGCCACAATGGGATGTCCAGGTGATTCCGAGCGGCTCGGTAGCCCTCGACCACGCACTCGGCATCGGTGGTTACCCCCGGGGCCGCATCATCGAGATTTACGGACCGGAATCAAGCGGCAAGACCACTCTTGCCATCCATGCCATTGCGGAAGCCCAGAAGATGGGCGGAATCGCCGCAATGATCGACGCCGAACACGCATTCGACCGGAGTTACGCACAGGCTCTCGGCGTCAATCTCGAAACGCTTCTCATCAGCCAGCCCGACAACGGAGAGCAGGCTCTTGAGATTGCCGACAATCTAATCCGCAGCGGTGCCATCGACATTGTAGTCATAGACTCCGTGGCGGCCCTTACGCCGAAGGCCGAAATCGAAGGCGAAATGGGCGACAACAAAGTCGGCCTGCAGGCCCGCCTGATGAGCCAGGCGCTGCGCAAACTTACGGCAAACATCTCCAAGACGAACACCTGCTGCATCTTCATAAACCAGTTGCGCGAGAAGATAGGCATCATGTTCGGCAATCCCGAGACTACTACCGGAGGCAACGCCCTTAAGTTCTACGCCTCGGTGCGCATCGACGTGCGCCGCATCACCCAGTTGAAAGACGGGGACGAAGCCACCGGCAACCGCACACGCGTGAAAGTGGTCAAGAACAAGATGGCGCCGCCTTTCAAGAAAGCCGAATTCGACATCGTTTACGGAGAGGGTATCAGCCATGTGGCGGAAATCGCCGACCTGGCCATCGAGCTGGACATAATCCACAAGAGCGGTTCCTGGTTCAGCTACGGCGGCGAGAAGCTCGCCCAGGGCCTGGCTGCCGTCAAGCAGCTGCTGAGGGACAATCCCGAACTCTGCGACGAGATCGAAGCCCAGGTCCGCGAAGGCCTTGCCACTGTCAAGGACTAAACATCTTCAATCTTCACTTCTTCCTGAAGTAAGCGGGGGCCACGGGGACCGTGGCCGCCCGTGACCACGTGAACGGGAGGGGCCCGCAAGCGCAGCGCTGCGGGAGGGATGAGCGAAGCGAAGTCCCCGTGGTCCCCGCTTACTTCAGGAAGAATCTGTTTAGTTGGAAGGTTATAGCCAGAAAGCGAAAGGCTTGAGCATGGTTTGCTGGAAACGTTCCTTGGAAGACCAGCCGGCGAATGTCGCTTCTGTGACTTCTTCGCAGCCTTTAATATCGTTCAGGAAAGAACGTGCCAGTTTTGTCGCGCTGTTCTCGTCATATATCATGGCTCCGGCTTCATAGAGCTTCAGCAGACTGACGGTGTCCATATTCGATGAACCGATGTACAACAGATAATCGTCGGCGACGAACACTTTGCTGTGGACGAATCGGTCGACACGCTCAAAAATCCGCACTCCCCCGCGTACGCAAGCTTTATAGAATGAATGGTTCACCGGCGTCGCGGCGACAATGTCACAATCCCTGGGCACGAGCAGGCGCACGTCAACTCCACGGGCGGCAGCGCGTTTCATCGCTTTCACGAGAACGCGCGTCGGCATGAAATAAGGCGTTTCTATGTATACATACCGGGATGCGTTGTCAAGCGTCCAGATCAGGGCGTCCTGAACCGAATGCGCCGGCATGTCGGGGCCGTCGGCGAACACCTGGAATACAGGACCTTCCCCTGTCGGCACGGAGTCGGATTTCACCAGATTAAGCGGGATGCGTCCGGACTTGCCCTTGGCAAGCATGTTCCAGTTCTGCAGGAAGAGGGCACGCAGGCTCATCACTGCGGGGCCCGTGACACGTATATGGGTATCCTCCCAGGCCCCCAGACTGCCGTCGTTTATATTCATTCCCCCGACATATGCGACCTTGCCGTCTATCACACTGATTTTGCGATGGTTGCGGGACGACATTGGGTACAGGCCGTCGTTCAGGCGCCGCGCCGGGGTGAAATTCCGCAAATTGACGCCGTCATCCTTTCTCATCGATGTGTAATACCCGTTGAAAAACGGTCGTCCGTCAAAAATGTTGTCAAAGAGATTGCCGAAATTGTCATGAGTATAGCGCACCGGAACACCTTCCTTGACTTTTTCTGAAAGGAGCTTCTTGAAAACGCGTCCGGAAGTGTCGCTGCCGAACAGGAACGTCTCAAGTTCTATGTAATCACGCGCCGAACGGTAGTCTTGCATCAGCAGCTCCTTGTAATGCAGGCCGTTGGTTATTATTTCTATGTCATTTCCGACAGTGGGAATACTGGCAGGGGAAAAGGTCAAAGCCTTTGCAAGCCCCCTGTATCCGGGACGTATCAGGGAGGTGGCATCCTCTACAAGCACCGTATCGGAACGTTCTGGCAACTCGGAGGGAATCACTGCCCCGAATGCCGGGGAGGACATGACCAATGCGATTACTAATAAATGGTTTAGCATAACTAGGTCTGCAAATGTAGCTAAAATCTGCAAATAATCACTTATATTTGCAGTCAATATGGTTTTACTGTTTGTATTTCTTCTGGGCGCAATGCTCATCTCCTTCCTCTGCTCCGTGCTGGAGGCTACGCTGATGAGCACCCCGATTTCATATATCACGATGCGGGAAGAAGACGGCTACAAGCCGGCCACGCTCATGAAGAAGTACAAAACCGACACTTTGAGGCCCCTGGCTGCGATACTGTCCCTCAACACCATCGCCAACACCATCGGCGCGGCAGGCGTGGGACGCCAGGCCACCCTGGTGTTCGGTTCCGCCTGGTTCGGTCTGGTCAGCATCGTCACCACCATACTTATCCTGGTCTTCGCCGAAATCATACCGAAGAATCTCGGCACCGCCCGCTGGAAAAGCCTCATGGGCTTCACCGCCAGGACCATAAGAATGCTGATCTTCTGCCTCTACCCCATCGTCATTGCGGTAGAATGGCTTCAGAAGCACATCACCCCGGAGGATAGCGACTCCACCGTTTCGCGCGAGGAAGTGGGGGCGCTTGCCGACGTGGCGGAAGAATCCGGCGAGCTGGACGAAGATGAGAATGAAGTAATCCAGAATATAATCTCCCTTGATGAGATGCAGGCTTGCGACGCCATGACTCCCCGCGTAGTGTGCGCAATCGCCCCCGAGGCCATGACGCTCAAGCGCTTCTACAAAGACAAGCGCTACCTGCACCACAGCCGCATACCTGTATTTGCCGACAACGACGAGTACATCACCGGATACATACTGCGAATGGAGGCCCTGCAGCTTATTGCGGAGAATAAATCGGATGTTACCCTGGGCGATATCCGCCGCGACATTGCTTCCTTCCCCGAAGAGACCACGCTGGACGTCATCTGGGATGAAATGATCTCAAAAGACGAGCCTATCAGCGTGATTATCAACGAATACGGCGCGTTCCAGGGCATTCTGACCCTGGAAGATGTAATTGAGACCATTCTCGGCAACGAGATTGTCGACGAAAGGGACGAGGTCCGCGACATGCAGCAACTGGCCCTCGAACGCTACCGCAAGCGCACCCTGGGCCAGGCTAATAACTAATAAGCTATAACCGCTTTTCCGCTCCTGCCGTCAATGCAGACCTGCAGCGGCTGCTCGAATCGTATATGCTTGACGTAACGGCTCTCCGACAGCGCCGGGAGGCTGTCCAGTCCCTCGTGGTC
>JAFZBM010000080.1 GCA_017561765.1 Bacteroidales bacterium | reverse complement strand
GACGTCGTGGTCATCGGTTACGGCTCCCAGTCCAAGAAGGAAGTCACCGGTTCCGTGTCGTCCCTCAAGCCTGACGACTTCAATAAGGGCGGCGTAGCCAACCCCATGGGCTTGCTCCAGGGCAAGGTGGCCGGTCTGAACGTCATCAAGAACGGCGGTGACGACCCGGCGCAGAACAGCTACAACGTGCAGTTGCGCGGTGTGGGCTCCCTCAACGGATCCACCGAACCTCTCTACGTTATCGACGGCGTGCCCGGAGGCAACCTTTCATCGGTACAGCCTGCCGACATCGAGTCCATCGATATCCTCAAGGACGGTTCCGCAGCCGCAATCTACGGTACCCGTGCCAATGCCGGCGTTATCCTCATCACGACCCGCCGCGGCAACAAGGACGGCGCTTTCAGCGCTGAGTACAGCGGCAATGCCAGCGTGGGCTTCATCACCAATGTGCCCCGCGTGCTCAATGCGGCTGAATACCGCGAGCACATGGTGGCCAACGGCCTTGGTTCCGATTTCGGTGCCGACACCGACTGGGTCAAGGCGATTTCACGCAATCCCGTATCTCACTCCCACAACCTCTCGCTCACCGGCGGAACCCAGAACTTCAACTACAGGGCCTCCGTCGGCTACCGTAACCTCCAGGGTGTGGCCAAGAAATCCGACTTCGACGAAATCTCCGGACGTTTCGCAGCCGACCAGAAAGCTCTCAAGGACAAGTTGAACATTTCCTACGACTTTGCTTACCAGAGGGCCAACAAGGACTGGGCGAACTACGACAACTTCAACCAGGCCATCCGTTCCAACCCGACGATGCCTATACGCTCCGACGATGCCAAATACGTTCAGTACGGCGGTTTCTACGAGTCCGACAACTTCTACACACGCAACCCTGTGTCGGACATTGAGCAGACCACCAACCAGCAGAAGGACCAGACCGTAATCGGATCCGTCAGGGCAACTTTGAATATCATCCCGGGCCTCAAATTCACCACGGCTTATTCAATTCAGGACATCACCACCTGGAACGGAAAATACCAGATGAGCACCCTGCGTGCCGTATCCGGAAAGAACGGCGTAGCCAACCAGAGCTACGGCTCCAACACCCAGCAGGTCGTGGAGAACACCCTCAACTACATGGGCAGCGCCGGCAAGCACAACTACCAGTTCCTGCTCGGCCAGAGCTACCAGACCAATATCTCCCAGGGCTTTAACGTGATGAACACCATCTTCCCCCTGGACCAGATAACCTACAACAACCTCGGCCTTGGTAAGGGTAAGCTCTCCGGAAAGGCGGCCGACGCCAGCCAGGGCAGCTATAAATACAAGGACAAGCTTGCTTCGTTCTTTATCCGCGGCATGTACAACTATGCCGGCAAGTACTTCCTTAGCGCCAGCGCCCGTCTGGAAGGTTCTTCCAAGTTCGGAGCCAAGGCCAACCCGGTGCTTGGCCCCTGGGGTCTCTTCCCCGCAGTGTCCGCCAGCTGGATTATGTCCGAAGAAGACTGGATGAAGGACATAGCCTGGCTTGACGAACTTAAGATCCGTGCCGGTTACGGTGTGACCGGTAATATGCCGGGCAGTTCCTATCTCTACCTCATGCTGGTAGGTCCCGGCGGCGACTACATATTCTCCGACGGAGAATTCGTCCAGCCCTGGGGCCCCCAGACCAATGTCAACGAGCACATACGCTGGGAAGAGAAACGCGAAACCAACCTCGGTTTCGACTTCTCGATGCTCGAGGGCCGCATTACCGGTTCCCTCGACGGATACTTCCGCAACACTACCAACCTGCTGTACGAATACGACGTGCCCCTCACCGGCGGCAACGTATCCGCAAAGAAATGGGACAACTACGGACAGATCCACAACTACGGTATCGAGTTCATGCTCAACGGCATCATCAAGAGGACCAAGGACTTCGAGTGGGCAGCCGGCATGAACATCGCATGGAACCGCAACCGCGTTGTGCGCATCACAGGCGAGCAATATGGCAATTACGATGCGGAAGGCAAACTCATCGCATCTTACAAGAATGACGGCTACATATCTTCCGGCGACGGAGAGACCGGCAACTATGTTGTAAGGCTTGTCGAGGGCGAAGCTCTGGGTAATTTCTACGGCTTCAAGTATGTGGGCATCCAGGATACCGGCGTGTGGGTTTTCGAGACCCCCGCAGGCGGCTACACCACAAGCCCCACAGAGAGCGACCGTATGGTGCTCGGCAACGCCTTCCCTCTGCTGACCGGAGGTTTCAACACCACCATCAGATGGAAGAACTTCGACGCGGCACTCAACTTCCGCGGCCAGATCGGAGGCCTCCTTTTCAATGAGACCCGCTACTTCTACGAGAACACCCGCGGTACTGAGAACGTGCTCCTGTCGTCTTTCAGCGGCGATGCCGCCCTCCTTACCAACTGGATCAAGAATCCCGAAATTTCAAAGGCCTCGTTACGTCAGTTCTCCGACTTCTATCTTGAGGATGCGTCTTATCTGAAGCTCAACGACCTCACCATAGGCTGGACTCCCAAGCTCAGCGGAGTCTTCGGCGAATATATTCACAGCTGCAGAGTGTTCCTCAACGCCCAGAACCTTTTCACGCTCACCGGCTACAAGGGCCACGACCCTTCGACCGTTTCGATGTCAGGCTTCGCTCCCGGCTTCGACGGACGTTCATATTATCCCACCCAGAGGACATTCAGTCTGGGCGTAAACCTGAACTTCTAATGACAGTACGGATATGAAAAAGATTTATACCATAATTATTGCTGTCGTCGGCCTGGCATTCACAGCCTGCACCGACCTGTCTCCGGAAGTCTTCACCGATGTCCGCAAGGAGGACTATTTCAAGACTCCTGCGCAGTTCTCGACTCTCATCGCCAATGCCTATTCGCAGCTGGCCGGTGAATACGGCTATGTGTACCGCGAAGGCTACTGGAGCCTCCAGGAATACACTTCCGACGAAGTTGTAGTGCCCACACGCGGCACCGACTGGTACGATGCCGGCGTGCCCATGGCCATGCACCAGCACACATGGGGCAGCAACACCCGCGACATCAACAACGGATGGAGTTTTGCCTACGGTGGCGTAACCAAGTGCAACACCGTCATCGACAATATCAAGATCATTGTCGGCGAGGATGAATCTCAATACTCCGACGCCGCAAAGGCCGGTATTGCTGAAGCCAGAATACTCAGGGCTTTCTATCATCTACTCGCCATGGACGTGTACGGCAACGTACATATCGACGACGGCGCCAGGGATGTCAAGCAGTACTCCAGGAAAGAAGTTTTCGAATGGATCGAGAAAGAGCTTCTTGACAATATTCCCCTTGTCGACGACGCAGTGCGCTACGGCTCCATGACAAGGCCCGTGGCCTACATGATCCTGGCCAAGATGTATCTCAACGCCGAGGTTTATACCGGCACCCCACGCTGGGCCGACGCTGAGAAATACTGCGACCTCATCATCAATGGAGGGTACTACAAGCTCAATGACGACTACTTTGATGCGTTCAAGACCAACAACACATCCAACAAGGAGATAATCTTCCCCATCGTGTTCGACGGTGTCTATGCCAACGGCAACATGTTCCATGTCATGACCATGCATTACGCCATGCGCAGCGTGTTCGGTTTCAACACCGACTGCTGGAATGGCCCCTGCACCCTCGAATCTTTCTACAACAAGTATTCGGACAACGACAAACGCAAGGCCCAGTGGTTCACCGGTCCCGTGTACGACACCCAGACCAACTGGACCACTATCATCTACAACCGCAGCAGCTGGACTGGCGACGTGCAGGAATGGGATCACGCCGATTCCCATTTCAAGGTCATCATCACCCCTAAGGTCACTACCATCCAGGACCCTACCGCAGCCAATTCCTGCGAGGGAGCACGCTTCGTGAAATTCCAGTTCGAAAATGGAATTGAGCATCACGCTGACTCCGACTTCCCTATCTACCGCTATGCCGACGTGCTGCTCATGAAGGCCGAGGCCCGCATGCGCCAGAACAACGGCAAGGCCGATGCCGAAGCCCTCAACTGCGTGAACCAGGTCCACACCCGTGCCGGCCTGCCCGCCTACAACGCAGACCAGCTTACTTACGAAGAGCTGCTTGACGAGCGCGGACGCGAACTCGCATGGGAAGGCCACCGCCGCGACGACCAGATACGCTTCGGCACATACGGAAGCACCTGGGAATTCAAGAACGCAAGCGACGAGAACCACCGCCTGTTCCCTATTCCCGACTGGGTAAGGGACGGAGCTCCCGGTGTCTACACACAGAATCCCGGATATTAACATTTAATAACCAACTAAATAATTAAAAAAAATGAAAAAAATCTTCTGTTTATTCGGCATAGCGGCAATGGCATTGTCCGTTGTCATGTGCAAGCCTGAAGACAAACCCGGTCCCGATGTGAACAACATCACCGAGGACGGTTTCTACGTGGTCGGCGAAGCTACCGGTCTGTCCGAAGTTACCGCCGCG
>JAFZBM010000079.1 GCA_017561765.1 Bacteroidales bacterium | reverse complement strand
ATAGCTGTCGAAAACGGAGGTCTTCCACGTGTCGTAAATGGTATGGTAGAACGGGAATGCGTCACCTTCCTGGTTTTCAAGGAAGATGCAAGGCACGCCACGGCTTGCGAAAGGATAATGGTCGCTGTTGGCGGCCAGGGCTCCGCGGTTCAAGTCGCTGAAATAATTGGATGCGGCGTTTATCTCCTCAAAGAGCCTGAAGCCCCTCATCCCGGCGTCGCTGACCTCGCAATATTGCACGGGGTTGTTGTCGCCGATCATATCGATGTTGAAAAGGTACTTGATCCGATCCAGAGGCACAATGGGATTATTGGCGAAAAACTCCGAGCCTCGAAGATTGGCATCCTCGCCGGAGACGGAAAGGAAGTACATATCGTACGGAGGCCTGTGCTTCGAATAGTAAGCGGCAAGCGTTACGATAGCGGCCGTGCCGGAAGCGTTGTCGTTGGCTCCGGCATAGTAAACGCGCCGTCCGAGGTTGCCAAGATGGTCATAATGCGCGGTAAACACATAACAACTGTCATGGCGCTCGCCCTCAACCTTTGCTATGACATTGAACAGTTCATAGCCCTTAAGGAACTCGTTGTCCACATTCACCCTGACATTCCTGACCCCTTCAATAGCTTCCGGAGTCACCCAGATGATAGGCTTGTCAGCCACGCGGTGGCCATAAGCCTTGTAGAACTTGATGGGTGAAGTCCAGGTCTGGATCAGGCCGGCATTTGTGCACTCCCCCGCTTTCTGCAGGTGCGAGAAATCCTTGCCGTGACGATATGCGAACCAGAACTCGCAGCAAACAAGACAGTTGGCATACTCCGGTCTTGCCAGGTCCCGGAACATCACGTCAGCATCATAATTCAGCGTATCCACGTGATATACAGGGAACTCACCGTGCACTCCCGGAGAATACTCCCGCATCGAGAAATCCACGCCCGGCCTGAGTTTCCGGCCGTCAGCCCACATTTCCATCTTTCCACAGAAAGTATTGATGTCAATAGTGAAAGGCTGGAGCGTTACCGCATCTACCCCTGAACGGAGATATTCCTTTTCGAGGTATTTCCCGGCCTTGTTGGCGCCGCCGCGGGCATACCCCCGGCCCTGGTATCTGGCGGAACTCAGCTCTTTCACTATCCGCTTGTATTGCGCCAGGTCCTGCGCATTCAACTGCAAGGCAGCAAGCGCCAGCAGAGCGACTAATATTTTTTTCATTGCAACTCGCGTTATTTTATGCAAATATACATAAAACCCGCTACATTCTTTCCTTGCTGTCCGCACCGGCACCTGTACCGCGATATTTGCTCTGGGCGGTGTTAAAGTTGTAACGAATGGAGAACTTCACCTTCTGGGTGTTCATCACGTTTGTCTGCATGATCGTGTGGCTGCCGAAATCAGTGTCCACATCGTATCGGGCATGACCGGCGAGGTCATTTCCTTCCAGTCGGAGTACGAGCGAACCGTCCTTCAAGAGAGTCTTCTGAACTGCTGCCGTGATATCGCAATAAACATTTTTAAGATAAAGATTCTTTGAATAACCTTTGGACAGCACCATCCCGCCGAGTTCCAGCTGCCAGCCGCCGTCCAGCGTGACGGTATTAAAAAGCTGGGCAAAGAATAACGGCTTATCGTTGAATCTGGCGACCCTTTTTCCCGAAACTTCACGGGGATCGTCAAGTGTAATGCTGAGCCACTGGGGCATCACGCCAAGGGTATAATTAAGATTCCAGACACCTATGGTGGGCGTGAGGTTCACATATGCCGACATATTCCTGTACGGAGTATCAAGATTGCGAGGTTTCACCAGCACGACGCCATCGTTGCCGTAAGGCGCCGACCAGGTGATAATGGCATCGTTGGTCCTGGTGTAGTTAATCATCAGCGTAATGAACTTCCAAATGGCAGTTGCACTGATATTGTGCGAGATTTCAGGCTGAAGCCGTGCGTTGCCGCTCTGCCAGGTATAGCGGCTGTTATATCGGATGGCGCTGGAAAGGTTGTCATAATCAGGCCGGCGAGTCTTTGCACTATAGTTCAGCATCAACTGTACCGGGCCGGCCTGGGTTGCATACGACACTGTCGGAAACCAGTTGTCGTAGTTGTAAGAAAGGTCGTTTGCAGGAGCGAGCGCATCCTGATAGGCATAGCGGACATATTCATAGCGCACCCCGGCGTTGATCATGCCGATTTTGGGATGCATTAAAGCGTAAGAGGCAAAACCGGCGTAGTTGTCTTCCTTAATCGCGGCCGACGAAGCGGGAATATCAACTCCGCTGATGCTATATGCGTCCGAGCGGCGAGAGAAAGCTTCCTCAGTACCGGCCTGAAGCTGTCCCAGCCACACAGGGTAGGAAAAGACGAGTTTTGCTGCATAGAGACGGCCGCTGCTGTTACTCGCGCTACTGATGGAAGCATTTTGGCTCATTTCGCTGGTCTCCTTTGTAACGGATACGGCAGCGGCATCGGTACCATAGTAGTCCAGGTTCAGATCCACCCCGAGCTTTTCCCCGATAAGGCCATTATAATAGACATTCCCGCCAATTCTGTACGACGGGCTGTAGCCTATGGTATCATCGCCGACGGTGATAAGTTTATCCGTCAGTATTCCGTCCACGAATACATTATCCCGCACCTCTGTATGGAGAGTGTTTTCCAGCTGCCTGCCCCACTCGACCTTGCCTCCGAGGAAGTGATTGTCGGCAATCTGCCAATTCACGCCAGTATTGCCGTACACGGTTTGGCTAAAGTGTTCCCCCTCCATATCCCCGCTCTCGAGGAAAGAGTGAGTGCCGAATGTCGCCTTCTCCAGTTCGCTTAGCTGGAGAGAGGCGTCGCGGTCATAATTAACACCGGCAAAGAAATCAACGCCCCCCGTGCGGTAGTTTACATTGAGTGCGGCATGAGGATCGTTTCCTTTGTCCCAGCGGAGGCTCTGGGCGTCAGACGCATTGAAATTGAAACCGAAGCCGTCGCCCTGCCGCTTTATGGTACGTATTCGCACCACGCTGCGCACGGTGGCGTCATACTGTGCCCCCGGGTTGGTAATTACTTCAATACTTTGGATTTCATTACTTTGCAGACGGTCCAGCTCGGAGCTGTCAGTAACCCTGCGGCCGTTTATATATACAAGAGGAGAACCTTTGCCTATCACCTCGATACCATTCTGGCCCTTGATTATCCCGGGCGTTTTGGCAAGCACGTCATTGGCGCTGCCCACATTCTCGAGTACCGAGCCGCGCACATTGGTCTGAAGTCCCTCGCCGGAAAGTCTGGTCTTTGGCATTATGGCAGAAGCCACCGACCCCTCCAGCATAGCGGTATCCTCCATCAGCGTGATTACCATTCCTTCTTCCGGTGTCACATACCGGGTCCTGTACCCCAGCATCGCCACCATCATAATGCCGTCGGTTTCGCTTGTAACAATATTGAATGTGCCATTTTCTTCAGTCACGGTACCACAGACGACGGTGGAATCCGCCTTGGAAATTACGGCCACATTGGCATAAGCCACGGGCTCGCCGTTTTCATCCACAACCTTTCCCTTCCAATCACCCTTCGCAAAGACGGTAAAGGCCAGGCCGGCAAGCAGAATAGATGCAATTATCTTTTTCATAGTTTGTGCATGAATATCTGCCTGGAACGAGTGAGCACAAGGCTCAGGACAACCGCCAGTGCAGCTACGGGGAAAAACAAATACTGCTTCCACCTGTCCAGGAAAACCCGGACGCTGTCGAAGAACCCTTCACCTGCCGCCGTTACATCCACTGGATACAGAAAAGCGATGGATGTCGCCAGTACACCGATGGCAAGTCCTATAGCCAGCGTAACTATCAAAGCTACACGACCATTACTGCGCTGGCGGTCCACTTCGGCCTTGATTCCCCTGACCGAGTCCATCTTCCGCCGCGTTTCCAGCAGGAATGTAGGGTCGTCCTTCACCACCGGTTTATTATCCCTCAAGAATTTATCTATATCATTCATAGCGTCATGTACTGTTTTAGACGGGTCCTTCCGATTGAAAGATTGTATTTTACGGTACCGGCCGGTATTCCCATGATGGCCGATATTTCCTTTATGCTCCGGTCTTCAAAATAGAAAAGCGCGATGGCAGCCTTCTCCTTTTCGGGAAGCCGGTCCAGAGCCATATATAATTGCTGATAACGGAAAGATGAATCGGAGAAGTCATCGGCCGGAACCGCTAATGCATCATCGATGGAAGTTTCTTCCGGCCGGGCCTTTCTGCAATGGTCGATGTAGCAGTTGTATGCGATGCGGAAGAGCCAGGTGCTGAACTTGGAAAGACCCAGGAAAGATCCGGAGGCCACGTATGCCCGCACCAGGGCGTCTTGCGCGATGTCATCGGCAAGGGCGGAGTCACCGCTGCACAGCGCAAGCAGGAATCGGCGTATTGATTCCTGCTCCGCTTTTACAAGGCTGATAAACCGCTCCTGTGTCATTTAGTCCTTGAGTGCTTTTTCTTCAGCTTCTATCTCACTGGCCAGCATCTTCTTTCCGACCAGGTATGCCACCAAGAGCGAGATGCCGACGGCAAGCAGGATGCTGCCCAGAAGCGGCAGGGGCATCACAGGGCCAAAATTCAATTTCCAGTTGAAGGCCAGGCCTCCCAGCAGGAACGCGACACCCAGGAAGCCGGTCACACAAGCGGCGGTCAGCCTGCCAAGAAGTTTTTCCTTGATGGACTTCTTTACGGTCTGCGGCTTGAAGAAATCAGCGTCGATGGTGGAACCGGACTCGATAGCCTTGAGCATAATCTCCGCCTTTTTGTTGGCCTCGTTCTGCTTTTCGCGCATGGCAAGCCAGACTATAAATACGGGCAGGACGACGCAAATGCAAACGGGCAGAACAAATGAAACTAAAATATCTTCCATGTTTTTTATAGTATTTATTGTTTAACTTTCCCCGCTTCCGGAGCGGTTTCAACTGTTAGACGTAAATACTGCCCGAAAGGTTGGAAAAAAGTTTAAAAATGTCACTTTTCTCCAAAAACGCACCAGCGGACGACCGGAATGCGGTGCAGCACCTCGTACAGCAGCGGCGACAGTGTAAATACCGCCACGGTCAAAATGGCATAGATAGCCAGCGGCGGTAGTTGCGTGTACATCTTCAGCATATAACCGAACGCGGCGATTACCAGATAATGAACGATATAGAGTCCGAAGCTGGAACGTGACATGTATGTTGCGAACGGGCCCGTACGGTCGAACTTCGCCTTGAACCAGCCCATCATGGCAAGACACATCAGCCAGCCGTAAAGACAATTGAGAGGGCTGCCGAGATATTGAGGCGTGGTGTTGTCCTGCCCGAAAGTAGTGCCGATGAGGATGCCGCCGCTGATCACTGCGCAAGCCATGAGCGGGATCCACACTTTCGCCACTTTTTCCTGCACCTCATCGTGCGAGAACACGAACCAGCCAAGCAGGAACGGCACAAGGTAGAATATCGGTTTGTAAAGATTGAGCAAGCCGTCAATACTCTCGGGACGGGGGTTCTTTATCATGGTCTGCTCCCCTGCCCAGAACAGCACGCCCAAAAGGATTATAGGTACGATTCCGGCTTTGCCGCACCAGTTCCAGAACCTGTCCTTACGGTCAAGCGCACGCACTATCAGCAGCACGATGCACAGAAGCCACAGCACCTGGATAAACCAGAGCGGTCCGGTACCGCTGAGTGCCCACATTAAATATTTGGCCACTCCCGGCATGCCGTCCAAAGCGCCATCCCTGGCCGCTACGGCCGTGTTGAAGTAACCGACCATCCAGTGGAACACCAGCAGGCCGATGGTTCCGGGAACCAGCAGCTTGCGCGTACGTGCCTTGAACCACTCCCCCGCACTGTGTTTCTCAAGTGCATATCGGGCGCTGATTCCCGCGAGGATGAAAAGTATCGGCATAAACCACGGATACAGGATATACATAACCACATCCTGATACTGAGGGCCGTCGCCAAAACCGCCTATTCCGCCGAAGACGCCCTTGTTGTTGTAGAAGTAGATAACATGATAGAACAGCACCAGGAGCACAGTGACCCAGCGCAGGTTGTCAATCCAATGCTTTCTCATTTCGTAAGACCCTCCATGGTCTGGTCTATTACGCTCTGGAATATTTCAGTCTTCAACAAGGCCATGCCCTTCTGGTCACCCAGAAGCATAAGGGCGTCGCCAGGTTTGATATCGTAGATTTTACGGGCGTCGCGGGGAATCACGATCTGCCCTTTGTCTCCCACCTTCACTACGCCGAAGATGTATTTGCCTTCATTTTCCTGCATTTGTGGTAAAAGTTAGAAATTTCCCACAAATATAACATTCATTTCCGGAATATCAATGCTTGAGACCGCATTATTTTAAAAATGCGTATATTTACCGTGGATTAGTTGTTATGGACTACATTATCAGGAAAGCAGGACCGGGAGACCTGGAAGCGGTGAACGAACTGCTCAGGCAAGTTCTTAAAGTTCATCATGACGGCCGGCCTGACTTGTTCAGGGCGACCGGCAAGAAATACACCGACCATGAGCTTCTCGAGATTTTCGACAATCCCGACACACCAGTCTTCGTGTATGAAGCCGAAGGCGCCGTGCTCGGCTATATTTTTTGCGCTCTGCAGCGCCAGTCAGGCGAAAACCTCAACGCTATCACCACCCTTTATATCGATGATCTGTGCGTGCTCGAAGGAGCCAGGGGCAGGCACATAGGCAAGGCTCTCTTCGAATACGCCAGGGCATTTGCCTGCGAGAGAGGATGTTACAACATTACTCTTCACGTTTGGGAATGTAATCCGGGCGCCAGGGCTTTCTACGAAGCACTGGGGCTGGTGCCTCAGTACACATCAATGGAAATGATCTGCAAATAAGCGGGCATGAGACATTTGAAGACATATCTGACGCTGGCCGGGGCTCTCGCTGCCGCAGGACTGATATTGTATGTTTTCTTCAGTGCAAAATCATGCATCCAAGAACGCCGGTGGCTTTCATTGGGGCCGATCGAGAATCATCCGGTGCGCATCTATGACGTTAAATTCGCCAGGGAATTCAACGATAAGAATGATGTCCAGCTTGAAACGGCGGAGCTGATCGGAATATCTCCCGTTGCCGACCGGGAAGAAGCGGAAGAGCTTAAATCCCGGCTGGTAAAGCTGGAAGCTACGGATACTTACGTGATAGATTCCCTCACCTATTCCATCCCCTACCTGATTCCGGAGGCTAAAGACTTGCTGGATGACATCGGCAGGGTTTTTCAGGATTCATTGAGTTCGAAAGGGCTGAATCCCAACAAGCTGGTAGTCACCTCCCTCCTCCGTACGGAAGACGATGTGGCCAGACTCATGAAAAAGAACGTGAATGCCTCCGAGAATTCCACCCACCGCTACGGAACATCTTTCGACCTGTCTTACTGGCGCTTCGTCAAGATTCCGGATCTGCGGGGCCGCCCGTACGAAGATGTACCGCCGGAATATCTGCGTGCCGTATTGAGTCAGGTTCTCAAGGACTTTCATGACCAGGGCGACCGATGCTTCGTCAAATACGAAAAAAAGCAGAACTGTTTTCATATTACTGTAAAGAAATAACTGACAGTGAATAAGAAAGTAATATTGATCACCGGAGCCAGCAGCGGCATAGGCTATGACACCGCCGTCAAACTTGCCGCACTGGGCCATAAGGTGTACGGTGCGGCACGAAGGATGGAAAAGATGGAGCCGCTGCGGGAAAAGGGCGTGGTGCCGGTCTGTATGGATGTTACCGACGAATCGTCAATGAAAAGCTGCGTGCAGGGCATAATCGATGCAGAAGGCCGGATCGACGTACTGGTAAACAATGCGGGATACGGCTATCTTGGAGCCATAGAGAATGTGCCTCTCGAAGAAGCCCGCAGGCAACTGGAGGTGAATTTGTTCGGACTTGCCCGCCTCACCCAGCTGGTCCTGCCCCACATGCGTGAGCAGCATTGCGGGCGCATTATCAACCTGTCTTCCGTTGCCGGAAAGGCGGTGGTGCTGTTCGGCGGCTGGTACAACATTTCAAAGTATGCGGTCGAAGCGTTCAGCGATGCGCTCCGTATAGAGACCAGACCATTCGGCATCAAGGTGAGCATAATCGAACCAAGCGGCATCAAGACCCCCTGGGGGATTATCGCCGCCGAGAATCTTGAAAAGACATCCCGTAATACCGTTTATGAAAAAGAGGGTATGGACATGGCCGGATTGCTCAGGCGGGCGTACACTTCCAAGATACTGTCACCGCCCAGCCGGGTCTCCGACGCCATAGTCAGGGCCGTCAAAGCCAGACGTCCGCGAATCCGCTACCGTGCCGGAATGGGCGCCGGCGCCATGATCGCCCTGCATTCAATCCTTCCCGCCCGCTGGTGGGATTCAATCGCGCGTACCTTGTCCTGAAATGGCAACGAACAAACATCTTCAGAAGACCAATGCCGCCCGCCTGCTGGAAGCGGCCGGAGTCCCGTTCGAGCTCATTCCGTATGAGGTTGACGAAAACAATCTTGCGGCGGAACATGTAGCCGGGGAATTGGGCGAGCCGCTGGAGCAGGTTTTCAAGACCTTGGTTCTTCGCGGGGACCGGAACGGGCTTTTTGTATGCGTGATGCCCGGAAATATGGAGATTGATTTGAAAGTGGCGGCACAGATATCCGGAAACAAATCGGCGGCGATGATTCACATGAAGGAGCTGTTGCCGGAAACCGGCTACATACGGGGCGGATGCTCCCCTGTCGGCATGAAAAAAGCGCTGCCCACTTTCATTCACGAATCCGCCCTGTTATATGAGACAATATATGTAAGCGCCGGAATACGAGGCCTTCAGCTCAAAATCAATCCGCAGGCATTGATTGACTTCATAGGCGCGGGATTATATCCGTTATAACTGACGTTGACGGAGTTTTTATTCTTGAATAAGGGACGAATGATGAGAATAGAAGTGGTTGCCGCTATAATTCGGAAAGGGGACAAGATTTTTGCCACCCAGCGGGGCTATGGAGAATTCAAGGATTGGTGGGAATTCCCGGGCGGGAAGATGGAACCCGGGGAATCGCCCGAAGATGCTCTCGTCCGTGAGATTCGGGAAGAACTTGACGCTGAAATCAGCATAGACAAATATCTGTACACGGTTGAGTGGGATTATCCCAAATTCCATCTTACCATGCATTGCTACATGTCTTCGCTGCTGAATGAGGCCATTCATCTGAATGAACACGAGGCCGCCCGCTGGCTTACCAAAGAAGATATCAATTCGGTCAAATGGCTGCCTGCCGACCTGATCCTGCTGCCAAAGATTGTCAAGGAACTGGAAGAATCGCGGATCAGAAAATTCGGGACCTGTTTCTTCGAACAATATGCACAAATATCCCTATCGGCGCTGCTGGGGCGGGAATTCGAGTCTCTGGTCAATCTCGACAGGCCGGACCTGCAGTCTCCTGACGGCCGCGCAATCGGTATCGAAGTGACCAGGGCGATGGAAGAGAGCCGCGAGGCGGAAGAAGAATTGCTTAAGGACCTCTCCGGTTTCACCAGAACGCAGGAGGACGAAGATATCGACAACATTCTGGAATATGGTTATGCCTTCGGCCTGCACTGCGGCAAATATATAGGCATCCGGGAACTTCCCTACTGGAAGATGGCATTGCCTATGCGCCGTATCATTGAAAGCAAGGTTGCCAAGGTCGGCAGCGGCTTCTACGGCAATTTCGACAAGATGGGGCTGTTCGTTTTCAGCAAGGATAATCTGGGAGAAGCGGATGCCCTGAAGACCATGAATTACACCATCAGTATCCAGAAGTATCAGGACATCAGGTATAACCGCCTGTATCTGGCTGACGTGGACGATCTTTTTGTCTGCAACCTGGACGACGGCATAACACCGGGTTCCCGATTGATCCGGTATAAAATATCACAGGAGCAGCGGAGAGAATTCTATCTGGAAGCCGTCCGGAGGCAGCTCGGTCAATAGCGGGGGTTCATCCTATATCGACAGGATCACCGAGAAAGTGGGGCTGTTTGCCTATTACAAGGTCCAGAAACACCTTGCACCTGGCGAACCATTCCCTTACATGTGTGACGAAGCCATAGTGGAGCCCCACATCTTCAGCATTGAATCCCACGGCATCTATCCCCTTCTTCCCGGCAATGAACACCGCTCTTGCGTTATGGAATTTCTGGCTCACGACAACGAATGACCCCTGGCCGAAGACTTCCTTTGCACGCACGACTGAATCTAATGTCCGGAATCCCGCATAATCCAGATAAATGATTTCGGCAGGAATTCCGTTCCGGACAAGGGCCTTTTTCATTGCCACCGGTTCGTTGTATGATGCGTGCCTGTTATCTCCGCTGACAATAATGCGGTCAATCTTGCCCGATTCATATAATTCGGCACATGCCTTGATCCTGGCATTGAAAAACCTGTTAGGTCCGCCATTTCTCCCGTTAGGCGAAGTCCCGAGTACCACGGCCGCGTGGTAATGCGGCACATCGTCAACATTATCATAAAGGCGCTTGCTGGAATATGCGTCTATCCTGACATTGCAATAAATGACAATGCCCAGCATTATGAGGCATAGCGACAAAAGGCACCAAATCAATCTCCTGAACACCTTCGCCCCATGGCACTTGCGGGCTCCGCGCGAAGCCTTGCTTTTTTTCGTCATTACCATAATTCTTGCGAATATAATCATAATCGCGTTATCTTTGCATATTCAATGTATGGCAATGGATGAAAAAGT
>JAFZBM010000078.1 GCA_017561765.1 Bacteroidales bacterium | reverse complement strand
TCCGGTGAACGCGTTGATTCGCTCCGGCTCTTTGATGAAATTCATATAGACGACATTCTTATAATTCGCCTCGGCAAAGTGCTGCGCAATGAACGTTTTGCCGCACTGGCGGATGCCCATAATCACTAATGGCTTGTGCCCAGGCTTGTTTTTCCACGCTATGAGAGCGTCTTCTATTTTCCTTTTTAGCATAGTCTGATTCGTTATCCGGGAACAAATATACATTTTTTCAAACGACTTTTCAAACAATCGTCGTAATTTTTCCAACGAGTTTTCGGTTGTTCTCCGTAGTTTTTCCAACGAGTTTTGCCCGAAAAGAAGATGGAAGCAAAGATCCGTCCAGCTCCGAGTTGGCATTACATAACACAATCAAAAACTGGCTGGATGACGAACATCCAAAGTTGAGCTTATTAAGGTCTTCTATCCCCCAGCATGGCCTTCAATACAAGGCCAGCGATGACTATATAGAGGAGATTGTACTGATTGGATACGTGAAATCCCCTAACGTGTACATGCCGTGGATTAACGATGGACATTATGTCGTTCGACTAAAGGATGGCAATAAACAACCCAAAGGCGCCGTTTCTTTGACTAGAAAGGTCATGATGGTACAACATGTCGCTCTTTACACAATAGACAACGGTGAAAATAGGCTTATTGGATTATTTGACATCAAGGATTCCGAATCAATACCTATTAAAACAAATAGCGAGGAATTAAAGAGGGCAGGATATCCAAGCAAGTCAGAGAACAAATCTTACCTTCTATACTCTAGATACTAAGAATCAATCTGTCCTTTTATCATATGAAAATACTAGCGATGCGATAATCCGCATCATGATTATATAACTTGTTAATATTTAATGTTTTACTAACGTTTTTGCTTGTTCACGATTTGAATCGCTTTCCGATGCGATAATTCGATTCGACGTCGTTGCAAGTCATTAACTACAAATTATTTAAACAGCTCTTTGACATTTCACGATTTGAAGTGAGCGATTGGCTAAATTTGTGGCTGTAACCAGCCCCGAATTATGAACAAAGGCCAATATGTCTTCTCCCAAGTGATGGCTTACTTCCCGATGCAGAAAGTGGAAAAGATCTCTCCGAGGACTTCGTTGGAGGTGATGTGGCCGGTGATGGAACCGAGGTGGTTGAGGGCGGTGCGGAGGTCTTCTGCGAGGAGGTCGGTGGGGAGGTTGGAGGCCATGCCGTCGCGGACTTGCAACAAGGCCTCGGCGGTGGCCGAGAGGGCGGCGGCGTGACGGGCATTTGTGACCAGAGTTCCGCTTGCGGAGCTTATTCCGGTGCTGGAGATGAGGCTTTGAACCAATTCTTCCATTCCTTGACCGGTTTTGGCCGATAGATGAATCAATCTGATGTTAGCATTCTGTAAATCAACCGGCAAAACAAAATTGTTTATATCCTTAACATTTTTGTTAACGGCTGATAAATCCACTTTGTTGGCCAGAATAATCAAATTCTGGCGCTCTGTGTCGACCAGCCCGGCCAACTCTCTTGCCGCCTCGGCAAAACTGTTGGAATCAAGCGTCTCGGCTATGTCGATAAGGCCCAGGACGATCTCCGCTTGCGCGGCTTTTTTGTATGTTCTTTGTATGCCGAGCTTCTCTATTTCATCTGATGCTTTTCGAATGCCCGCAGTATCGATAAAACGGAAGAGAATGCCACCCAGAACGCATGTTTCTTCTACGGTGTCGCGCGTGGTTCCGGGTATGTCGGATACGATTGCCCGGTCATCTTTGAGCAAAGCGTTCAGAAGCGTGCTTTTGCCGCTGTTCGGGGCTCCGATAATGGCCACGGGAACTCCGTTGCGCACCGCATTGCCCAGTTTGAACGAGTCCGCGAGGGCGCGACAGTGCTCGATAGAGGCATCGAGAAGCGACTTGAGTTTCCTGCGGTCTGCAAATTCGACTTCTTCCTCGGAAAAATCCAATTCCAGTTCCATAAGCGAACTGAGCTCCAGCAATTGTGCGCGTATGTCGGAAAGCTCTTTGGAGAAACCACCCTTCAGCTGATTGAGGGCGAGGCGGTGCTGTTCTGAAGAAGATGATGAGATAATATCTGCAACAGCCTCAGCTTGAGCCAAATCCATTTTGCCGTTAACGAATGCGCGGCGTGTGAATTCGCCCGGTTCGGCCACCCTTGCCCCGGCATTGGAGAGGCGATTCATAATCTCGCTGAGGATGTACTGTGAGGCATGGCAGGACAATTCCACCATATCCTCGCCGGTATAGGATTTCGGCGCTCTGAAAATGCTTACTAATACTTCATCAAGTCCCGGAATCTCACCGTATCTCAAACTGAATCCGGGAGTGTCGCCGACGATGCCGCGACGAAGGCGAACAAGCTTGTCCGCCAATTCCAGGCAGCCTGATCCGCTGATTCTGATAATGCACACGGCGCCTCCGTTGCCTGACGCGGGGGCGAAGATTATGTCCTCATTTGGCAGCATGATAGGCGAAAAAGTCTTTTATAGATTGCTCAACCGGCGTTTGCGGCATGCCCAATTCTTTCCGTGCCCGTGAATCGTCGTACCATTCTTCGACAAGCAATTGCCGGACGTTGCGGCTCGTGAATACGTTGGAACGTCCCCGACGCTCAAGCTTGTCACCTATGCTGCCGGCAAACAAGCACAGACTGCGGGGGAGTGTGAAGCAAGCCTGCGGATAGGAGCAAACGCGCGACTGTAATTTGTAGAAATCCTTTAGTGACAATGCTTTACCGGTGGCTAAATAACGTCCTTGTGCAAGTGGGTTGTCAATTGCGGCGACAATGGCGGCAGCTACGTCACGGGCGTCGATGAAACTCTTTCCTCCAGGAGGCACGGCCATGACAGGTTTGCGATAGCCGGCGAGAAGCAACTGCCCGGAAGACGGTTTCCTGTCATAAGGACCTATCATGAAGCCGGGGAGTATAATGACTATGCGGGGATACTTGTGTGAGGATGAGAACTCAAGTAGCGAGCTTTCGCTTTCACGCTTGCTCCGGGCGTACAAGGAACATGTGAAAGGACCGCCGAAGGGCGTGTTTTCATTGGCAGGGTTGCCCGGAGTGCCTGGATCGACTGTGTTCGCGCTGCTGACATCTATAAAGGTGTTTCCGCCGGTCTCGCTGAGCAAGCGTGCAAGGGTGAGAGGCAGTACGGTATTGACCGGACGGTAGTCTTCAATAGATTTAAGCGACATATCTGTCACACCTGCGCAATTGATCACCGTTGTGCATCCCCATATCTGCTGCTTCAGCAGGCTGTCGTCAAGGATTGACCCGTACACAAGGGTGACCTGGCCTGGAGACGCATTTGCCAGCACACGCGGATCTATGCCTGATCCTTCACGCAGGATGCACTTTACGCGCCGCCCCTGCTGTATGAGCAGTTGCAGCACGTTGTGTCCTAACAGGCCGGTGGCTCCCAGCAGCAGTATCATTGTTCCAGATGCAGTTCGTGAGTGGCGATGTCGAATTCGATGTTATCGCCCATGTGCTTGCCGAAGTCGTCGGATATCTTGATGACTTTTTCCCAAGGATCCTTGGAACTCATGCGGCAGCGGCTGAGTTTCATAACTATGTTGGCGGCCTTGTATCCCGGTATGCCGGGGTCGCAGGTGAGGTTGGTGCCTATGCCTGCGCTGACCTTGATGCGTCCCTTGAAATAAGCTGCGATATCTCTGTATTTTTCAAAGGTCAACGCATTGCTGAACACGAGCAGCTTGCTGGTAGGGTCGATGCCGAACTCTTCCAGCCGGGCGATAATCATGTCGCCTATTTGCCTCTCCTCTCCGGAGTCCTGGCGGAAGCCGTCGAGCAATTTCGCCTGCTTGAGAGTAAGCGTCCGGAGGAAGGATGCGGTGGTGAAAGTATCGATGAGAGCCGTTCCAAGGGCTCCGTCATATACCTTGATCCAGTCTTCGAGTCCCAGGTAATTGGCTCTCTTGTATCCGAAGACGCCGCTGTGGAACATCATCCATTCGTGGGGGAATGTGCCCACAGGGATCAGACCGTATTTCATTGCAAACAGCACGTTAGATGTGCCGGCGCAATATTTGGGGCATTTTTCCTTCAGGCGCGCCACCACCTTGTCGTGCAGGTCGGAAGAGAAACGGCGGCGGGTGCCGAATTCGGAGAACACGAGGCCGTCGGTATTTGCAATTTCGATCTTTGCGTCGAGGCGCTCCATCGCCGTCTGCAGGTCGACTTTTACGCCCAGCCTGCGGTTGCGCAGTTCTGCGACTATGGCCAGAATGGGCACTTCGTATAGCGTGACTTTGTACAGCAGGTCGGTGACGTTGATCTTGAGGTGGCCTTCGTCATCCAGCCGGCAGTCAATCTTGCCCGTTTCGAAGCGGAACCCCCTCAGCCATTCCCAGTAGTTTCTGCTGATATAGCGTATGCGGGAAGTTACGTATTTGAACTCCGCTTCACTCAGCGACAGGGAAGCAAGGTTTGCAAGTTCCGCCTTCAGATCGGCGATGAACGCTTCATCGTAAACTTCGGCGGCGCGGTCATTGAAGGTAAATGTGCCTTCGGCCAGCGGGAAAAGCTGGAAATATGCGTTGGACGTTGAAAACTTGTAGAGGTCGGTGTCCAGTATGCTCAGTATCATTGCTTTATAGTGTATTTAAATATGGTTACCATACGTTTGTCGTCACTGCTGTGCTTGGTGGCGTAGCCCAGGTACAGGCATTCGTCATATACCTTCACGCCCTCGGCCTCCATGAAGCCGGTATCGGTAATCCCGAGGGCGGCAAGGTCCTCTTTGCTCGAGACTGCGCCGACATTGTAGCGCCCGAGTATCTTTCCGCTTAAATCCAGTACGGTGAGGGTCGATGATGACGGCAGGGAGGGATTGTCGTCGTTGCCGCTGCCGCTCAGATGAAGGATATAATCTCCGAAGAGGGCAAATCCCTGATGGGAACCGTTGCCGAGATCTCCTCCGTTGAGCCTTATGTTTGCCAGCGGAGTCAGCGATCCGAGGTTGCGCGCATTGACGACGGGTGTCTCGGTAGTTTCCGGGAATCCGCTTTCTCCGCCTCCGTATGTAAGCGCCCGCTCAAGCTTTATCTCACTGACGGGCAGCGCCTTGGCGTCGGAAAGTGAATAGACTTTGAAATAACCCGTATCACTTTCGGAGTTGGAAAGCCCCCAAACGAGCAGCCTGTCGTTTTTCAGGTCGAGAGCGGGAGATACGTTGCGGAGTCCGGGAACCCAGTATTGCTCCGTACATTGCCATGGAGTGAGCTTGCCGCCGGAGGTGAAAGGCACTCTGGCGATTGTCTGGGAGTTGGTGTATTTGGTGCCGTTCCAGGAGCCATAGCTGCCTACCCAGATGTAATCCCGGCTTGCGGTCATTTCCAGATCCATGTTCCCGCCGTGCCCCGCAAAAGGCAGTTGCATATAGAGTTTGCCGGAATCGCTGCTGACCCATTTGCGTGTTACGTTGAGCAAATACTTGTTTGTGCTGGTGCCAACCTGGATGCCGTACATGTAGCCGTCGCCCCGCAAGGCGAAACTCTGCATCACGGAATAATAGCGCAGCATAGTGCCGCTTGTGAACACCAGGCTCTTGTCCAATTTATTCTCGACGACGCTGAAATCGTAAACAGCGTCGCCAGGCGGCGTGACGGGGGTCTCCGGCGTGGTCCCGGGGTCCGGCGGAAGAACCGGAGCTATGTATTCGGGTTCCTTGCCGCAGGCGCATGCCAGCAGTATTGCAAATAAGTATGCAACTCTGGACCGCACGGCGTCAATATTTGAAACTGCTGCCCCCCACGAATTCGCGGAGCAGGGAAGTGGGCGGGATCTCGCGGTCGCTCACGGGCGTGAAGTAACTTAGGAATTTCAGGAGACGGTTGGCCTCGCCGTACTCCGGACAGTTGCGTGGAACGGTGGCCAGTATCTGCTCCGCGTGCAGGCGGATGACGGCGAATTCCACCAGGTATGCTGAATTGAACAGCACGTCGGCAGTCTCCTGGAAGGGATAGATCCATTTGACCTCGGCGCGGCGTACGTTGGGCCAGTTGCTGATGGTTTCGCGTGCTGAAAATGCTCCCTTGTTGTAATCGCGGACGATGCGGCGAAGCAGTCGGTTGTCGCTGGTAGGTATGCAGTTATGGTCATCCAGCGAAATGCTTACTATAGTATTGATGAAGATGCGGAACTTGGCGGCGTCGGGTATGCGGTCGGTGAGTGCGGGATTGAGTGCGTGAATGCCTTCGACGAGCAGGACGGTGCCGGGACCAAGCTTCAATGTCTTGCCGTTGTACTCGCGCATGCCGGTTACGAAGTTGTATTCGGGAACGCTGACTTCATGCCCTTCCAGGAGTTTCACCAGGTCATCCTGCATCGCCGCATGGTCGACGGTGTCGAAATTGTCGAAATCGAAGGAGCCGTCGGGGAAGCGGGGAGTGTCGAGGCGGTTGACGAAATAATCGTCAGTCGAAACGGACAGCGGCCGAAGTCCGCAGGCCATCAACTGAGTGCTGAGACGCTTTGTGACGGTTGTCTTGCCGCTGCTGCTGGGGCCAGTGATGAGTACCAGGCGCAGGGCTCCGCAACGGTAGCGGCGCTCGATTTCTTCGGCAATCTGGACAATTTTCTTCTCCTGCAGCGCCTCGGCAACCTGTATCAGTTCTCCAGCGTGTCCTTTTTCGCAGGCGTGGTTTACGTCGCCCACATTGTCCAGATTCATTATTGCATTCCATCTCAGACTCTCGCGGAAAACCTCGAAAGTCTTTGGCTGGGGCTCGAAAATGGTCAGCTTTTCCGGGGCGTGACGGTCAGGCACGCGAAGCAGCATGCCGTCTTCGTACTGTGACAGGTCCCAGACCTTGAGGTATCCGGCAGAGGGCACAAGGGCATCGTAGTAATAATCGGGAGTGCCTTCAAGGGTGTGGTAGCGTATGTATGTCTGCCCGCTGGTTTCGAGGAGCTTGACCTTGTCGTCGTAGCCGAGGGAGCGGAACAGTTCTATGGCCTCTTCCGTCCTGACCTCAACACGTTTGAAGGGGGCGTCCCCTTTGACGATCTCGCGCATCCTGCGGCGTATGAGCTCAACATCCTCGGAAGTTACGGGAGAGCCTTTCCGAAGTTCGCAAAAATAGCCCTTGGAGATGGGGCGGCGCATTTTAAGCTTGCTGTCGGGGAAAATATCCCTGGTGGCTTTGCTCAGAAGGAAGCACAGGGAGCGGCAGTAGGCGCTGCGCCCCATGTAGGTGCGGTAGTCCAGGAATTCGACGTCCCTGTTGTTGAATGCGCGGTACTTGAGTCCCTGGGATACATTGTTGACCTTGGCGCAAAGAATGTCATAGGGGCGGTCGAATTCGAAATGCGGCAGCATCTCGGCGAGGGTGGCGCCCTCCTGGAATTCCAGGGTGGTGCCGGTATTCTTGCAATATATCTTCAGCATATTTCACAAAAATAGCAAAATTTGCTTAATTTTGCACCAAATCAAAAATGCTATGAGTGAAGTGCATCTTATTGACCACCCCATGATTCAGCACAAGCTGAGCATCATGCGCGAAAAGGAGACTGGTTCCAAGGATTTCCGCCAGTTGTTGAAAGAGATTTCCCTTCTTATGGGTTACGAAATTACGAGGGACCTGCCCCTTACTGACCTGGAAATCGAGACTCCTATAAGCAAGATGACGGCAAGTCGCGTGCTGGGCCGCAAACTGGCAATAGTGCCCATTCTCCGTGCCGGCCTTGGCATGGTGGACGGACTTCTCGACCTGGTGCCTGTGGCCAAGGTGGGACACATAGGTCTTTATCGCAACGAAAAGACTCACAAGCCCGTGGTGTATTATTGCAAGCTGCCCGAGGATATCCAGGAGCGTCTGGTTATCGTTACGGATCCCATGCTTGCCACCGGCGGAAGCTCCTGCGACGCCCTTGTAATGCTCAAGGAACGCGGTTGCAAGAACATACGCCTGATGTGCCTAGTGGCAGCTCCCGAAGGAATTGCCAAGGTACAGGCCGAGCATCCCGATGTGGACATTTACGTGGCGGCCATTGACGAGAGGCTTAACGACGACGCCTACATCGTACCGGGTCTGGGCGATGCGGGAGACAGGATTTTCGGAACGAAATAAAAATTCAGCCGGCTTTTTGAGCCGGCTGTTTTTTATCTGATGTCCCGTGCCGAGACCTTCGACATATTGTCCAGAAGGTCGGCGTTGGTCTTGAATTCGTCCATCAGCTGAAGCATGAAGTTCATCGCTTCCAGCGGATTCATGTCGGCGAGCAGTTTGCGGAGTATCCAGATGCGGTTGGCACTGGCACGGTCCAGCAGCAGGTCGTCGCGGCGGGTGCCTGAAAGGACTATGTTCACGGACGGGAAGATACGGCGGTTGGAGAGGTTGCGGTCGAGCTGGAGCTCCATGTTGCCGGTACCCTTGAATTCTTCGAAAATAACGTCGTCCATCTTGGAACCGGTCTCAGTCAGTGCCGTAGCAAGGATGGTAAGCGAACCGCCGCCCTCGATGTTGCGGGCAGCGCCGAAGAAACGCTTGGGCTTCTGCAGGGCGTTTGCGTCCACGCCTCCGGTCAGAACCTTGCCCGAAGCAGGCTGCACAGTGTTGTAGGCGCGTGCCAGACGGGTAATGGAATCCAGCAATATAACCACGTCGTGTCCGCACTCTACCAGGCGGCGGGCCTTTTCCAGAACCATGTTCGCCACCTTGACATGATGCTCGGCGGGCTCGTCGAAGGTTGAAGCCACGACTTCCGCCTTGACGCTGCGCTGCATGTCGGTCACTTCCTCCGGACGTTCGTCGATAAGTAGTACAATCTCGTAAACTTCGGGATGGTTGTCCGCTATGGCATTGGCTATGCTCTTGAGCAGCATGGTTTTACCCGTCTTGGGCTGTGCGACGATGAGGCCGCGCTGACCCTTGCCGATGGGGGAGAACATGTCCACGATACGGCAGCTCGGGTCGGTTGCATGTCCGCGTCCGAGCAAGTTGAATTTCTCGTCCGGGAAGAGGGGAGTCAGGAAGTCGAAAGGAACGCGGTCGCGGATGAATTCCGGAGTGCGTCCGTTGACATATTTGATCTTGACAAGGGGGAAGTACTTGTCGCCTTCGCGAGGAGGGCGGATTTCGCCGGTCACAGTGTCTCCGGGCTTGAGGGCGTTGTACTTTATCTGCTGCTGGGAGACGTAAATATCGTCGGGGGAATTAAGGTAGTTATAGTCGGATGAGCGGAGGAAACCGTAACCGTCCGGCATGATTTCCAGCACTCCTGTGGCTTCTACTGTACCCTCGAATTCGGGAACGCGGGGTTTCTGGAAGGCCTGTCCGTTCTGGTTCTGCTGACCATTCTGCTGCTGTCCGTTTGGCTTCTGCCCGTTTTGCTGGCCATTTTGTTGCTGTCCGTTCTGCTTCTGCCCGTTCTGCTGGCGGTGGTGTGCGGCCTGGGCCGGGGCATTCTGGGGAGCGGGCTGCTGCTGAGGCTGGTCTTTCTTGGCGGCAGGGGACTTGTCTGCCTTGGGCTCGGCGGGCTTTCCCGTCTCCTGAACCTCTGCCTTTACCTTGCGGGGACGGCCGCGTTTGGGCTTCTGGGCCTCTTCCTGGCTCTCAGCGGCTTTGGCCGGAGCTTCGGCCTTCCTGGGGGCTTCTTCCGCCGCTTTGGCGGGCGCTTCCTCCTTCTTGGCCGCTTTGGGCGCCTCGACGGCTTCCGTCTTTACCTTGCGGGGACGGCCGCGCTTTGGCTTTTCGGGTACTGGTTTTTGCGACTCGGCTCTGGCCTCGGCGTCCAGAATGCCGAATATGAGGTCCTCATCAGAGGCTTTCTTGCTGAATTTAATGTTGTTGTCTTTTGAAAGATTCTCGAGCTGTCCGCGATTCATGCTTTTGAGCTCGGTCAAACTATGTGTCATAAAGTGAAAGTTTGTACGCCTGAGCCTGAAGAGGCCTGTGCGTAAGTTTTGATGTGCAAAGATAATAATTTCCTTGAAATTTACCATATTTGCAGCATGAAAAAAGTGTTGTTTTTTACAGCAAAACTTTTGGCGTCATTAGTTCCGGTACTGGTGATAGTAATCTGCCTTTTTTCTTTTTCCCCTATATATAATTTCGGCTCTCCGGAGCCCTTCTCCGGACCGGATATTTACAATCCTTATGCGGCGCTTGACACTGCTGCAGGCTGGAAACGTGCCAATTTCCATACGCATACCCGGGTCGACAATATCCTGAATGAGTGCCCCGAATACCCCGGCGCGGTGTACGATGACTATAAAAAACTGGGATATGACATACTTGCGTTTTCCAACCACAACCAGCTTACAACCCATCCGTACGACCCTGAACTTCAGGTAAATGTGTATGAGCACGGCTACAGCGTTTTCAAGTTCCATAAACTGGTGTTCAATCCCCGCCACATGTTGCTGTACGATCATATTCTGCCGTTACTCGTATCGCAGAAGCAGTGGCAGTACGACTATCTTTCGCACGATGCGGACTTCATCGTAATGAACCACCCGGACAGGACCCTGCACACTACCGTCAATTCCATGCGCCGGCTGACCGGTTACCGCTTCATGGAAGCCGATTCCGGCGTTTCCACGGAGCTGCGCCATTGGGATGAAGCCCTTAGCGCTGGACATTATTCACATTGCCTTATCAATGACGATTGCCACGATTCCGGCAACCACCGCAAGATAGCGCGCCGCTGTAACTGGATCCAGGCTCCTTCAGCGCGATATGAGGATTTCAAACCGGCGCTGCTAGCCGGATGTTTCTACTCGATGCGCATTCCCGATTTCGGCGACGGTGACTGGGATGTCAAATATGCATGCAACGCCGGTCTGCCACGGATAATCGACATAGGCCTGAATGCGGACACTACGTTTATACGTCTCTCCGCTTCTCCCGCCCGTATCGAAGCGTGGGGGCAGGACCACAGGCTGCTAAAAGTAACAAATGGGGCCGAGATGAAATATGTCATGGGCCCGTCCGACCCGTACGTGCATTTTACGGCATATTTCGACAACGGCGTGGTTATTTATTCCAACGCATTCGCACGCTACGATTCAAGCAGGACGGCGACTCCTTACGTGGAATCGCCGCACAATGTCAATTATATACTTACGGTGCTATTCAACCTTGTCCTGCTGGCCGTCATCTGGCTCTGCATCGGACTGCTCCGCCGGACTTTCGCGCACAAAAAACTGGAAGCCTGAACGGCGTGACAGGAACCTGGCGTCAGGTGCATCTTCACGAAGACGCTCCACTTGTTCGGGAATGTCCTTCACCACGAAGTAACACGGCTTGTCTATATCCCCGAGGGTAAGCCACCCGAAGTCTTCGCAATTGTTTTCCGGCTGGCGCCCGGTATAGAAATACTGGGCGTAACTCTTGAAATATGCTGGCTGTACATAGCAGTCTTCGCCCTGACGTTCGATGTAGAAGTCCACTGCCGAGGCCTGACTGTACTTTTCAACTTCCGGAACGGCGCAAAGTATCGCTGTCATCGCAAAAACAAGGTTTCCTGTAGCGAGCGGAACGAAGCTGCCGGGGCTCCTGCGGCGGCTGAAACCGATGCAGAACCAAACGGTGGCGGCAATCAGCAGCTGGCCTACGAACGGCTCGAATCCTTTCCATTCCGAACTGGCTTCCATGCAGCTTACGGCGAAGGGGTCATCCACAAGAGGGATAATGTGCTGCTTGAAACGGTCGAACAGGGTAAGGGCGGTAAGTCCCAGACCATAGAAGACGGCGGTAACGATCAGGGCAACCCGCTGGAATACTGTGAACTTGATCTTGCCGTCCATCATTCTCGCCGCCGCCCATGCCCCCAGGAAGGTTATAGGGAAGTAGCAGAACGAGGAGTAATGCACGATCTTGGTGCGTACGATGGTAAATAGTATAAGGACTACCCAGAGGCTTACCATCATCCATCTGAACAGTCCCGAACTGCGGCTTTCCTCCTCTCCGTGGAGCGCCTTGCGCCTGAAGGCCGAAAGCGCCAGGAACGAGGCCGGCGTGACTCCGAACAGCAGTATGACGAAGTGGTACAGCAGGAATCCTCCGTGACCCGCGTCCTTGGTCTCGAAGAGTCGTATCTGATAGTTGATGAAGTCGTTGATGACTTCTCCGTGCCCCGTGGCGGCGAGTGCTATGAACCAGGCGCCTCCTGCCAGGGCCAGCATGACGATATACGCCGCTACGTCCTTCCATCTGAATGCAAGGCGGAATTTCATGAATGCGAGCCAGACAAAGAAGGTGAGGGCGAAGATGAGGAAGCCCACGGGTCCCTTTGTGAGCACGGCGAATCCGGTGAACAGCCCGCTCAGCGCGGCATGGCGCATCCTTAACGCTGCGGCGGCCTCGTCAGTGTAGCGGGAGAAGAAATAGATGCCCAGGAAGATGAAATAATTGAACCAGGGGTCGATGATTCCCGATTTGAAGTAAAAGAAGGGGAGGAAGGATATGGCATAGAGTCCCGCCCACAGGAGTCCGAGCCGGGTGTCTTCAGTCCTGCGGCCGATGTGGAAGAGCGTCAGCAGGGTGATTATTCCCATAACGGCATTGGGGAAACGGGCCGCGAATTCATTGATGCCGAAGACTTTCATGCTCAAGGCCTGCATCCAGATGAACAGGGGTGGTTTTTCCCAGAACGACTGGAAGTTGATCTGCACGTTGAACCAGTCGCCGGTAAGGAGCATCTCACGGGCCGATTCGGCAAAGTTGATTTCGTCCCAGTCGAACAGCCTGACACCGCCTATTCCGGTGACGAACAGAAGCGCCCCCAGAACAATAATGCCCAGATCTATGAGTAATGTGCTGTGTTTCATTTGTTTCTGAAAAGAATCATTTTCTTCGCCGCAAAGTTCCAGACAAACACGATGACGGTGGTGATCACTTTGGAAATCATGTAATGGATGCCGGCTTTGCCCGCGAAGAGCCACATGAGCAGTTCGGTCAGCCCCAGTCCGCAGACTCCTATGAGCACGAAGATCAGCACTTCCGCCGTCCTGCTTTTCAGACTGCGGTTGTCGAATACCCACAGAATGCTGAAGAGGTAGGTTATCAGCAATCCGACGGAGAATGCTATTCCGGTCCAGAGGAGCAGCCTTTCTTTGCCGAAAGCCTCGGTAAGAAGGGCCAGCAGTCCGGCATCCACCAGAAATGCGGTGCCGCCCGATATCAGATACCTGAACGCCTGGATGCGGACATCCGGGGTCTTTTCTTTGAACAGTGAGAGTATCAGGTCTTTTAGCTTCATTCGGCGGGGAAGAGCTTGGATCGCATCAGATGCCATTTGCAGAGCCTGTATACCAGCGATACCCGGAGCACGCCGAAGCCATAGACGGTACTGCGCCTGAGGCTGATGGAAGATGCGTCGTCGAAATATTTTGTGGGACAGGTCACTTCGCCGATTTCATATCCCGCCCAGAATACCTGGGCCGCCATTTCGTTGTCGAAGATGAAGTCGTCGGAACAAATGCTGTAGTTTACTTTGCGGAGCACGTCCGCGCTGAAAGCACGGTAGCCTGTATGATACTCCGAAAGCTTCTGGTTCAACAGCACATTCTGGGTAAAGGTCAGGAAACGGTTGGAGATGTATTTGATAAGCGGCATGCCTCCCTTGCGGGCGCCTTTGCCAAGTATGCGGGAGCCGAAAACCACGGGATACACGCCGTTGGCTATGATGTAGGCCATGGCTTCGATAAGCTTCGGGGTGTATTGATAATCGGGATGGAGCATTATCACAATGTCGGCACCCAGTTCAAGCGCCCTGTCGTAACAGGTTTTCTGGTTGCCCCCGTAGCCGCGGTTCCTCGGGTGGATGAGCACCTCCCTGATTCCGAGGGCGCGTGCTTTCTCCACCGTTCCGTCCCTGCTGCAGTCGTCGGTCAGAATCACTTCGTCCACTATGTCCATGGGGATTTCCGCATAGGTCTGTTCCAGCGTCTTTTCGGCGTTGTAAGCAGGCATCACCACAATTATCTTCTTTCCGTGTATCATTGTCCGCTAAAAGTTGTCCCAGTAGCTGCTGCTCTTCTTCACCTGAAGTATATCTGCAAGTGCTGCCGCGTTGGCCGCTATACGGAACTGGTAAGAGGCCCAGTTGCCGGTCGGCACCCATGAAACCGATATGTTGAAGCAGTGCAGGTCGTAAGTGAAACTGAACTGGGTCGTAGTAATCTTCATCGCTTTCAAGTCGAAGCCGCTGCTGGCCGTTATGTTAAGGCGAGGCGTCAGTTTCAGGTTGCCGTTGGCTTGGATTGTCTGGGTTATGTTGTTTTTGGTTGTCAGCTGGTTCTCTTCCATCTTGAATTGCCGGTTGAGGCTGAAAGAGTAGCTGAAACTGAGCGACCAGGGCACATTGGGATTAGTGTAATACAGCCATCCGCCCGGTATGAATTCGCCCGTGACAGGATGGTAAAAGTAGCGCTGATAATAGCTTGCGGCGCCGTTGACGCTCGATCCTCCTTCCCGGTTGCCGTTGCTGGGGTCCTTGGCTCCGTCGTTGCCCTTGATGGTGCCGTCGCCGGAGATCGAGTATGACGCCGAAGCTGATACATTGTTAAGCCTCAGCAGACCCTGTCCCTGGGTAATGGCGAATTTTGAAACCTTCATGCCGGAGGGCCCTATCGCATACGGGTCGAAACTGGCGCTTCCGCTGATAGACACCTTGTTGAACAGGGTGGTGGACATCGACAGGTTGACGGTGCTCATGTTAAGGCTGTCGGCCAGGAAGTTGTAGCCTGTACTGATATTCAGCTGGTCTATGAGCTTGACTTTCTTGGATGCTCCGCCTGTTGTGTCGGCAAAATCACGCACTTTCGCTTCGAGGTTGTTGCCTATCGAGAGGTTTGCGGTAGCCGAGCGGCCCTTGCCCGGAGGTCCGTATACCTGGCCCTGGTAGATGTTGTAGTCATAGGTCTTTTCGGCTCCGTGGACGTCGGTGTAGGTGAGGGTCCTGTAGCCGTTGGCGGCAGTGCCGAGTTCGGGACTGAAACTCATTGACAGCGATGGCGATATGACATGCCTTATGGCTTGTATCTTGCGGTATGTCCCGAAATTGAAGGTGCCGTAGATACGTGTCGTCATGGCCACCGAGCCCGAATATTGCTGCGTCACGCCGAAAGTGTTGAACTGGGTGCTGGGCAGCTCTTCAACCTTGTCCGTTTCGGGGTTGTATGCATATTCTCTCTTGCGGAACATCCAGTTCATCCCGTAGCTGACGGAAGGGTTGATATTCAAGTATTTCAGCAACTGGAAATTCGGGAGACCTATGCTGAAATTGTGCGTCATACCGTTTTGGAAACGGTCCAGGAAGCCTTCCTGCCCGAATTCGGAAGCCTTGAAGTTTATCTTGTTCTGCAGGGTAGTACTGTAACCAAGCGAGAACTTTTCGTAGAAACGCTCCTTGCCTACCCTTACCTTGCGCTTGAACGGATAGAATGTGCTCACCGAGAAGGTGACGTTCGGCAGGGTGAACGAGTATGAGGAGTCACGCGAGCTCTGCGAGTGCAGGGCGTTTACGCTGAGGTTGAACTTTCCGTTCCAGTTCCTGGAATATGAGATTGACGATGATATCTGGTTCTGGAGCGCTTCGTTGACCGAGCGGGAGTTGAACCGGCTGTTTGACGGCGAGGAAAAATTGACGGAGGCGCTGAAGGATGTGCCCGGGTGCGCCTTGGAGTCCTGCGTATGCGACCACTTGACCGCAAAGTTGCTGTACTCCTGGAAGTCGGGAGTGTCGGGTTCGCCGGTCTGGTCATGGGAATAAGTGAAGCCGAAGTTGCCGGTGAACTTGTATTTCACCATGTACCTGGAGTTGACATTGACCGCCCATGATCCGAGGGTGAAGTAGTCTCCGGTAACGGACAGGTCGAGATAGTCGCCGAAGACGAAATACATGCCTGCGTCTTTCATGTAGAAGCCGCGGGCGTTCTCCTCTCCGAAATTAGGCATCAGCAGGCCGGTTGCGCGTTCGGGACGTTTGGGTATGAATCCGAAAGGCAGGCCTACGAAAGGAAGCTTGACATCTTCCACGACGAGGTATGCCGGACCGAAAACCGTCTTCTGGCTTGGCTCCGTCATGACTTTCGCGGATGTGAGCGCCAGGTAGTAGTGGGGATGGTCAAGGTCGCAGACCGTGTATTTTCCGTCAGTCATGTTGATGCTCCGGTCCGGCATCATCTTGACCTTCCCTCCGTGCAGCAACGCGTTTTCCTCCGTGGTGAGAATGTTCTTTATCGATGATTTCTTCGTCTCGAAGTTATACTTCACCTCGTCCATGTTGTAGGTCTTGCCGCCCTGCGTCATCACCGGCCTGCCCACCCATTCTCCGGCAAGGGAGTCATATACGCCCCTGGCGAACACGGTTCCGGTCTTCATGTTGTACTGCATGTAGGCGGCAGTGAGTTTCATGTCCTGATATTCCACTGTCACGTCCCCGTAGTAGTAAATCATGCGCTGGCCGTCCGTGAAAATCTCCACGATGGAATCCTTTGCGGAAGAAAAGGCGGGTACTTCCAGGGAACTCTTGCTTCTAAGCGCGGCGGAATCAATGCGGTGGAGTGAATCGGCGACATGAATCGAATCGCGGCGCGCCAGTCCGGCGGAATCCAGGACAACCTCCCGGACCGTCTTGGGCACGGCGTTGCTGAACACTCTCCGGGCACCCCGCCGTCCGGCATTCTGGGCAGGTACGATGTTTGCCGTGAGTATCAGTAACAGCAGAACTGAAACAAGTCGCTTTAAAAGTCTCAAATTACAATTAATTTGTTAAATTTGCGAAACGCAAAAATACTACTAATTTTTGAAACGTACAATTTACTTGCTCATTACCGTCTTTCTGACGTGTATCCAGGCCCCGGCCCAAACGCTCCGTCTGTCAACTGTCTGCATCGACCCCGGACATGGCGGAACCGATCCCGGAGCCGTCAGCAAGGACGGTAAATCATACGAAAAAACCTTTACCCTGGACATCGCCAAACGGCTCTCCGAAAAGATTAATTCCGAATGCCCCGGAGTGAAGGTGGTGATGACCCGCAGTTCGGACAAAACGGTGGCCCTCGGGGACCGTGCGGCCATTGCCAACAAGGCGGGAGCGGACCTGTTCATTTCCATCCATATAAACTCATGCCCCAAGACCGGCCCTAACGGCTATTCCGTACATGTGCTGGGCCAGTCGTCGAAGAAGGACCGCGACCTCTTCGCTTACAACATGGACGTGTGCAAGAGAGAGAATTCCGTGATTCTCTTGGAGGATGATTACACTACAACTTATCAGGGTTTTGATCCGTCTGATCCTGAATCTTTTATATTCCTTCAGCTGATGCAGAACTCTAACCTTGAGCAAAGCCTTGACTTTGCACAGTCCGTGGCGGATAAGCTCAAGGGCGGCCCTATTACTGCAAACAGGGGAATATGGCAGGACCCTTTCCTCGTGCTGTGGAAAACTTCGATGCCCGCCGTGCTGGTTGAGCTTGGTTTCATCTCGAACAACACCGATCTCTCCGTCCTGAAGAGCGAGAAGGACAGGGACAAGCTGGCCACCCGCCTGTTCAATGCCTTTAAAGAGTACAAAGCACGGTATGACGGCAGCCTTGCCCTGGATGTCGAGGTCACCGATACGGCCCGGACTCAAGTCGGTCAGGCGCCGGCAAAGGACATAACTCCCGCAGAAGAGAGCTCGGTCGAATACGGCATACAGATTTTCGCCGGTTCCAAATTGCTTGACTCAAAGGACAAGTCGTTTATGGGCTACAAGCCGAGGATTATCAAGTCGGGGAAACTTTACAAGTATGTCATAGGAGTGGAGTCATCGCTCAAGGAAACCAAGTCGCATCTTGTTGAAATCCGCAAAAAGTATCCTGATTCTTTTTTGGTGAAAATAGAGGGCGAACAATTGAGCATTGTTAAATAGTCCAGGTGCCAGTTTCGCTTTTTTACCAAATATGCGTAACTCAAATGCAATTTTTCCTTAAAATCAGCAATTTTGAATAATTATAAATTGCAACTATAGTGAAATCTATGTATTTAAGCCTGCTCTTTATGCTTAACTGACTGATATACAAATAGTTCTAAAAGCGCTTAAATTGATTTTTCCCTTTAATATTTAACGCTTTAAAAATTAAAAAACAATAGGGAATTAGTTTTTTTTTAACTTTTTTTTCAACCATTTTTGCAATCGCGATTTACTCTTACGGGTGAATTGTCTTTTCTAATGAACGAGAACGACAGACATATAAGTATCTGGAACCATTTCCTGCGGATTGTTGAACAGATCGTGGAACCTCAAAAGTACACGACCTGGTTCAAGCCCGTACGGCCTGTCTCCATGG